>CAZZZW010000250.1:0-6559 GCA_964658795.1 Phormidium nigroviride PCC 7112
CACAACAGCAGGAGGGACAACTCCGCCCTGGACCGTGCGCTCGGGGCCGTCCCAGTGGGAAACAGGTCGGGCGGCGGACAGGCCCACACATCGGTGACCAGTAGACCTACTGACTGCGCGCCGACTTGCTGGTGACCACGCCGGAGCCCGCCGCGCCGGTGGCCACGGCCCTCCGTTGTCCACAACCTCGGCGCCAGTTGTCCACAACCAGAGTTCGTGAGTTGCCTTCATCAAATCAGCGTTGTTAGATGCAAACGAAAGCAAATGAAAGGTAATGCCATGAAACCGTCCCCTGTGGCGCCACTTCGACAGTCCGCCAGCGTGCTCGTCCTGGTTCTTGTCCTGACCCGATTGCGCCCGGCCCCTGGTTCCTTGGCCCAGCAGATTGCCCATCCGTACCGCCGGATCGAAGAGGTCGGGATTGACCGCGCGGTCGCGGCGGTGGCCAGCGACCTGTTATGGCTCGCCTCGGTCTGGTTGACCGCAGCGTTACTGGCCGCGATCTGGATCCAACGAACCGGGCACAGCAGCCGGCTACTACGCGGCCTGGTACGAAGTACGCCCCAATCACTGCAGCGCCTGGTGCTTACCAGCGCTGGTGTCTCCCTGATCCTCGGCCCGACCACCGCCGCCTTCGCGGCCCCGGCCGGTTCGGCCCTGCCCGCTCCGCGGTGGCCGGTCAGCATCGCGGTCACAACTCCCGCGGTTACCAGTCTTGCGTCCACGCCCAGCAGTACGCCCCCGGACGTGCCCGCTCCGCGGTGGCCGAACGGGCCGGCCAGCGCGGCTCCGTCAACCGGGCCGGCCGCCAACATCTCATCGACGGCTCTGGCCCCGCCGGCTACGTCGACACCGGTGTCCTCCGATCCCGGAGTCGTGCCGGCGCCCACCCTGCCTCGTACCGCTCGATCGCCCATCGACCCGTCCCAGACCTCGAGCCCACCCAGCATCGGCACGCCGCCGATGGGAGCGATTCACCAGGACGAACCGAGCCCACCAACGAGCACACCGCCTGGAGGTCAGACGGCCGTGAATCCCCCGACGCAGTCGACACCGCAGACGCCCGCAACGCCATTGCCGAGCAGCCAGGTGGTGATCGTGCAACCCGGCGATTCGCTGTGGTCGATCACCTCGCAACGCCTCGGACCATCGGCAACGGACGCCGAGGTCGCCGTCGAATGGCCTTATTGGTACAGGTCGAACAGGCGTGTGATCGGTTCCGATCCGGGCGTACTCCACCCCGGGCAGCGGCTCGTCGTCCCAGCACGGAAAGGCTGATTAGATGTCGATCGCCACCTCGACACCCGCCCCGGCCGACATCATGGTCAGCCCGGCTCCGCGCCGGGAACCATTGTTCGACGATGAGCGGCCGGCCCGGCTCAGCATGGTCGGCCGCTACGACCAGCCGCTGCCGTTCCAGGCCGAACCACAGCCGTCCCGGCTGCGCCTGACCCGGCAGATCGGCGAGTTCGAGGCGCAACCGACCTCGCGTAACGATCTGCCCGATCCCGAGTTGTTCACCCGGCGGCTGCTGATCGCGGTCATCGAGACAGCCACCGGGCGACGGTCGCCGCTGCAACTGGCGAGCCACACCTCACCGGCCGTGCAAGCGGGCCTGGCCCGCGATGCCGGTCGAATGACTCGACTCGGTACCGCGGCCAGGCCCGCGACCTTGCATTCCGTGCATCTGTCCGAACCGGCGGACGGCGTCATCGAGGCGACAGCGGTGGTGGCCGTAGGGCCGCGATTTCGTGCGGTCGCGCTCCGCCTGGAAGGCCTCGACGGCCGGTGGCGCTGCGTCCGATTCCAGCTCGGCTGATCAGGATTACCTAACAGCGAACGGAGGAATGCGTGTCAGCACGCGCCGTTGTCGGTCCAGACGCCCTGACCGTTGTTGCCCGGAACATCGCCCTGCGTCCACCATTTCGCCGTCCACTTGTGGCCGTTGTAGCTGACCACCGAACCGCCGACGTAAGCCGTACTCGAGTTCCAGGCACCGGCCGAGCACGACCCACCGGTTCCGGTGCCGCCGCCCCCCGTCGGCGGGTTGCTCTGCGGCGGTGTCGCGCCGGCGAATTCCGTGGTGAACTTGGTGAAATCCCAATCGTTCTGTGTGACGTTGCTGCACACGCCGTTGTCCGTGGTGCCGTTGCACGCCCGGTCCCGGTTCACCGACCAGAAGGTGAAGCGGCCCAACCCATGGCTGGTGGCGTAGTTGAGCACGGTCTGGAAGTCGGCCTGATAGAACATCTCACTGCTGTCCGACTTACCGTTCATGCCCGAGAATCCCTCGTGCGAATAGGCGGTTGCCGAGTCCCAGCCCATGTGACTCATCAGCAGCCCATGCAAGGCCTCCAGCGCCGAGACCTGCGACGCGCCACCGTTGAAGCCGCCATCGAAGGGCATGATCGAGAAGTTGTTCGGCGTGAACCCGAGCGAATGGGCCTCATCGATCAGCTGCGTCCCGAACCAGCCGGTACCGGCCGATGTGCCCGGCATGGTGATCGAGATGAAGATTCCCGGGTTGTTCCGCTGCAGGATCTGGGCGGCCCCGAGCTCACGAGCGATCGCCGCGGTGTCCTCGTACTCCGGTTCCTCGAGGTCGAAGTCGATCGCCTTGAGGCTGTACTTCGACACCACCGCTTGATAAGCAGCGGCGGTCGATGCGGCATCGGCGCAGGTCTGGCCGAGCTTCGTTCCGTTGTACCCGCCGACCGAGACAGAGACGTCACCACCGTCGGCGCGAATCTCGTTGATGACGTTTCCAACTTGTGTATCGGAGGAAACCGGATCGGTGCCATCCCACGCCGCGCTGCAACCGCCGCCGGACAGGATGAACGCGAGTTGGAATGCCTTCTGCCCGGTGGCAGCCATGACGGGACCCGGGTCCGGCGGATTGTTGCCGAGCGGCATCAAGTACGGCGCCGAGGCATACCAGTTGTTGGACAGGGCCGCCGATGCGTTCGTGCTGGCGTCGGCCTGAGCGTCAATGCTGATGGCCAGCACCGAAGCAGTGCAGGCAGCAGCCAACGCCGAAGCCAAGATGGCTCGTTTCATCTGTACTCCAAGGTGAAGGGGGTTCTCTTGGGACAGACCGCTGCAGTGATCGTGTCTCGAATGTGCCGGATGCGTGAACCGTTGTCAATACTTTGGTATAGACCAATCGAAGAATCCGCTGGAAATGCTCGAAATCAGCCGATCACAAGCAAGTTCGATGCAGATCTGTCTAGACCAATCCACTGCGGTGGGACGGCGTCCAGACGCACCGGTCCCCACAAAGAGACCGGCCGGCCACACCCACGAGGGAGTGCGACCGGCCGGCCAGAAGAACCTTGTCCGATGCGCGCGGCTAACGCTTGCGCTTGTTGCCGCGGTTGCCCCGGTTTGGATTCGAACGCCGATCGCGTGAGTTGCTCGCCGTTCGGCTGTTCGACTGTTTCGCCTCGGCACCGGCTTCGAGGTGCACCTCCGGCTCGTCCTCGCCGAGCGCCGGCGCACTGTAGGTGAGCCCTCGGTTCTCGCCGGTTCGCTCGAGTCCCTTGGCTTGGATGTGCGGGTGCGAGCCGTCACCGCCGGCGGCGATCGAGGCCAGCACCGCCTCGGCATCCAACCCTTCGTCCGAGCCCGCCAAAGCCGGTTCGGCGGCCTCCTCGGCACCTTCGATCTCGACCTCGAGGTTGAACAGGAATCCGACCGACTCCTCGCGGATCCCGTCCATCATGGCCGAGAACATGTCGTAGCCCTCCTTCTGGTACTCGACCAGAGGATCCCGCTGGGCCATCGCCCGCAGCGTGATGCCTTCACGCAGGTAGTCCATCTCATAGAGGTGCTCGCGCCACTTGCGATCCAGCACCGACAGCAGCACCCGGCGCTCGAGTTCGCGGGTGTTGTCCGCGCCCAATTCCTCTTCCCGCTGGTCGTAGGCCGCTTGGGCGTCGGCGACGATCTCCTCGACCAGGAACTCCCGGGTCAGGTCGTTGCGCTCACCCCCGGCGGTCTTGATCGCCTCGTCGATCGACAATGAGATCGGATACAGCGTGCGCAGAGCCGTCCACAGGTTTTCCAGATCCCATTCCTCCGGGTAGCCCGAAGCGGTCTCGCCTTCTACGTATGAGCCGACCACGTCGGAGATCATCGGCCGGATCTGGTCCGACAGGTCGGCGCCGGACAGCACCTTGCGCCGCTCCTCATAGATCAGGGTGCGCTGCTTGTTGAGCACCTCGTCGTACTTGAGGACGTCCTTGCGGATCTCGAAGTTCTGCCCCTCGACCTGGGTCTGGGCCGACTGGATCGAGCGGGACACCATCTTGTTCTCGATCGGGGTGTCCTCGGGCAGCCGAAGCATGTTCATCATCGCCGCGACCCGCTCGCCGTTGAAGCGCACCATCAGGTCATCGCCCATGGACAGGTAGAACCGGGACTCACCCGGGTCGCCCTGACGGCCGGACCGGCCACGCAACTGGTTGTCGATCCGGCGCGACTCGTGGCGTTCGGTACCCAGGACGTACAAGCCGCCGAGTTCGACCACCTCGTCGTGCTCGCGCGACACGGTTTCCTTGGCCTTGGCGATCGCGTCCGGCCAGGCCTTCTCGTACTCCTCCGGCGTCTCGGCCGGCGACAGCCCGATCTCACGCAGCTCGCTGTCGGCGATGAATTCGGGGTTACCGCCCAGCATGATGTCGGTACCACGACCAGCCATGTTGGTCGCCACGGTTACCGCGCCCCGGCGACCGGCCATGGCCACGATCGCGGCCTCGCGCTGGTGTTGCTTAGCGTTGAGTACCTCGTGCGGAATCCCGCGTCGCAGCAGCAGATTCGACAGCACCTCGGACTTGGCCACCGAGGCGGTGCCGACCAGCACCGGCTGACCGGCCTCGTGCCGTTCGGCCAGGTCGTCCACCACGGCCGCGAACTTGGCATCCTCGGTCTTGTAGATGTAGTCGACCTCGTCCTGACGGACCATCGGCTTGTTGGTCGGGATCGGCACCACGCCCAGCTTGTAGATCTGGTGCAACTCGGCCGCCTCGGTCTGGGCAGTACCGGTCATGCCCGACAACTTCTCGTAGAGCCGGAAGTAGTTCTGCAGCGTCACCGTGGCCAGCGTCTGGTTCTCCTGCTGGATCTGCACGCCCTCCTTGGCCTCGATGGCCTGGTGCATACCTTCGTTGTAACGGCGACCGGCCAGCACCCGACCGGTGAACTCGTCGACGATCAGGACCTCGCCTTCGCGCACGATGTAATCGCGATCGCGCTTGAACAGTTCCTTGGCCTTGAGCGCGTTGTTCAGGTAGCCGACCAGCGGCGTGTTGGCCGCCTCGTACAGGTTGTCGATGCCGAGCTGGTCCTCGACGAACTCGACGCCGGCCTCGGTTACCGCAATCGTCCGCTTACCCTCTTCGACCTCGTAGTGGTCGTCCTTGCGCATCCGCGGCGCCAGCCGGGCGAACTCGGGATACCAGCGCTGGTTGTCCTCGACCGGTCCGGAGATGATCAGCGGCGTCCGGGCCTCGTCGATCAGGATCGAGTCGACCTCGTCGACGATGGCGAAGTTGTGCCCCCGCTGGACCAGATCGCCCGGATCCCAGGCCATGTTGTCGCGCAGGTAGTCGAAGCCGAACTCGTTGTTCGTGCCGTAGGTAATGTCCGCGGCGTAGGCGACGCGACGCTCCTCCGGCGTCATGTTCGACAGGATCTTGCCGACGGTCAGGCCGAGGAAGCGGTGCACCCGACCCATCCAGTCACCGTCACGGGAGGCCAGGTAGTCGTTGACCGTCACCACGTGGACGCCGTCACCGGACAGCGCGTTCAGGTAGGCGGGCAGCGTGGACACCAGCGTCTTGCCCTCACCGGTCTTCATCTCGGCGATGTTGCCCAGGTGCAGAGCGGCACCACCCATCAGCTGCACCTTGTAGTGGAACTGGCCCAGCGTGCGCCGCGCGGCCTCGCGGACCACCGCGAACGCCTCGGGCAGCAACTCGTCGAGCGTCTCGCCGTCGGCGTAACGCTGCTTGAACTCGTCGGTGAGCGCGCGCAGCTCGGCGTCGGTCAGATCTACGTAATCTTCTTCGAGGCTGTCGATGTGATCGGCGATCGATGTCAGCCGTCGGACCATCTTGCCTTCGCCTGCGCGCAGCAGCTTGTTGAGAACCACCTCGACATCGTACGTGGCCCGCACAGGCGCGAAATAGGAATGGTCACATCTGGCAATCTGGACGTCATGGGAACTTGGAACGGGATCGAGCTGGACGAGCTCGAACTTCAATCCGGCGCACTCCTGCTGCGTCCTTGGCGGCCCGAGGACGCGCCTGAGGTCGAGCGGATCATGGCCGATCGGCGGATGTCGGAGTTCCTTCCGCTGCCCCGCCCGTACACCACCGCCGACGCCGACGCTTTCGTCGCCGGATACGCCCGGGGCGGCCGGCGGGACGGCACCCGGCTGGAATGCGCCCTGGTCAGCGAGGGACGACTCGTCGGCGCCGCCGCGTTGCGGCTGCCGGTACACAACGTGGAGGCCGGGATCGGCTACTGGATCGCCTCGGCCGACTGGGGACAGGGCCTG
>CAZZZW010000251.1:0-6524 GCA_964658795.1 Phormidium nigroviride PCC 7112
TCGTGGCCGCCATCGTGATTGCCACCGTGGTGAACAAGCACAGTGACACGCTGGCCAAGCAGCACACGTTGTCCGTTCCGGCCAAGGCTGGTTCCTACGTCCAGCTGACCGACGACGCGGCCAACAAGGTCGGCGCCAACATCGCCTCGGCGGTGAAGGACCAGGACGACGTCGGCGTCTGGACCAACCCGCAGGTCGGTGTCTACGGCAAGACCGCCGGCAGCACGCCCGAGGTCATCCTGCTCGGTCTCAACGTCGCGGACTCGAAGGAGCTGACCCGCGAGATGGGTACTCGTTCGATCTCCGACGAGGCCGGCGTGATCCTCAAGTCGGCCGGTCTGGCCGATGCGCAGAGCTACCCGGCCGGCACCTTCGGCGGCGAGCTGAAGTGCGGCACGCTCGACGAAGGCACGGACAAGCTGGCCACCTGCATCTGGGTCGACCACTCCACGGTCGGCATCGTGTACCAGATCGGCGGCACCCCGGACACGGCCGCGACCGCGGCCAAGGACATCCGCGAAGCCGGGGAGAAGTAAAGCAGCCCGTTCGGGATCCGGTATACCGCTGGGACGTCATGACGTCCCAGCGGCATACCGGATCCTTCTTTGTGCGGGAATCAGCCCAGATCGCGACGGTTGAACAGCACCACGCCGACGCTGGACGACAGTGCCGCGAGCGCCAGCAGGATCACCAGCGAGATCGCCGACAGTGGCTGGCCGGGTGCGGTCGGAGTGTGGCTGAACGGTGAGACATCCAGCAACCACCGGGGAAAGTGCAGCACCGGACCGAGCAGGCCGAGCACTGCGCAGCCGCCGAGCAGGGCCCAGCCGAGAGCCGCTCCGGACCGGTTCAGGCCGTACAACATTGCCGAAACCCCGATGATCGTCCAGGCGGCCGGCACCTGCACCAGGGCGCTGAGCAGGATCCGACCCGGCTCGCCCCGAGCCACGCCGGCGGCCAAACCGAGGGCGGCCAGCAGCGCACCGGTGCCGAGCCCGGCCAGCCGGAACTGCCCGGTGAACCATCGGGTCCGCGTCACCGACGCGGCCAACAGCAGGTCAAGGCGTCCCGACGATTCCTCCGACTGGGCCGCGATCAGGGTCGCGATCCCGTAGCCGGTCAGGATCAGGCCGCCGGCGTTCAAGGCCGAGCCGATGAATCCGTCGGCCAGGTCGGTGGAACCGCCCAGCTGAGCCAGCAACGTGCGGGTCGATTGGCTGTCGGCCAGGGCAGTGATCGAAGCGGCCACACCGCCGAACAGCGCGCCGAAGCCCAGCACGGCCAGCAGCCAACCGAGCCAACCGGCGCGGGCGGTGCGCAGGTGTAGGCCGGTGGTGCTCCGCAGCAGCACACCGCCGACCGGTTTGCCGGCCCGGGTCGCCAGCAAGCCGGCGCCGAGATCACGCTGGTTCTGTAACAAGAAAGCCAATCGGAGCAGGCCGGCCCCGACGATCATCGGGATCAGCACCGGCCACCAGCGATCACCGGCGAACGGGTGCATGCTCTGCGCCCAGCCGAGCGGACTGAGCCAGCTCAGCCAGCCGGCCCCGGCATCCCCGAGCATTCGGAGCAGGTAGCTGAGGCCGAGTACGACGAAGCCGATTCCGCGAGCCGCGCGAGGACTCTCGGCCAATTGGGCCGTCACGGCGGCAACACCGGCGAAGACGAGCGCCAGCCCGGTCCAGGAGCCGGCGTAGTTCATTCCCCCCGCGATCGGCAGTCCGACGACGGTGCAACCGGCGACGAGCGCGACGTCCAGGACGACCATGGTGATACCGGCCGTGGCCAGCGCCGCTATCAGGGGATCCCGACGCCGAATCGCGGTGGCGGCCAGCAGTTCCAGGGCGCCGCTCTGCTCCTCGGCCCGACTGTGCCGGATCACCAGCAGAATCATCAGACCGGCCAGCGCGATTCCGCCGAGCACCAACGAGCGCCAGGCCACCAGCTCACCCAGCGAGGCCGGGGCCGGCAGGGGCCCGTAGATCGCCGTGATCGCAGTATTGCCGGCCAGCGCCTGCGCGAATTGGTCCCGAGCGGCTGCGTTCGGGTACAGCGACCGGAAGCTGGCGGCGGTGCCGATCACGACCGCCACCAGTGCGTAGAGCCAGACCGGCAACAGCACCCGGTCCCGGCGCAAGGCCAGACGCAGCAGGATCATGCCGACTGCTGGTCGTACAGGCTGAGGAACACCGCATCCAGCGACGGCGGTTCGCAGGAAAGCGAACGGACGCCGAGGTCGGTGCAGCGCCGCAGGAAGGCTTGCAACTCGCTTGGCTCTACCGTGCCCCGAAGCCGGTTTCCGTCGAGCAGCACGTCCTGAAGTCGATCGACCAGACCGGACGGATCAGCGGCCAGAACCGCATCGACGCGGACCCGGCCGCCTTGCCGGAGGTCCTCGAGCGAGCCCGTGCGGGCGGTCCGCCCGTCCCGGATGATGGTGACCCGGTCGGCCAGTTCCGCTACCTCGGCCATGATGTGACTGCTGAGCAGGATCGTCCGGCCGGCCCGCTTCTGCTCGAGCACGCAGTCGGCGAAGACCCTTTCCATCAAGGGATCAAGACCGGACGTCGGCTCGTCCAGGATCAGCAGTTCGGGCCGGCCGGCGAACGCCGCAACCAAGGCCACCTTCTGTCGGTTGCCCTTGGAGTAGGTACGACATTTACGTGCTGGATCAAGGCGAAACTGTTCGATCAGCTCGACCCGCCGTTCCGGAACCAGGCCACCCCGTAGCGACCCGAGCAGGTCGATGACTTCGCCGCCGGTCAGGTTCGGCCACAGGCTCACATCGCCCGGCACGTAGGCCAGGCGGCGGTGCAGCTCGACCGCGTCCCGGCGCGGGTGGCCGCCCAGCAACGTCACCGATCCGCCATCGGCCCGGAGCAGGCCGAGCAGGATGCGGATGGCGGTCGACTTACCGGCTCCGTTCGGGCCGACAAAACCATGTACTTCGCCATCGGCGACCTTGAGATCGAGCCCGGTCAGGGCCCGTTGCCGCCCGAACGCCTTCTGCAACCCGATGACTTCGATCGCCGCCATGCCACTACGGTAAACAAAAGTGGAGAGTTGACCGCGGATGGCCCGGTCAACTCCCCATTCTTGTCAACGTGCTCTAGAGGCTGGTGGCCTCCGCGGCCGGCAACGCGCGCTGCCAGATCTGGACCTGGTCGATGGTGCCGGGCCAGAAGTCGCTGGGATGGCCACCGGAGAAGGCCCGGCCGACCACGAACGGGCCGGCCGAGCTGTCGCCGCCGGTCTGTTGCCACACGTGCTGTTGCTGCTTGCCGTTGACGTACAAGGTGTAGGTCCCGGCGTTGGCGTCGTGCACCCCGACCAGGTGGTACCAGGTGCCGATGACCGGAGCGGCGTCGGACAGAGCCCGGCCCTCGCCGGTGGAGAAGGCCAGCCGACCGTCGGCCGCCGAGTACTGCAGGAAGAATCCGCTGGTGCTGTCGCCGTCCTGGCTGACGGCGGTGGCGAAGTTGGCGGTCGAATCGAGTTTGATCCAGGCCGAGACGGTGAAGTTGCCGGCGGTGTCCAGGATCGGTCCGGTCGCCACCGCATCCTGGGTGGATCCGTTGTACTGCAGGGCCGAGCCCGACTGACCGGCGGTCCAGGTCGGATCGTTCTGCAGGCTCAGATCGTTCCGGCCGGCACTGTCGGCGGCGGTCGAACCGGCGTTCTCGTCGAACGCCCAACTGCCGACCGGCGCGGTCGGACCGACCGGGTAGGCGACCCGGACCGGTTGTCGGACATGGGTGCTGGTGAGGCCTCCGGGCAGTTCCCGGTAGCTGGCCGTGGCGGTCAGGTCAGCGGTGCTGCCCGGTGCATCGGATGGAGTCACGGTCACCGAGGTCGTGACCGGATGCCCCGGTAGGACAAGGGCAATCCGGGCTTGGCTCGGCGTCACCGTCCACCCGGTCGGCGCGGTCACGCTCAACCGGACGTCGAACAGCGGCCGGCGCGCGGTGTCGGTCACAGTGACCGGGACCTTCGTCGCCCCGTCCAACAGCGTGGTGCCGAGCTTGATCGAGGCGTCCGGGTTGGACGGGCGCCACGATTGGAATTCCGTGACCCCTACGAAGGCACCCGGTGGGTTGGTGAACAGCAGCCTGACCCTGCTCGTGCTCAGCGTCGGGAAGGTGATTCGGTTGAGTCCGTTGCCGACCGGCGAAGCCGAACTACGTTGCTGGGACGGCACCTCCGTCCAGGCGCTACCGGTCCAGTACTGCAACTGGTACGCGGCGGCGGGTTTGACCCCGCCGCCGTCGGAGTAGCCATACCACCGGATGTCACTGATCGGAGTAAGCGTGCCGAAGTCGACGCCGTAGTAGTCCTGGGCGTTCGGGCTGGCGTAGTTCGTCCAGCGCGTGTCCTCGGGCACCTCGTTGAACCAGACCTTGCCGTCCAGTGCGTTCCACGGGCTGTCGTCCGGCCAGGTGTCGGACGTGATCGGCTGTGGGTAACCGGTCCGCAGCGGGTTGGCCGCGTCGTTCACCAGATTCGTACTGGTCTGGGCGATCGTGCGAGAAACATTGATGTTCACCGGCGTGACGGCAGCCATCGACACCGCCGCCTTGCCGTCGAGGTAGACCCGAAATCCATTGCCGAAGCCGTAGTGGGTGCCGTCCCGGTCGTAGGCGACGGTGATGTTGTGGCCGTGGTAGGGCACGTTCTCCAACGCGAAGTGGTCCCAGCTGGCCGGCACCAGTGGCTTGATCGTCAACTGGTCGCCGGTCGAGGGCCGCAGTCCGAGCAGGCCGTTGATGACCAGATCGGTGTACGTCGAGTGGTTGTAGTCCTCGCTGTGGTTGTAGCCGTCATAGATCCACTGGTCGGCGTCGGCCGAGTGGGCCTCGGCGACGTAGGGCTGACCGTTCTTGAATTGCGTTGCCGCATAGGTGTGAAGCTGATCGGCGTACTGCTGGGCCGTTACGTAGTTCTGAGCGGGGTAGTCATCGAGCAGGTTGGCCATCCCGGTCAGCGTCTGCGAGGTGGCATACGGCCAGGACGGTCCGTCCCACCGGCAGCAGTTGGCCGCTTCCCTGTCGAACACGGGGCTTCGGCGCTCAGCCGTGGTCGGGCCGTAGGCGGCGGCGAAGCCTTGCGGGTCGAACAGCTGGGCCCAGGCGGCCGCGTCCTGGGGCTCGGCGGCGTCGAAGGCCCACGGAACAAAGCCGATTTCCTCGCGGGTGGCCAGCTTGGCCAGGCTGGGGTTGTCGTCCCGGGCAACGTGATAGTAGAACTTGGAGCTCGAGTCATAGAGGTACCTCTGCATCGCGGACTGCAGGGCCGAAGCCTTCTGCTGATACTCCCGGGATGTTCGCGGATCTCCCGCCAACGCAGCGATCTTGCTGATCGCCACGGCGTCGCCGTACTGATAGGAGTTCAGCGTCGGCCGGTAGCCGGCGCCGCCGTGGTACGGGTCGCTGGAGGCGTAGGACGAGGCCGAGAACTCCATCGCGTCCCAGACCGGTACCGACCAGTACAGGCCGATCGCAGGGTTGAACTGCCTGTCCCAACCGTGCCATTGCTTGACGAGTTGTGGCAGCAGGCCGGTGATGAAGCTGGTGTCGCCGGTGACCTCGGCCTGGCCGTACGCGGCCGAGGCCAGCCAGAAGCTGTACTCATGGGCCCAGTCGCTGGTGTCGGCGTTGTCCTCGTCGGTCTGCGGTTTGGCGCTCGCACCTGGGCCGGTGAGCCAGAACTTCACGTAGTCATCGGTGTATTGCTGATCGCGCAGCCACCGTCCCTCGCTGATCTGGTGCCCAGCCGCGGCGTCGATCGCCTGGTATGGCGCGGCATAACCGCAGCAGTCCAGGAATTCGGTGGAGATCCAGCCGTCCTGTGGGTCGGTGTAGCGCAGGTGCTCCTTGTAGTCGCGCCAGCGGTAGTAGTAGACCTGCTCGATCTGTTGGTCGGGCACGTCCAGGAACGGGATGTTGGCCTTGTACCAATCGGGATCGTTGACGCCGGCCAGCTTGGCGTTCTCGTCGATCAGGTGGGTGCCGGCACCCACGCTCGGGTAGAGCGGCGCCGGCTGAGCCGGGCCCGGTGCCGGCCGGGACGCGGTGGCGGTGGCGGCACCGAGGACGGTCAGCGAGACGGCAGCGGCGGCCGCGGTGACGAGGGACAGCACGGAACGGCGACGGGTCATGCGACAAACTCCTGGGGGCGGGGCAGATCAGGTGTTTCCGTGGACCGAACTCTTGGATCGTCCTAGATCAGAATCTGTCGCTCAGAAAACTCCTAACGATCAAATCTGTCAATAATGTGATCAAAATATTTCAAGCGGATGGCGAGTTGGAGATTGCGGATCTGCATGGCCGCTTGGTTGTGGGTGCGCCGGCCCGAGAACATGGTTCTCGTGACGAATGAGCATGAGGCCGACGAGTTCGGGACCGCGGCCGAATATTGGGACCACCGCTACGCCGATCGGATCTGGGGTGGGCGGGTCAACGCCGTGCTGGCGCAGGAGGTGGCTGAGTCGACCCCGGGCCGGGTGCTCGACCTCGGTGCCGGCGAGG
>CAZZZW010000252.1:0-6516 GCA_964658795.1 Phormidium nigroviride PCC 7112
GACTGCTTGCCGTCGACCTTGGCCCGAACCTCGTCCACCTGGATCGCCACCGCGGCCATGATGTCGTCGGTGAGGGTGCGCAGCAGTTCGCTGGTCGGTTCCTGGTCGCGGTAGGGCGTCAGGTCGAAGGCCGGGCCGAGCGAGGCCTCGTGCCGCTGGCGGGGGAACGGATGGAACTTGCCACCGCGGCCCAGCGTGCGCTGCGCGCCCCACTGTCCGATCGGGATGATCGGGACGTCCGGGCAGGCCAGGGCCAGCCGGGCCACCCCGTTCTTGGCCTGCATCGGTGAGTAGTCCGGGTTCTTGGTGATAGTGCCCTCGGGGTAGATGATCACGCATTGGCCGTCGCGCAGGGCCTGTTCGGCATCGCGGAGCGAGTCGGCGGCCTGGTCGCTGGACCGGTAGACCGGCAGCTGGCCAGCACCCTTCATGACCCGCCCGACGAAGAAGACCTTGAACACCCCGCTCTTGATCAGGAAGCGCGGAATGCGACCGGTCTGCCAGATTAGCCGGGCCATGCAGGCAGTGTCGGCCTGGGAGATGTGGTTGACCGCGACCAGGACCCCACCGTGCTCGGGCATCCGGTTCAGATGATGCCAGCGGATCTTGAAGAACAGGCTGTCCAACGGGTACAGGACGATGACGCACAGCCTGATCCAGAAACCGGCCTTGGGCTTGTATTGGCGGGACACCTGGTAATTCGTACCTGGTCGGGTTGTCGACGCCAAGTCGGCCGGGGCGTGTCGTCTAAGCTTGGCCCTTGTTCCGCCGCGGCCCCGGCCCGACGGACCGGCCGGCCTGGCGCAATTGGTAGCGCACTCGACTTGTAATCGAGCGGTTAGGGGTTCAAGTCCCCTGGTCGGCTCCCCCGGTTTCGGGACCACCACGCGCCGGACACGATCCGGTTGAGCGGCCCGGCAAGGCCGAGTTCAGCCGGCGTTGCGGAAGAGGTAGACGCCGAGCACGAAACCGTCGGCCTCGATGTCCTCGCTGAACAACCGCCGGGTCGCGATGCCGCCGGTCTGGACCCAGACGAATCCGGTGTGCTCCAGCCGCCAGCCGATCCGCTCGATGTCGCCGAGCACGTCATCGCCGGCGCCGTCGGAGTTCGCAGAGAGGCCGGCGGTGTCGAGTTGAAGTTGTAAGAACGTGTCGCCACGGGCCTTGGCCGTCTCGGCCAGGCCGACCGGACTCAGTTCGTAGGCTTCCCGTTCGGCCGCGTCCAGTTCCGCCTGCCGTCGTTCATCTGATCTTCCGAACTGCATTCGCCCCGCCCTCCGTGTCTCGGTGAGCACGAGGGTAGGCCCACCGGGTCAGAAAATGGAGGCTTCGCCCATCATCTCGATCGAGATCGGGACCCCGGCCGTCACATAGAACTCGTGCGCCGGCTCCCCGATGGCGACCCAGTCGCCGCCGTTCTGGACCGCCGCCGCGATCCGGGCCTTCAGTTGAATCACGTCACCGTCGTCGTAGACGCTCACGTCACCGACCTGCAGCTTGAATGCCATGGACCCAACTATGCCCGGCTCACCGGCAGCTCACCCGGCAAACGCGCAAGATCCACCCCAGCCGCTCAGACATCGGACATCGGCCTGGGTCATTTGCGTGGCTTCTGCAGTTCGTCGATCGACTCGATCACCTTGTCGAAGCCGTCCCGCACGGCGTCGGTGAGGTGTTCGGCCGCGTCCTCGATCTTGTCGACGGCCCGCTTGGCCGCCTCCTTGGCCCGATCTCGCTTCGAATCCGCTGCCGTGTCGTCGTCCGCCACCTCTGGCACCCCCGAACTCCGGAGAAATCCTGGCCTCAACGGTAGCCCCCACCCGGGGCCGAACAACACCGGAACGGTACAGACGGTTCCCACGTTCAAGGATCAGGGACCAACGAAACGGGGCATTGGTGGCAAGCATTCAGGCTCGCTCGGTTAGGTTCGCACTATGAGCACGCCGATAGGCCGCGAACCCGAGGACGAGCGCGTCCGTCAACGCGCCGATGAGCTGAATCCCGAAGAACTGGCGGTCGGCAGCGACGACCCGTTACGGCAGGCCGAGATCATCCTCGAGGACTCGGACTCCCGCACCGAGGAAGCCGAGCACACCCAGCACCCGGACGACATGAAGGACGGGACGTCCCGCACCCCGGACGCTTGAGCACCGAACCACGAACAGCACCACACCACCGAAAGAAGAGAGCACCATGTCTGTCAGCCTCACCAAGGGCGGCAATGTCTCGCTGAGCAAGGCCGCTCCGAACCTTCGCGCCATCCTGGTCGGACTGGGTTGGGATGAGCGCACGACCAGCGGGGCCGCGTTCGATCTCGACGCCAGCGCCTTGATGGTCGGCAGCTCGGGCCAGATCCTGTCCGACCAGCACTTCGTCTTCTTCAACAACCTCAAGAGCCCGGACGGCTCGGTCGAGCACACCGGTGACAACCTGACCGGTTCCGGCGACGGCGATGACGAGCAGATCCTGGTCAACCTGGCCCAGGTCCCGGCCGAGTGCGAGCGCATCGTGTTCCCGGTGTCGATCTATGAGGCCGAGCAGCGCACCCAGTCCTTCGGGCAGGTCCGCAACGCCTTCATCCGAATCGTCAACTCCGACGACAACAACGAGCTCGCCCGCTACGACCTGTCCGAGGACGCGTCGAGTGAGACCGCGATGATCTTCGGCGAGGTCTACCGCAACAACGGCGAGTGGAAGTTCCGGGCCGTGGGCCAGGGCTACGCCTCCGGCCTGGCCGGTATCGCCCGAGATTTCGGCGTCAACGTCGGCTGATCGCCGACCTCCACTAGCGGAAAGACAGGCATGCTCCTCAGAACCTTCGGCGGCGCGTTCGGCGTCACCATCGTCGGACTGGTCCTCGCCTACTTCTACGGCGGCACCACCGGTCTGGCGGTGGCCGCGATCCTCGGTGTCCTGGAAGTGTCGGTTTCCTTCGACAACGCCGTGGTGAACGCGACCTACCTCGGTCGGCTGAACGACTTCTGGCAGAAGATGTTCCTGACCGTCGGCGTGCTGATCGCGGTGTTCGGCATGCGGCTGCTGTTCCCGGTCGTCATCGTCTGCCTGACCGCGAAGATCACGCCGGCCCAGGCCTATCACCTGGCCATGGACGGCGGCAGCGTGCACACGCCCGGCACCTACGCCAACCTGCTGCACGAGGCCCACCCGGCCATCGCCGCCTTCGGTGGCATGTTCCTGTTGATGCTGTTCCTGGACTTCATCTTCGAAGAGCGCGAGCTGACCTGGCTGACCTGGTTCGAGAAGCCGCTGGCGCGTATCGGCAAACTCGATCAGGTCGGCATCGTGGTAGCCGGCATCGTCCTGGTCATCGCGGCGAACACCCTTGCTCCGTCGGGTAAAACATCGACGGTATTGATGGCCGGCATCTTCGGGCTGATCACCTACCTGGTCGTAAACGGACTGGGCGGGCTGTTCGAGGCCGAGGAGGAGGACGACGTCGGCGAGGTGCCGGGCATCCATGGCGGCCCCGAGGGTGTGGAGCAGTCCCTGGCGCGAGCTGGGTCCAAGCGCGATACCGCGCGGATGCTCGGACTCGCCGGCAAGGCCGCGTTCGGAGTGTTCCTCTACCTCGAGGTGCTGGATGCCACCTTCTCCTTCGATGGAGTCATCGGTGCGTTCGCCATCACCTCGGACCCGATCATCATTGCGATCGGCCTCGGTATCGGCGCCATGTACATCCGGTCGCTGACCGTTTTCCTCGTTCGCAAGGGCACATTGAGCGAGTACGTGTACCTCGAACACGGAGCCTTATGGGCGATCGGGGCACTGGCGATCCTGCTGTTCATCACCATCGAGTACGAGGTGCCCGAGGTCGTCACCGGTCTGATCGGGGTCGGCTTCATCGGCGCCGCCTTCATCTCATCTCTGGTGCGCAACCGGCGTAATCCGGATCCCGAAGAGCACGACGAGCTGGCCACCGCCAGCGCCTGAATCAGGAGTTGAAGTAATGGGAATCGACTACACCAAGCGTCCGTCCGCCGAGCCGGCGCCGGGCGCCGCACCGGTGTCACTGAGCAAGGTCACGTTGACCAAGGCCGCGCCGACCGTGTCGCTGACCAAGCAGAGCGGTGCCACCGGTTTGATGCGGGTGAACCTGAACTGGAACAGCGGGCAGTCGAAGGGCTTCTTCCACAAGAGCCAGGCCATCGACCTGGACCTGGGCTGCCTGTTCGAGTTCGCCGACGGTTCCAAGGGTGTCGTGCAGGCGCTGGGCAACACCTTCACCGCCACTGCGCGGGGGGCCGGCGGCCCGACCATCCGACTCGACGGCGACGACCGATCCGGGTCCAACACCGGCGGCGAGAACCTGTTCATCGACCTCGGCCAGACCCCGCTGATCAAACGGATCATGGTGTTCGCCCTGATCTATGAGGGCGCGGCGAACTGGGCCGCCGCCAACGGCGTGGTGACCCTGGTGCCGGTGAACGGCCCCCAGATCGAGGTGCACCTGGACGAGCCGCGGGACGGCGCCCGGATCTGTGGCGTCGCGCTGCTGGAGAACATCGGCGGTGAACTGGTCGTCCGGCGCGAGGTGAACTACATCGACGGTGCTCAGCGCGCGCTGGATGCCGCCTATGGCTGGGGTATGAACTGGCAGGCCGGCCGCAAGTAGCTCAGCCGATCCAAGGCCCCGGTATACCCTTTATCCGTACCAAATCAGTGCGTCCCATGAAGGATGGACATCGTGTCTGAACTCGACCTCGGAACCACTGCCGCCACCCCGGCGGCCACGACGGCGCCGGCTGCGGCCGGTCAACTGGTGCTCGCGCCGCCGCCCCAGGTGGTCGAGGTGAAGCAGGAACAGGCGGTCGGTGCGATCCCGATCGATGAGGGCACCCAGACCCAGTTGCAACAGCGGGCCGCCCAGTTCGTCGACGGCCTGTCGGCTCTGGACGTCCGGTCGCCGGAGTTCTCCCAGAAGGTCGCCCAGATCACCACCATGGGTGACACCGAGATGCGCGCCGCCGCAACCATGTCCAACCGGATGCTGGATCGACCGGCGGCCGCGATGGGCAAGAACAACAAGGGAGACGCGACCACCCGGGTGTCGGGCACGCTGACCGACCTGCGCCGGACCATCACCGATCTGGACCCGAACCGGGCCGACCTGACCGGGGTGAAGAAGCTGCTGAAGTTCCTGCCCGGCGGCGACGCGATCGACCGTTACTTCGACAAGTACCGCTCGGCCCAGAGCCAGCTGGACGCGATCATCCGGGCGCTGGCCTCCGGACAGGACGAGCTCCGCAAGGACAACGCGGCGATCGACACCGAGAAGGCCAACATGTGGACGACCATGGGCAAGCTGAGCGAGTACAACCAGCTCGCCTCGGCCCTGGATGCCGCGGTCGAGCAGAAGGTGGCCGAACTGGAGGCGGCCGGCAAGTCCGAGGACGCCAACACCATGCGCAGCGACGCGCTGTTCCCGATCCGGCAACGTCGCGAGGACCTGGCCACGCAGATGGCGGTCAACGTGCAGGGCTACATGGCCCTGGACCTGATCAAGCGCAACAACCTCGAACTGATACGTGGGGTCGACCGGGCCCAGACCACCACCATCGCCGCGCTGCGCATCGCGGTCATGGTCTCGCAGGCGCTGGGCCGGCAGAAGCTCGTGCTGGATCAGATCAACGCACTGAACCAGACCACCTCCAGTTTGATCGAGAAGACCTCCGAGCAGCTGCGGACGCAGGGCGCGGCCATCAACCAGCAGGCCGCGGCGTCGACCATCGACGTGACGAAGCTGCAGGCCGCCTTCGACAACGTCTTCCAGACCATGGACGCCCTCGACACCTTCCGGGCCCAGTCGGTCGATTCGATGGCGCAGACCGTGCAGGCGCTCGAGGGCCAGATCGAACGGGCCAAACCGTACCTGGAGCGGACCCGAGCCCGCGAGGCGTCGGCCGGCTGAGTCGGCTGCGCAGGACCGCTGGATAGCGCAGCTGAGTTATTTGCTAAGGGGTTTCGGTGACGTGGTTTCGTCGTGGTCATAGCGACGGTGCTTCGTCGGCCACCTCTGTCGCCGGTGGTGCAGGGGATTCCGGGCCGCCGACGGTCGAACAGTTGTTGGCTGAGATCTTTGCGGCCAACCGCTACATCAATCAGCATTCGGGCCACCTGCCCGGCGCTGCGGTGGTGACGGCCCGGGCGGTGACCGATCAGCTCAGGCAGATCCTGGACACCGTGGACGACGTCGCCCAGGACGTGCAGGCAATGCTGTTCGTCGAGGGGACGGTGCGCGACTACCTGCCGACCACCCTCAAGACCTATCTGGCCGTCGACCCGTCCCTGGCCAATACCGCGCGCGGATCGGGTGAAACGCCGACCGCCGCGCTGAGCACGCAACTGCGAATGCTGCGTACCTCGGCCGACGCCACGTTGGTCGCGGCCCGTGAGCACGATGTCGATACCCTGTTGACCCAGGGAAATTTCCTGTCCACCAAGTTCACCCGCTCCGACCTGGACCTGTAGATGCCTGAGCTGCCGTATGCCTGAGCT
>CAZZZW010000253.1:0-6421 GCA_964658795.1 Phormidium nigroviride PCC 7112
AGTTCTTCGGCACCTCGCAGCTGTCGCAGTTCATGGACCAGACCAACCCGCTCGCCGGTCTGACCCACAAGCGGCGGCTGTCGGCGCTGGGCCCGGGTGGTCTGTCCCGTGACAGAGCCGGCATGGAGGTCCGCGACGTCCACCCGTCGCACTACGGCCGGATGTGCCCGATCGAGACCCCGGAAGGCCCGAACATCGGCCTGATCGGTTCGCTCGCCAGCTATGGCCGGGTGAACGCGTTCGGTTTCGTCGAGACTCCGTACCGCAAGGTCGACAACGGCGTGGTCACCGACAAGATCGCCTACCTCACCGCAGACGAGGAGGACCGGCACACCATCGCCCAGGCCAACGCCCTGATCGATGCCCAGGGCCGGTTCAACGAGGACAAGGTGCTGTGCCGCAAGAAGGGCGGCGAGGTCGAGCTGCTCGAGCCGGCCGAGGTCGACTACATGGACGTCTCGCCGCGCCAGATGGTGTCGGTCGCGACCGCCATGATCCCGTTCCTCGAGCACGACGACGCCAACCGGGCCCTGATGGGCGCAAACATGCAGCGGCAGGCTGTGCCGTTGCTGCGCTCGGAGGCCCCGCTGGTCGGTACCGGCATGGAGTTGCGCGCCGCGGTGGACGCCGCGGACGCGGTCACTGCCGACAAGCCGGGAGTCGTCGAGGAGGTTTCGGCCGACTACGTCACGGTCATGGCCGACGACGGCACCCGCAACACGTACCGGCTCTCGAAGTTCGCCCGGTCCAACCAGGGCACCAGCTTCAACCAGAAGCCGATCGTGGAAGAGGGCCAGCGGGTCGAGGTCGGTCAGGTGATCGCCGACGGTCCGTCGACCGACAACGGTGAGATGGCGCTGGGCAAGAACCTGCTCGTCGCCTTCATGCCGTGGCAGGGTCACAACTACGAGGACGCGATCATCCTCAACCAGCGCATCGTCCAGGACGACGTGCTGACCTCGATCCACATCGACGAGCACGAGGTCGACGCCCGCGACACCAAGCTGGGCGCCGAGGAGATCACCCGGGACATCCCGAATGTCTCCGACGAGGTGCTGGCCGACCTGGACGAGCGCGGCATCATCCGGATCGGCGCGGACGTCGTCACCGGCGACGTGCTGGTCGGCAAGGTCACTCCCAAGGGTGAGACCGAGCTGACCCCGGAGGAGCGCCTGCTTCGCGCAATCTTCGGTGAGAAGGCACGCGAGGTCCGCGACACCTCGATGAAGGTCAGTCACGGTGGCGACGGAAAGGTCATCGGCGTCCGGGTCTTCTCCCGCGAGGACGGCGACGAGCTGCCGCCGGGCGTCAACGAGCTGGTCCGGGTCTACATCGCCCAGAAGCGCAAGATCCAGGACGGTGACAAGCTGGCCGGCCGGCACGGTAACAAGGGCGTCATCGCCAAGATCCTGCCGCCGGAGGACATGCCGTTCCTCAAGGACGGCACACCGGTCGACATCGTGCTCAACCCGCTGGGTGTGCCCGGTCGGATGAACATCGGTCAGGTGCTCGAAACCCACCTGGGCTGGGTGGCCAAGACCGGCTGGGAGGTCGAGGGCACTCCGGAGTGGGCGGCTCGGCTGCCCGAGCCGGCGCGGTCCGGTAATCCCGGCACCAACGTCGCCACCCCGGTGTTCGACGGCGCTCGGGAAGAGGAGATCACCGGTCTGCTCGACTCGACGCTCAAGACCCGCGACGGCGACCAGCTGATCGGTCACACCGGCAAGGCGCAGCTGATCGACGGCCGGTCCGGGGAACCGTTCCCGGAGCCGATCTCGGTCGGTTACGTCTACATCCTGAAGTTGCTGCACCTGGTGGACGACAAGATTCACGCCCGTTCCACCGGCCCGTACTCGATGATCACGCAGCAGCCGCTGGGTGGTAAGGCGCAGTTCGGTGGCCAGCGCTTCGGTGAGATGGAGTGCTGGGCGATGCAGGCCTACGGTGCGGCCTACGCACTGCAGGAGCTGCTGACGATCAAGTCCGACGACATCCTCGGCCGGGTCAAGGTGTACGAGGCCATCGTCAAGGGCGAGAACATCCCCGAGCCGGGCATCCCGGAGTCGTTCAAGGTGCTGCTGAAGGAACTGCAGTCGCTGTGCCTGAACGTCGAGGTGCTGTCCAGCGACGGTGTCGCGGTCGAGATGCGTGACACCGACGACGACGTGTTCCGCGCCGCCGAAGAACTGGGAATCGACCTGTCCCGGCGTGAGCCGAGCTCAGTGGAAGAGGTCTAGGTCTTGTTCTCCGGAAACAGGGTCTAGGTCTTGTCTCCGGACAGCATCGCTTAGGCGGTCGGGTCGGGTCTGTTCGCAGGCCCGGCCCGGCGCACCAGTTCGAATCCAGTAATACCCATAGTTTTAAGGGCAAAGAAGGTAGGAACCTTGCTCGACGTCAACGTCTTCGACGAGCTGCGTATCGGCCTGGCGACCGCGGACGACATCCGCCAGTGGAGCCACGGCGAGGTCAAGAAGCCGGAAACCATCAACTACCGGACTCTCAAGCCTGAGAAGGACGGCCTGTTCTGCGAGAAGATCTTCGGTCCCACCCGGGACTGGGAGTGTTACTGCGGTAAGTACAAGCGCGTCCGGTTCAAGGGCATCATCTGCGAGCGCTGCGGCGTCGAGGTCACTCGAGCCAAGGTGCGTCGTGAGCGGATGGGTCACATCGAGCTCGCGGCCCCGGTCACGCACATCTGGTACTTCAAGGGTGTGCCGTCCCGGCTGGGCTACCTGCTCGACCTGGCGCCGAAGGATCTCGAGAAGATCATCTACTTCGCCGCGTACCTGATCACCTCGGTCGACGCCGAGACCCGGCACCGCGACCTGCCGACCCTGGAAGCCGAGATCAGCGCGGAGAAGTCCACGCTGGAGAAGCGCCGGGATTCCGACATCGAGGCCCGGGCCAAGAAGCTCGAGACCGATCTGGCCGAGCTCGAGGCCGAGGGTGCCAAGAGCGACGTCCGCCGCAAGGTCCGTGAGGGCGGCGAGCGCGAGATGCGCCAGCTGCGGGACCGGGCCCAGCGCGAGATCGACCGTCTTGACGAGGTCATGGACACCTTCCGCAAGCTCGAGGTCAAGCAGCTCATCTCCGACGAGATGCTCTACCGCGAACTGCGCGATCGGTTCGGGGACTACTTCCAGGGCGGCATGGGCGCCGAGTCGTTGCAGACGCTGATCCGCAACTTCGACATGGAGGCCGAGGCCGAGACGCTGCGCGAGGTCATCCGGTCCGGCAAGGGCCAGAAGAAGATCCGCGCGCTCAAGCGGCTGCGGGTCGTCGCGTCGTTCCTGAACACCAGCAACTCGCCCCAGGGCATGGTGCTCGACTGCGTGCCGGTGATCCCGCCGGACCTGCGGCCGATGGTGCAGCTGGACGGTGGCCGGTTCGCCACCTCCGACCTGAACGACCTGTACCGCCGCGTGATCAACCGCAACAACCGGCTCAAGCGACTGATCGACCTCGGCGCGCCCGAGATCATCGTCAACAACGAGAAGCGGATGCTGCAGGAGTCGGTCGACGCCCTGTTCGACAACGGTCGTCGTGGACGTCCGGTCACCGGCCCGGGCAACCGGCCGTTGAAGTCGCTGTCCGACCTGCTCAAGGGTAAGCAGGGCCGGTTCCGTCAGAACCTGCTCGGCAAGCGCGTCGACTACTCCGGCCGTTCGGTCATCGTGGTCGGCCCGCAGTTGAAGCTGCACCAGTGCGGTCTGCCCAAGCAGATGGCGCTCGAGCTGTTCAAGCCGTTCGTGATGAAGCGTCTGGTCGATCTGAGCCATGCGCAGAACATCAAGTCGGCCAAGCGCATGGTCGAGCGCGCCCGTCCGGTCGTGTGGGACGTGCTGGAAGAGGTCATCCGGGAACACCCGGTGCTGCTCAACCGCGCGCCCACCCTGCACCGTCTGGGCATCCAGGCCTTCGAGCCGCAGCTGGTCGAAGGCAAGGCCATCCAGATCCACCCGCTGGTCTGCACCGCGTTCAACGCCGACTTCGACGGCGACCAGATGGCAGTCCACCTGCCGCTGTCCGCCGAGGCCCAGGCCGAGGCGCGCGTGCTGATGCTGTCGACCAACAACATCCTCAAGCCGGCTGACGGCCGTCCGGTGACGATGCCGACCCAGGACATGATCCTGGGCCTGTACCACCTGAGCACCATCCGGCCGGAGCAGTTGGGTCACGGCGGGGTGTACTCCTCGCCGGCCGAGGCCATCATGGCTCGCGACGCCAAGGCCCTCGGGCTGCAGGCGCCGGTGAAGATCCGGCTCCGAGGCATCACCAGCGTCGACAACGGCAAGGGTGAGCCATGGGTGGCGCCGGAGGGCTGGACGCCGGGTGAGCCGTTGTTGGTGGAGACGACCCTGGGTCGGACCATCTTCAACGACACGCTGCCGGCCGACTACCGGTTCGTGAACTACGAGGTCACCAAGAAGGAACTGGGCCAGATCGTCAACGACCTGGCCGAGCGGTACCCGAAGGTGGCCGTGGCCAACGCGCTGGACAGCTTGAAGGCGGCCGGTTTCTCCTGGGCGACCCAGTCGGGCATCACGATCGCCATCGACGACGTCGTCACGCCGCCGCGCAAGGCCGAGATCCTCGACAAGTACGAGAAGGACGCCGACAAGATCGAGAAGCAGTACCGCCGCGGCGTCATCACCGTCGACGAGCGGCGGCAGGAATTGGTGGAGGTCTGGACCAAGGCCACCAGCGAAGTCTCGAAGGAGATGGAGGCCCACTTCCCGCGGACCAACCCGGTCTACATCATGGTGAACTCGGGTGCCCGAGGAAACATGATGCAGATGCGGCAGATCGCTGCGATGCGTGGCCTGGTGGCCAACCCCAAGGGTGAGATCATCCCGCGTCCGATCAAGGCCAACTTCCGTGAGGGCCTGTCGGTGCTGGAGTACTTCATCTCCACCCACGGTGCTCGTAAGGGCCTGGCCGACACCGCGCTGCGGACCGCCGACTCGGGTTACCTGACCCGTCGTCTGGTGGACGTCTCGCAGGACGTCATCATCCGTGAGGACGACTGCGGCACCGAGCGTGGCGTGATCCTGCGGATCGCGGCACCGGGTGCGGACGGCAACCTGATCAAGGACGCCAACGCCGAGACCAGCGTGTACGCCCGGATGCTGGCCGAGGACGTCGAAGCCGATGGTGCCGTGGTGGCACCGGCCGGTTCGGACCTCGGTGACGTGCTGATCGACGAGCTGGTGGCCCGGGGTGTGTCCGAGGTTCGGGTGCGATCGGTGCTGACCTGTGAGTCGGCGCTGGGCACCTGCGCCAGCTGCTACGGCCGTTCGCTGGCCACCGGCAAGCTGGTCGACGTCGGCGAGGCGGTCGGCATCATCGCCGCCCAGTCGATCGGTGAGCCCGGTACCCAGCTGACCATGCGTACTTTCCACACCGGTGGTATCGCCGGTGACGACATCACGCACGGTCTGCCCCGGGTCGGCGAGCTCTTCGAGGCCCGCGTCCCCAAGGGCGTGGCGCCGATCAGCGAGGCGACCGGACGCGTCCGGATCGAAGAGGTCGAGGGCACCGGCAAGGGCTCGGGCCGCAAGATGATCGTCACCCCGGACGACGGCTCGGAAGAGGTCGAGTACCCGATCCTGCGTCGCGCCCGGTTGCTCGTGGCCGACGGTGACCATGTCGAGGTCGGGCAGCAGCTCGTCGCCGGCGCGGTCAACCCGCACGACGTGCTGCGGATCATGGGCCCGCGTGAGGTGCAGCTGCACCTGGTGCGCGAGGTCCAGGAGGTCTACCGCAGCCAGGGTGTGGCCATCCACGACAAGCACATCGAGGTGATCATCCGGCAGATGCTCAAGCGCATCACGGTGATCGACTCGGGTGCTACCGAGTTCCTGCCGGGTTCCCTGGTCGAGCGCTCGGTGTTCGAGGCGGAGAACCGCCGCGTCGTGGCCGAGGGCGGCGAGCCGGCTTCGGGTCGTCCGGTCCTGATGGGAATCACCAAGGCCTCGCTGGCCACCGAGTCGTGGCTGTCGGCCGCCTCCTTCCAGGAGACGACCCGCGTCCTCACCGACGCCGCCATCTCGGCCAAGAGCGACTCGCTGGTGGGCCTGAAGGAGAACGTGATCATCGGAAAGCTGATCCCGGCCGGTACCGGTATTGCCAAGTACCGCAACGTCGAGGTCAACCCGACCGAAGAGGCGCGCGCAGCTGCGTTCTCGATGGCCGGGTACGACGAGAGCGACTACTACGGCTTCGGCCAGGGTGGCGGCCAGGCCGTGGCTCTGGACGACTTCGGGTACAACGACTTCCGCTGATCCTCTGATTGATCAGAACCGGGCCGGTTCTCACCTTCGGGTGGGGCCGGCCCGGTCTCGTTTTTGGCGCGCTCGTCGGGTCAGCCGTGTTTGCAGACTGGCCCCGTGTGTGCGCTTGAGCACCGTGCGTGCGATTG
>CAZZZW010000254.1:0-6397 GCA_964658795.1 Phormidium nigroviride PCC 7112
CGATCGCGATCGTGACCCCGAGGATCGCGACGAAGGCGAGCACGACCAGGGCGCATCCGACATCGAGCGCGACCGAGGCCCAGCTGGATCGCCCCTGCGGCGGCAAGGTCCGGCCGCCCAACGTCACGAGCCGGCCGGTCAGCCAGAGCGACGCAGCGCTGAGGGCCGACGACCCGAGCAGCAGGCACCACGCCGCGGTGGACTTGATCGCCACCACGCGCAGTGCGCGCGGCTCGCGCAGCAGCATGTCCACGAGGGTCCCGTTGCTGAGATCCTCGGCGGTGGCGATTGCGGCCAGCACGCCGCCGAGACCGAATCCCACCGCCGTCGCGTGTTGCAGGAAGGCGATGCGAACACAGCCGGCGAGGTCGACCATCGCGGGCCCCGGATACGGCGTCGAGTCGTGGGCCAGCTGAAGCGCGCAACTGAAAACGGCGGCGGCGAGCACGGCGGCGACCACTACCGGGTGGGCCGACTTTCGCAGTTCTCCCTGTAACTGCCGGGCAAAGCCTCGGGCCGATTCAGGCGATGACACGACGTTTCCGGGTTCCGGCCATCAACAGCAGGCCGAGGGCGACCAGGCCGGCGACCCAACCGGCCAGCGCGACCCAATCGACCGTGCTGGCCAGGCGGGGGGCATAGATGTCACTCGGATGGTCCGGTACGAACCAGAGCCGGGTATCGGCCACTCCGAACGGGGTGTCGCCCAGCTGCAACAGGCGGCTGATGGCCGGGGCCGGAGTGAACTGGGCGGCGTTGAAGACCCGGCCGGTCAGCACGATCAGGGACAGCCCAGCCATGGCGACCACGAGAGTGGCGACGGTGCGGCGGACGAAGGTGGCCAGGGCGACGCCCACGACCGCCAGCACCAACCAGATCAGGGCACCGCCGGCCAGGGCACGACCAGCGCCGGTCCAGGAGCTCCAGACCGGATCCGGTGGCAGCGGCCGGAGCGTCCAGCTGAGCACATCGCCGGACTGGTTCGAAGGATCCGGCACGCCGATCGTCGAGTTGAAGCTCGGCCGGATCAGGTACAACACGGTGGTCGTCAGCACGGTCAGACCGATGAACCACAGCCAGATGCTGGCTACCTTGGCCACCCAGAGCCGGGTCAGGCTGCCGCTGGCCAGCAATGTCAGCCCGGACGTGCGCAGGCTCCACTCGCCGGCTACGTGCAGGCTGATCAGCACCGCGAGCAAGATCCATCCGAGGCCGGTACTCAGCTGATGCACCGTGAAACGGAGCAGGCCGGGCCAGGTGCCCAGCGCATTCGTCACCCGGCCCAGAGCGATCGCGTTGCCGGCGAAGTTCTGGTTCAGACCGGCGTCGGCCTTGGCCTGCGCGCAGTCACTCGAGGTCGGCGCGGCGCAGGCCTGGTCGATCGCGCCCTGCATCTGGGCGACGGCGCTGACCGCCACCGGTGTCTGGAGGCGCGCGAGGTGATCGGTGGTGCGAGCGTCGGCCCAGATGAATCCGCACAGGACCACAGCGACCACGATGATCAGTGGATGGCTGAGTTTCACCAGTTCGGCTCGGATCATTCGCCACATCAGTCGGCTCCTGCCTCTGCCATCCATTCAGCCGAGCCGAGCTCGCGGAGGTTGCCGTCGCGCAGTCCGATGACTCGGTCGCACAGGCCGGCGTCAAAACTTCGGTGCGTGGCGATGACGGCCGAGCCGCCGCCCCGGCGATGCTCGGCGATCCAGTCGACCACCCGATGCCGGCCGTCCTCGTCCAAGGCGTTCGTCGGCTCGTCCAGCAGCAACAGCTCCGGGTCGGTCACCGCGGCCGCAGCGAGCGCCAACCGCTTACGCATGCCTTGGGAATAGCGCAACACCGGCTTGCGCCCGGCGTCGGCGAGGCCGAACCTGGCCAACGTGGCCTGGGCCTGCCCACGGTCGGCCGCCCCGCCCAGGTTCAACAATGTCCGCAGGTTCCCGCGCCCACTCATCCACTGGTACAACGCCGGGGTGTCGATCGCCGCGCCGACCCGGCGCCGGGCCGTCACGTCGTCCGGTGCCTGTCCGAACAGCAGAACGGTTCCGCTGTCCGGACGGATCAGCCCGACCATGACCCGAAGCAGACTCGACTTACCGCTTCCGTTGCGTCCGAGCAGCCCGACGATCTCGCCCGGCTCGACGATGACGTCGGCCGCCGAGAGAATCTGCTGTCCACGCAGTTGAAGCGAGCAATCGGTGATCGACACCGCCGGCGTCAGCATCACGGGTGGTTGTCGCTCAACGTGCCGTACCACTGGGAGTGGCTCTGCATGAAGTGCCCTCGGTAAGGCGAGCCGTAGGAGTCGACGTGACCGGTCAGCATGCCGGTCGAACCGCACGCGTAGGAGTAGTAGCCCTCACTGATGTCGGGATTGTTGATCACATCGACCCGCAGGTCGATGCTGACCCGGCCACTACAGCCCTTGGCCAGGATGTAGTGCGTGCCGGTGTGGGCCCGGTACCGGCCGCTCGTGGTGCCGTTGGACCAGTTCTGAGGACCGTAGGTGTTGGTGACGGCGAAGGCCGGCGCGCTCACCGCGATGACGGCGGCGACGGACACCGCCCCGACGGCCGCGGCCTTGAGTTTTGAACGCATTGGAATGGAACCCCCTGTGTGAACTTCCTCGTGGTGGACTGTGCGTGGCCGCCACAGTCGTTGGTGCACGCGGACAGTTGCGGCCGGGACGACGCTTGTGCCGTCGCCCGTCAGACTTCGCCTGGCCGGATTCCGTTCCGTCCGGCGAACGCACGTCGCTCGAAGATCTGCAGGAACTTCGTTCGGCGTCACACCGATCGGCGCGCTAAGCAAACGCTCATGCAGATCGCCGTGTCAAGAGGCGTTAGATACTTACTTCACGGGATTTGTCGACGACGAATTGCCGACAGTCGCAGCAGAATCGTGCGAGAAGGCGAGCCGGAAAACCGACGATCGATGGCCTGCGATCATGGACGCCGGCGGTTCGGACGACGAGAGGTTGCCGTGGGTCAGACGAGGTCACTGCTGTTCATCTTCGACATGGACGACGTGCTGTACTCCTACGACTGGTTCGCCCGGATGACGGCTCTGGCCGAGCTGACCGGGCTGGACTTCGAGACCCTGCGGGACCGTTGGTGGCACACCGAAGGTGAGCACGCCGCCGAGGCCGGCCGGTTCGCCGATGCGCAGGAGTACCTGGCCGCGTTCTGTGCCGCGATCGGATCGGCCGTGTCCGAGGCGGACTGGGTGCGCGTCCGCAAGGCCGCGATGAGCCCGCTGCCCGACTCCATCGCCGCGGTCCGGCGGGCCCAGCAGCTCGGCCGGATCACGCTGCTGACCAATAACGGGCCGTTGACCTTGAAACACCTGGCTGATCTCGCGCCCGAGCTGCCGCCGTTGTTCGGTGACCACCTGCTGACCTCGAGCCACTACGGCGCCCGGAAACCGGACCGGTTGGTGTTCGACCGGGTGCTGGCGGCCTACGCCACCCCGGCCGAGCAGGCGTTCTTCGCCGACGACTACCCGCCCAACGTGCAGGCCGCGGCCGCGGTCGGCATCACCGCGCACCTGTTCACCGACGGTGCTCGGCTGCACCAGGCCATCGAGGACTTCGCGGCCGGCCGGTAACGCGCCGCCGTCCACCCGATGCCAACCCGGAGCTACGGAATCAGCAGCAACTTGCCGGTGGTGCGCCGGCCCAGCAGGTCCTCGTAGGCCTGGCGCGCGTCGGCGAAGGCGTACCGGCCGCCGATCTCGAGCCGCAGGCTGCCCTCGGCGATGGCGGCCAGCACATCGGTACCCCGTTCGAGCAGTTCGGCCCGGTCGGCGGTGTAGTCGGCCAGGGTGGGACGGGTCACGAACAACGATCCCGCCGGGTTCAACCGCTGCAGGTCGAACGGCGGCACCTGACCACTGGACGCTCCGAACAGCACGAGCAGGCCGCGCCGCCGCAGTGCCGCCAGCGATCCCTCGAAGGTGTCCTTGCCGACGCCGTCATAGACCACGGCCACGCCCCGGCCGCCGGTCAGTTCCCTGACCGCAGCGGCCACGTCCGACACCTCTCGGTAGTTGATGATGTCGTCGGCGCCCAGGGCGGACGCCTTCGCCGCCTTCTCGGGCGTGGAGACGGTCCCGATGACCCGGGCGCCCTTGGCCTTGACCAGCTGGATCAGCAGCTGGCCGACCCCGCCGGCCGCGGCATGGATCAGCACATCGTCACCGGCCTGAACCGGATAGGTCGAGTTCACCAGGTAATGCGCGGTCATTCCCTGCAACATGGCCGCCGCGGCCGTCTCTGCATCGACGCCGTCCGGCACCGGCACCGCCACCGCAGCCGGAATCAGCACCAGTCCGGAGGCGCTGCCCGGCGCTCCGGACCAGGCCACCAGGTCTCCGGCCGCGAAGCCGGTCACCTCGGCGCCGACCTGCTCCACCGTGCCGGCGCCCTCACCGCCCATGACATACGGCGTGGTCATCGGGTAGACGCCGGACCGCTGGTAGTTGTCGATGAAGTTGACCCCGGCTGCGGCCAGCCGCACCAGCAGCTGCCCCGGACCGGGTTCGCCGACCTCGACCTCCTGCAGTTTCAGTACGTCCAGATCGCCTTGTTCGGTGACCACGAGGGCTGAAGTCTTCATGCGGCCAACGCTACTCAGCAACGCTCAACTACCGTGATGGCCGTGCAGAACATCGAGGCCTCGATCCCGAGCCCGACCATCAGCGTCATCCATCTCGGTCCGATCCCGATCCACATCTACGCGCTGTGCATCGTGGCCGGCATCCTGGTTGCGCTGTGGGTGGCCAACCGGCGGTGGCTCGAGCGGGGCGGCCGGCCCAACGACGTCGGCGACATCGCCGCCTGGGCAGTGGTTTTCGGCATCGTCGGAGGCCGCCTCTATCACGTCATCACCGACCCGGAGCTGTACTTCGAAAAGGGCCGGCACCCGATAGATGCCCTCAAGATCTGGGACGGCGGCCTGGGCATCTGGGGAGCGATCGCCCTCGGCGCGCTCGGGGTCTACATCGGCTGCCGGCGGCACCAGATGAACTTCACCGCCTTTGCCGACGCCGCCGCGCCCGGCATCGTGCTGGCCCAGGCGCTGGGACGGTGGGGCAACTACTTCAACAACGAGTTGTACGGCCGGCCGACGTCGGTGCCGTGGGCGTTGCACATCCACGCGATGGACGTCGAGAACGGCAAGGCCGGGGCATCACTGGGCTACTTCCAGCCGACCTTCCTCTACGAATCGATCTGGAACCTGCTCATCGCCGGTGTCCTGATCTGGGCCGACAAGCGGTGGAAGTTCGCCCGCGGACAGGTGTTCCTGAGCTACGTGATGGCTTACACCGCCGGACGATTCGTGGTCGAGAACCTGCGCAGCGACACCGCCAACCACATCCTCGGCATGCGGGTCAACAGCTGGGTGTCGATCATCGTCTTCCTGGTCGCGCTGGCCGCCTTCCTGCGGCAGCGGGGCAAGCCGCGCAGCTCGGCCACGGACGGTATGCCGGCCGAGCCGGCTGAGGCCGCCGCCGCCGAGGTTAGCGAAGGCGAGCCTCAGTTAGGTCAGCCTGACACCGAACAGTCAATGTCTGACGGCCTAAAATCAGATGATGAGCACGACGAGCCTGTCGCACCCGATCGATGATCCCGACTACGAGGTCGGCCATGAGCACCGGGACGTGTCCGGTGGCTGGCTCCGTCCGACCGTCTTCGGGATGGTCGACGGACTGGTCTCCAACTTCGGGTTGATCGCCGGCGTGGCCGCAGCCAGCCACGGAGCCAAGCCGGTGGTGATCGCCGGGGTGGCCGGTCTGTTCTCCGGCGCGTTCTCGATGGGCAGCGGGGAGTACATCTCGGTTCGCAGCCAGAACGAGTCGATGCAGGCCGAGCTTGAAGTAGAGCGGGCGGAGCTGGAGTCGAATCCCCAGGCAGAACTGGAAGAACTCACCCAGCTCTACATCGCTCGCGGGGTAGATCAGGACCTGGCCCGGCTGGTGGCCGAGCAGTTGTCGGCCGACCCCAAGCAGGCCCTGGAGATCCATGCCCAGGAGGAACTCGGGGTCGACATCCACGACCTGCCCGATCCCTGGGTCGCGGCCGGGTCGTCGTTCCTGTCCTTCTCGGTCGGGGCCCTGCTGCCGCTGGTGCCGTTCCTGTTCGGTGGCGATCTGTTGTGGCTGGCCGCCGTGCTGACCCTCACCGGGCTGTTCGTCACCGGCGCGATCACCTCTCGCTTCACCCGCCGCACCTGGTGGTACGCCGGCGGCCGTCAGCTACTGCTCGGCGCGGTGACCTTCGCCGTGACCTACCTGATCGGGCATCTCATCGGCGCGAACATCGCCTGAGACCGATTCATCGGTCTTCGCGAGCGCTCATCCCGGGCTCCGCTGCGCTCCGTTTCCTGGGTCTTCGCGCGAG
>CAZZZW010000255.1:0-6385 GCA_964658795.1 Phormidium nigroviride PCC 7112
CGGCCCGGTACCCAAACCGGCAGCACCGTGCAGCCCGAACCACTCCCAATAGCACCCGGCGACGAAAGGCATCAGTTGCGATGACCGTGACCGACGACCAACGCACCGACGTCCAGGCCCTGCAAGAGGCCCAACCGGCTGGCAAGCCGATGATCGAGGGCAACAAGAAGACCATCGAGCAGGTCATGCTCTATATCTTCGTGATCGTCCCGTTCATCGCGCTCATCGCCGCGATTCCGCTGTTGTGGGGCTGGGGGATCGGCTGGACCGACGTCGCCCTCGGCCTGGTCTTCTACGCGATTTCCGGTCTCGGCATCACCGTCGGGTTCCACCGCTACTTCACCCACGGCTCGTTCAAGGCCAACCGTGGCCTGAAGATCGCCCTTGCGATCGCCGGCTCGCTGGCCATCGAGGGCCCGGTGATCCGCTGGGTCAGCGACCATCGCCGCCACCACGCGTTCTCCGACCGCGAAGGTGATCCGCACTCGCCGTGGCGGTTCGGCGAGTCCCTGAGCGGCTTGACCAAGGGCTTCTTCTTCGCCCACCTCGGCTGGCTGTTCGACCCGGAGCACACCAACCAGGAGAAGTACGCCCCCGACCTGCTGGCCGACAAGGACATCGCCGCGATCGACCGCAGGTTCCCGCTACTGGTCGCGGTCAGCCTGCTCGCTCCGGCCGTGCTCGGTGGCCTGATCACCTGGTCCTGGGCCGGTGCCCTGTCCGCGTTCTTCTGGGCCTCCCTGGTCCGTCTGTGCGTCTTGCATCACGTGACCTGGTCGATCAATTCGGTCTGCCACATGATCGGTGAGCGCCCGTACGCCTCCCGCGACCGCTCGGCCAACTTCTGGCCGCTGGCCATCCTCAGCTTCGGCGAATCCTGGCACAACAGTCACCACGCTGACCCGACCTGCGCCCGGCACGGCGTCGACCGTGGTCAGCTTGACATCTCGGCCTGGGTCATCCGCCGCTGTGAGCAGTTCGGCTGGGCGCGTGACGTCCGCTGGCCCAAGCGCGAGCGGTTCGACAAGCTCGCTGCCCGGCGCGAAGCGGAAAAGGCGGAAAAGGCCGCGAAGGCCGCCTAGTCAGCACCCGACCGCATTTCGCGGCCCGAGTTCGCAGCCCGAGCGGCGTGTCGCGAAAACTGGGGCCGCGAAATGCACGGCCGGGATTAGGTGACGACCGAGCGGACCGCAAAGCGCGGCTCACGCCAGATCCCGGTCTGCAGCACGTCAACCAGCGCATCCAGACCAGCCAGGATGTCGGCGAAGCGCAGGTACAGCGGTGTGAAACCCAGCCGGAGCAGATCTGGTTCGCGGAAATCTCCGATCACGCCGCGCTCGATCAAGGCCTGGCACACCTCATACGCCCCGGCCATGCGCAATGACACGTGCGAGCCACGCTGCGACGGCTCCGCCGGGGTGACCGCCGACACCCCGTGGGAGGCCAGCTCCGACGTCACGAAATCCAGTACGAACGACGTCATCGCCAACGACTTCGCCCGGACCGCAGCCAGCGACACCCCGTCGAAGGCGTCCAAGGCCGCCGCCAACGCCGACATCGACAGCAGCGGCGGTGTGCCGATCCGTGCCTGTTCGATCGAGGCGGCTGGTTCGTAGCGCTCGTTCATGGCAAACGGGTCCCGGTGGCCCTGCCAGCCGGTCAACGGCAACCGGATCGATTCGTGCAGCCGCGCGGCGATGTAGACGAAGCCGGGTGAACCAGGACCGCCATTCAGGTACTTGTACGTGCAGCCCACCGCGAGGTCGGCGTCAACGGCATCCAGCTCTATCGGCAGCGCACCGGCGGAGTGGCACAGATCCCACAGCATCAACGCGCCGGCCCGGTGCGTCTGCGCCGTCACCGAATTCAGGTCGAACAGCTCACCGGTCCGGTAGTCGACCTGGGAGAACGACACCACCGCCACCTGATCGTCCAGTTCATCGGCCAGCCGGGACGGGTGTAGCCGGGTCACGGTCAACCCGAGCAGGTCGGCGACCGAGTCGGCCAGGTACTGATCGGTCGGAAAGCCGGCCCCGTCAGTCAGGATCCGGGTCCGGCCCGGACGTAACCGGCATGCCGCCACCAGGGTCTGGAACAGCTGCACCGATGTCGAATCGCCGCACATCACCTGCCCGGCCGCGGCGCCGATCAACGCGCCGATCCGGTCACCGATCGCCGCCGGTCGGCCCCACCAGTCGTGTTTGCCCCAGGACGTGATCAGGTCCTGCCCCCACTGCTCGGTCATCACACCGGCAACCGCGGCCGGTGCCCCGGACGGCAGCGCGCCGAGCGAGTTGCCATCCAGGTAGACCACCCCGTCCGGAATGAAGAATCGATCGCGGGCATAAGCCAGATCGTCCTCGCGATCGAGTTCGGCGGCACGCGCCGCGAAGGTCTCAGAGGACATTGCGAACCTCCCACAGCTCCGGGAACAGCGGTGAATCTACCGTGCGCGTGAACCACCCCAGGCCAGCCGATCCGCCAGGGTCAGGCTGGCCCCCCAATTCAAATGCGGAGGTTCGGTTTGCGAATCGGTCCGTCGTGAACCATTCAGCCTGCTGGCGACATGATCGTAGGTCCAGGCAATAGACGCCCCCGATTGGGCCAGCCTGGCCGAACTCCAGGCCGATGCCCGACTGTCCCAGAACGAGATCTCCCGTCGGGTCAAGGTATCCGCACCCGCCGTCGCCGGACGGACCGACCTGCATCCTCCGGGACGAGTCAGTGCCGTCCTGGCCCCGAGATCCTCGAACTGCACCGGGTCACCGGCGACGCCTGCACGATGATCAGGGTGGCGGTCGCGGATATGGCCGCGTTCCAGGCCGTGATCGATCGGCTGGCGCGCTATGGCAAACCGACCTCGTCACTGCTGCTGTCCAGCCCGGTGCCGTGGACAGCCGTCACTCCGATCTAGTTCCCGGCTGGGATCAAGCGAACACCACGGCCGGCCCGAGATTCTCATTGTTTCTTAAGCTCATACGCTGAAACGTGCCTGGAAGGGGCACCGCCATGAGCTCTCTCGCCGTAGCTGCCGCCACCACGCCCGCCGGATTGATCCCGGCCCGCGAACAGATGGCCCTGTCACTTGGCTGGCACATCATCCTGGCCTGCTTCGGGGTTGCCTTTCCGACCATGATCTACGTCGTCCACCGCCGAGGCATCGTGCGCCAGGACCAGGTTGCACTCGGCCTGGCTCGGCGGTGGTCCAAGGTGGCCGCGGTGCTGTTCGCGATCGGCGCCGTCTCGGGCACGGTGCTCAGCTTCGAGATGGGACTGCTCTGGCCCGGTCTGATGCGCACCTACGGCGACGTCCTCGGATTGCCTTTCGCTTTCGAAGGAATCTCTTTCTTCGTCGAAGCCATCTTTCTGGGTATCTACCTCTACGGCTGGGATCGGCTGCCGCCCCGGCGTCATCTGATGATGCTGATCCCGATGGGGCTGGCCGGCATCTTCGGGACGTTCTGCGTGCTGTCGGTCAACGCCTGGATGAACGACCCGACCGGTTTCAGCGTCCGCCCGGACGGCAGCATCGCCGACATCAACCCATGGCGGGCCATGTTCAACGACATGGTCGGGCTGCAGTTCGCGCACATGTGGCTCGGTGCGTTCATGCTGGTCGGCTTCGTCGTCGCCGCCGTCTACGCCGCCGGAATGCTCAAAGGAAGAAACGACGAACACCACCGGCTGGGCTTCACCGTGCCCTTCACCTTCGCCACGGTGAGTGCGTTGCTTCAGCCGCTGGTCGGGCACATCCTCGGTCTGCAGGTCGGCGGCAACCAGCCGGCCAAGATCGCCGCCTTCGAGCTGGCCACCAGGTCGGAAACCAGGGCACCCCTGCGGATAGGGGGATTCTTGATCGACGGGCACGTGCACTGGGCGATCACGCTGCCCCGACTGGGTTCGATCATCGCCGAGAACTCCTTCGACAAGGCCGTGCCCGGGCTGGACGACTTCCCGGTCGACCAGCGCCCGCCGGCCAACCTGGTGCACCTGAGTTTTCAAACCATGGTGGGTATCGGCAGTCTGTTGGCGCTGTTCGTACTGCTGTACTGGATCGCCCGATGGCGCAAGCATGAACTGCTTCGAAGCCGGCGCTTCCTGCAGGCCGCGGTGGTGGCCGGACCGCTGGCGGTGGCTGCTCTGGAGGCCGGCTGGATCGCGACGGAGGTCGGTCGGCAACCCTGGGTGGTGTGGCATCGACTACGCACCGTTGATGCCGCCAGCACCAACTCCGGATTGTGGATCTTCTACGGCATCTCGCTGGTGGTCTATCTCGGCATGACCGTGGGTGCCGTGCTGGTGCTTGGCTCGATGGCCCGGCGGTGGCGCGACGGCGAGCACGATCTGCCATCGCCCTACGGTCCCGAGGAACCACACGAGCTGGCGGAGAACCGGTCATGAGCCTGGATTCCGTCGTAGCCGCCGCGTTGTTCCTGGGTGTGCTCTGCTACGCCATCCTCGGCGGAGCGGACTTCGGCTCCGGTTTCTTCGACCTCATCGCCGGAAATGCGCGGACCGGTGCCCGGCTACGCACCCTGGTCGATCACAGCATCGGGCCGGTATGGGAGGCCAACCACGTCTGGCTGATCTACGTGCTGGTGTTCTGGTGGACGGCCTTCCCGGTCACCTTCGCTGCCGCCACGACCACCCTCTACATCCCGTTCGCCCCGGCATTGCTGGGGATTGTGTTGCGCGGCGCCAGCTTCGCGTTCCGCAAGTACGCACCCACCATCGGGCACGCCCGGTTGTACGGCGTGGTGTTCGCGACCTCGTCGGTGCTGACTCCGTTCTTCCTCGGCGCGGTGGCCGGCGCGCTCGCCTCGGGCCGGGTGCCCGAGCAGGGCTACGGCGATCGGTGGTCGTCCTGGCTGAATCCGACCTCGATCTTCGGCGGCCTGATCGCGGTCGGTACCTGCTCGTTCCTGGCCGGTACCTTTCTGACCGCCGACGCCAGCCGGACCGGTGCGGCAACGTTGGCTGACCAGCTGCGTCGCCGAACCATCGCGGTCGGTGGGGTGACCGGCATCGTGGTGCTGGCGGCCCTGCTGCCGATCCGGCACGACGCCCGGACCCTCAGCGACGGACTGCTCGGCCGGGGTGCGGTGTTCGTGGTGCTGTCGGCGGTGGCCGGGGTGGTGACGCTGAGCCTGCTCTTCACTCGCCGGCTGGCGCCGGCCCGATTCACCGCGGTGGTCGCGGTCGGTTCGGTGGTGCTCGGCTGGGGCGTGGCCCAGTACCCGTGGCTGTTGGTCGATCAGCTCAGGATCGCCGACGCGGCCGGAGCCCGGGCCACGCTGATCGGGTTGCTGATCGTGGTCGGGCTGGCCGCCGTGCTGGTCCTGCCGGCGTTGACCTACCTGTTCGTCCTGACCCAGCGCGACCCGGCCGCCGAGCCCCGGTCGCCAGTGGAATGAGCCACATGCGACCGGTGTCCGGGCGGGACCCGGCCGGGACTGGAAGGATGGTGCAGTGGCATCCGATTCCTCCCGTCGATCCGAGCAGAGCAGATCCCGGGTTCGGATGACGGGCAAGGAACGGCGCGAACAGTTGCTCGACGTCGGCCGGGCGCTGTTCGCGGAGAAGGGCTTCGAGGCCGCCTCGATAGAAGAGATCGCCAGCCGGGCCGGTGTCAGCAAGCCGGTGGTCTATGAACACTTCGGCGGCAAGGAGGGTCTGTACGCCGTTGTGGTCGACCGTGAAATGCGCAGCCTGCTGGACTCGATCACCTCGGCCCTGACCGGGGACAACCCCCGAGCCCTGGTCGAGCAGGCCGCGCTGAGCCTGCTGACCTACATCGAGGAGGAGACCGACGGCTTCCGGATCCTGGTCCGGGACTCGCCGGTGGCCACGTCGACCGGCACCTTCTCCTCGCTGCTCAACGACATCGCCAGTCAGGTCGAGTACATCCTCGAACGGGAGTTCAGTGCGCGGAAGTTGAATCCGAAACTGGCCCCGATGTACGCCCAGATGCTGGTCGGTATGGTCGCTCTGACCGGTCAGTGGTGGCTGGAGGTACGCAAGCCCAAGCGCGAGGAAGTGGCCGCGCACCTGGTCAATCTGGGCTGGAACGGCTTGAGCGGACTGGACGCGAAGCCCAAGCTGTCGATCGAGTCGTGACCTTTCGTCCAGATTTGCCAGGACGGATCGTCGCGATGTAACAAATCAACACCGCGTGATCCTTCAAGCACGAGGGACAACGACCGATCAGGACGAGGTGCCCGACACCTTCGATCGGATACCGGTCTCGCCCTGCACCCGCTCACCGCGGTCGTTGCGCGCGGGCGCTGTCGCGGTCGGCGTGACCGGGTTGCTGATCATCATCACGCCGCTCGGCCTGCTGCTCGGCAAGGACGGCCTGGTGCCGGTCAGCCTCAACCGGACCGCC
>CAZZZW010000256.1:0-6356 GCA_964658795.1 Phormidium nigroviride PCC 7112
CATCGAAGATCTTGGTCAGCGACCAGGCCAGCGCGACGGCGTGACCGCCGTTGTCGCGCACGATTCCCTTGGGTTTGCCGGTGGTTCCGGAGGTGTAGAGGATGTAGAGCGGATCAGTCGCGGCCACCTCGACACACTCGGCCGGCTGGACCAACGCCGACCTCATCAGCTCCGTCCAGTCGAAGTCGCGACCGGTCATTTTCGCCTCGGCTTGCGGTCGCTGCAGCACCACGCAGGCATCGGGCTGGTGCTCGGACAGCTCAATGGCCTTGTCCAGCAAGGGTTTGTACTCGATGACCCGGCTCGGTTCGATGCCGCAGGAGGCCGACACGATCACCTTCGGCTGGGCGTCGTCGATCCGGGCGGCCAGTTCGGCGGCGGCGAATCCTCCGAAGACCACGGAGTGAACGGCGCCGAGCCGGGCGCAGGCCAGCATCGCGATGACCGCTTCCGGAATCATCGGCAGGTAGATCAGCACCCGGTCGCCCTTGACCACGCCCAGTCCGCGCAGCACACCGGCGAACCGCGCGGTGAGCTCGGTCAGCTCGGTGTAGCTGTACTGCCGCCTGGTGTCGGTGACCGGTGAGTCGTAGATGAGCGCGGTGCGATCGCCGTTGCCCTGGGCCACGTGCCGGTCCAGGGCGTTGAAGCAGGTGTTGAGCGTGCCGCCGTCGAACCAGCGATAGAACGGCGGGTTGCTGTCGTCGAGGATCACCTGCGGTTTGCGGATCCAGTGGATCGCCCGGCCGGCTTCGGCCCAGAACGATTCCGGATCGGACAGGCTGCGCCGGTATTCCTCGCGATAGCCCATGGTGTCTCCAATCGCTCGGTTCGCGGCCGCTGCTCACGCCCCAGGCCGAGACTATTTGTTCGCGGCCAGGGTGATAAGGGCGGCGCCCAGATTACTGACCGCATGGGCAGTGATCGAGGTGGCCAACCGGCCGGTCCAGCGCACCAACAGGCACTGCCCGATCGCGAAGCTGAAGATGCTGGCGAACAGCAACACCATGGCGGCCACGGTGTGCACCTCGTAGAGATGCAGCCCGGCGAACAGGAGCGAACTGAGCAGCGCTGCCGGCCAGAACGGGCCGAGTCTGGTGCGCGGCAGGCGTTTCATGAACGCGCGCAGCATGACGCCGCGAAAGATCAGTTCCTCGACCGGGGGAGCGATCAGTACGGCCAGGATCAGGATCAGCACGATCGAGGTGGTGGAGCGGTCGTGCAGGCTGACGTTGGCCTCCTGCTTGCCGCGCAACGCCGGGATCAGGATGAACAGCACGATGCCGACGATGATGCGCCCGGCAAACTCGACGATCGCGCCACCGAAGCCGATCACCGGATCGATCAGCTTGACCTTGCCCCAGCCGAAGGCGTTCTGCCAGCCGCCGGAACGCCGGATGACCGTGCGGCCCAGGACGAGAATCACGGCGATCGCGGCGACGTAGTGCAGCACCTCGACCGGCAGCAGGAACCATCGGGTCAGCTTGGACGGGCGCCAATCCGGCCAGATCCGGCTGAGGCCGAACTCGATGAGCAGGACGATGATGAGCCCGACCATCGGCAGCACACCGAGCCAGATCGACCAACCCTCATCGGGTGATTCCTCGACAGCCCGATCCAGCGCCCAGACCCGGGGCCGGGTCTGCCAGAAGTTCCAGCCCGGCGGCGCGGGCGGCCAGGACGGATCGGGTTGCCAGCCCGGTGGGGGCGTAAATCCCGCCGGCGGCCGTGGCCAACCCGGCGGTGTGGTGAAGGTCAGAGGCATGGTTCCGCCAGCCTAAGGGCGTCGACCGGCTGTCCAGGACGAAACCTGGAAAACCCCGATCACCCGCTCACGCCAGACCCGTGTCGTGCGGATCGTCAGCGGTCGTCCACTGACGATCGCAGCGCACCATGCGTTCGGCCGCTCTCAGGTGAGCCAGGTCGACTCGGCCAGTGGCGCGCGAACATGCAACCGCACCTCATAGCTGTTGGTCAGGAACTTGGGCAGGTTCGGGGTGCCGACGAGCAACGCCCGGGACGGATCGGGCTGCGGCCAGGCGAGCGTGCGCTCCACCTCGAAGCCGCTGCTGGCGAACCAGTCCCGCAGGCAACGCACGGAAGGTATGAACCAGTTCGAGGCGTCGCCGCTGTATTCGTCGGCGTAGAACTCAGTCCGCGCGATCTCGGAGTGCTCCGGATTGACCGCCGTCTCGACGTAGACCCGGCCCCGGGTCAGGGTGCGCAACGCATCGATCGCCAGCAGGGGATGCCGCAGGTGGTAGAGGACCCCCATGCAGAAGACCAGGTCGAAGGTCTCGTTCAACACGTCCGGCAACTCGTACAGAGAGGCCTTCACGAACTCGACCCGAGAGCCCAATGCCCTGTGGATGCGGTCGAATCCGAACCAGCCGGGATCGTAGATGTCGACCGCGACCACGCGCTCGGCACCCATCGCCTCGGCCAGGAAGGCGGCCCCGCCGTTGCTGGTGCCGATGTCCAGAACGCTCAGGCCGGCCAACGACTCCGGAAGGTTGTAGCGGTCGAGCAGCACGTCGATCTCGTGAGCGCCGGGGGAGTTGACGTTGGCCGACAGGCGGAATCGCTGATGCCAGATGATCTTGGGGTCCGAGGCCAGACGCGTCGCGGCCTCATCGGAGAGAGGGAGTGAGAGCACGCTGGGATAGTTCCGGCTCCTAGCCATGAGAAGCCTGAGACCAGCCCTAAGTTTCCTGTGAGCCCGCCAAAGTTAGCTGTGCCGCCGAACGCCGACAAACCGATCGTTCTGGCAACGACAGGCTTTGTAGGACTGGGGAATCTCGTCCTCGGCCGGGACAGCGGCCGCGACAACGATTGGTCTGTGAAGTAGGCAAATTCTTAAGTTCGAGCCCGCAGCTACCCGGCCGAGCCGTCCGGGCCGGGCTCGTCGTCCTGCTGGGACAGGAACCGCTCGAACTCCGCACCGAGCTCGTCGGCGGTCGGCAGCCGGCCGCCGTCGGCGACCAAAGACTGGGCCCGGCCGGCCACGATCTCGTCGAACTGGGTCTCCAATGCATGCACGACCGAGGCGATCTGCTCGGAGTTCTCGACCTGGGCATCGACCTCGGCCGACACCGTCACCGCGGCGAAGTCGAGCACGTCCACCGGCAACTCCAGCGAGGCCGCCGCAGCCACGCACGACAGCAGCTTGGACGCCGCCGCCGGATAGTCCAGGTGGGCCAGGTAATGCGGCACGTTCACCGCGAACCCCATCGACGGAAGCCCCGCCGAACCAAGGCGGAACTCCATCAGGTGCCCAGCCGCGGCCGGCACCTGCACGGTGCCGATCCAGTTCGCGTAGTCGGCCACCAGCGACGCCGGCGAGCCGTGCGCGATCACCGTCGCCGGCCGGGTGTGCGGTACGCCCATCGGGATCGCGTTGAGCCCGACCAGCAGCCGGACATCGAGCTGCTCGACGAGCAGCCCCATCGCGGCCACGAACCGGTCCCACTGCAGGTCCGGCTCCGGGCCCGACAGCAACAGGAAGTCGTTGCCGGCCGGGTCGGTGACCTTGTCCAGCACCAGCTCGGGGGCGTTGTAGCTTTCCCAGTGGTCGCTGACGAAAATCATCTCGGGGCGACGGCCGCGGTAGTCGAGGAGCTGGTCCACGTCGAAGGTCGCGACCCGCTCGTGGGCCAGCGTCGACAGCAGGTGCCGGCGGGCCAACTGGGTCGCGTTACCGGCATCGACGAAACCGTCCAGGGCCTGTACCAGCACCGGCCGGTCCAGTGACGGCACCGGGGCGGCAAGCGTGAACAGCTTCGCCGGATTACGCACGTGCGGCCACCAGATCCACGGTCAAGGTCGGCTCGGTCGCCGCCACCACGTCGTCCACGGAGACGCCCGGAGCGGTCTCGCGCAACACCAGACCGTCGGCGGTCACGTCGATGACGGCCAGGTCGGTGATGATCCGCTGCACGCACGCCTGGCCGGTCAGGGGCAGCGAACACTGCCGAACGATCTTGGGCGAGCCGTCGCGGGACACGTGTTCCATCATGACGATGACTCGCTTTGCCCCGTGGATCAGGTCCATCGCGCCGCCCATGCCCTTGATCATCTTGCCGGGAATGGCCCAGTTGGCCAGGTCGCCGTTCTCGGCCACCTCCATCGCCCCGAGCACCGCGACGTCGATGTGGCCGCCCCGGATCATCCCGAACGAGGTCGCCGAGTCGAAGAACGAAGCCCCGGGCAGCACGGTCACGGTTTCTTTGCCGGCATTGATCAGGTCCGGGTCGACCTCGGCATCGTCGGGGTAGGGTCCCACGCCGAGAATGCCGTTTTCGCTTTGCAGCACAACGGTGATCGAATCCGGCACATAGTTCGGCACCAGGGTCGGCATGCCGATACCGAGGTTGACGTACTGGCCGTCCGCCAGCTCCTGGGCCACCCGGGCGGCCAGCTCGTTGCGCGTCAGCGCCTGCACCGACGATGCCATCAGGAACTCTCCAATCGAACCGTGCGCTTCTCGATCGACTTGCCTGCTTCGCCGACCTGGACCACCCGCTGGACGAAGACCCCCGGCGTGTGCACCTCGTTCGGGTCCAACGTGCCGACCGGCACCAGTTCTTCCACCTCGGCGATGGTGATTCGGCCGGCCATCGCGCACAGCGGGTTGAAGTTGCGGGCCGAGGCGTCGTAGGACAGGTTGCCGTGCGCGTCGCCCCGCGCGGCCCGGACCAGTGCGAAGTCGGTGACGATGCTCGTCTCGAGGACGTACCGCTGGCCGCCGAAGGTCCGGATCTCCTTGGCCGGGGACTCCAGCGCCACCGAACCATCCGCGGCGTAGCGCCAGGGCAGGCCGCCTTCGGAGATCATGGTGCCGACGCCGGCCGGGGTGTAGAAGGCCGGGATGCCCGAACCGCCGGCCCGCAGCCGTTCGGCCAGGGTGCCCTGCGGGGTCAGCTCGACCTCGAGCTCACCGGACAGGTACTGCCGGGCGAACTCCTTGTTCTCACCGACGTAGGAGGAGATGGTCCGCCGGATCCGACCGTCGGCCAGCAGCACCCCCAACCCGATCCCGTCGACCCCGCAGTTGTTGGTCACGGTTTCAAGTTCGGCGCTGCCCAGTTCGTGCAGGGCGTTGATGAGGACGAAGGGAATTCCGCACAAACCGAAGCCGCCGACCGCCAGCGATGCTCCGTTCGGGATATCCGCGACCGCTTCGGCCGCCGACGTCACTACTTTGTCCACGCCACACCCCACCTCGTTCAGTTGAGCCCACTCTAGTGACGAGCCATCGGGTTCAGCGGCGCACCGTGACCCGTTCGGCCGCAGCTTTTGCCACCAATCCGGCCGGGTCGGCGTTGCGGACCAGGACGGTCGAACCGCCGAGCGAGATCGGTGCCAGCAGGGTCGAGACCCAGTCCGGTTCGCCTGACCAGAGCAGCCGTCCACCGGGTTCCAGGCCGAGAGCGCCGACCGCCGCTGAGGCGGCCAGCACCAGGTCCACCCGTTGCAGCCCGTTCAGGGCGACGTCGTAGGGACCGGCCAGCGGCCGCACCCCGGACCAGGCGTCCGGCATCGGGCGGACCGAGGTCGCGTAGTCCTCCGCACCGGCCGGTGGGGTGTCTGGGCGGGCCATCGACAGCAGCGACACCGCATACACATCGTCGGCCGGCGGCGCCGAGAGCCCGGCCAGGGTGCCGGCGTCGGCGAAGGCGACCGAGGCCGACGGCGTCGACACCACCTCGAGTCCGGCGAACCAGCAGCCCCACAGGATCGGCGCCGCCAGCCAGTGCAGCGGCAGGCCGACGTAGGCGGTGTCGCCGGGTCCGAGTCCGAGACCGTCGGTCAGCAGGAAGTAGGTCTTGGCCACCCAGTTGCCGGCGTTCTTGGTCGACAGCTCGATGCGTTCGCCGGTCGCATCGTCGTAGAACGTGAGCAACGGGCCGCCGGGATCGGCTGCGAGCCGGCGTTCGAACAGCGTCTCTGGAGTCGATACGGCCACACCGGTGGAGTCTAGTGACGCGCCCCGGTGGTCAAGATCGTCCATGCTCGGCCGATCGTTCCCAGGACGGGCGGGTTTAATGACCGGCGTCGCGAGGGCAGCAGGCCCCAGCGGGCTCGACCCCTGGCGGGATCGACGTCGAACGACAACGACAGGAGGCCGGCGGATGCGCTGGTTGGTCACCGGCGCGCGGGGTCAACTCGGCACCGACGTGCTGCGGGTGCTGGCGGAACGGCCCGATACCGAGGTCCGGGGCTACGGCTCGGCCGAGCTGGACATCACCGATCGCCATGCCATCAGCCGGGCAGTCGCCGAGTTCGAACCCGATGTCATCGTCAACACCGGGGCCTACACCGCGGTCGACGCGGCCGAGACCGACGAGGACCGGGCC
>CAZZZW010000257.1:0-5052 GCA_964658795.1 Phormidium nigroviride PCC 7112
CAGTGCGACGCCGCCGCCGACCAGCCCGCCGCCCAGTTCGACACCACCGCCATCACCGCCGTCCTCGACCACTCCCACGCCGTCGGCCACCCCGACGATCGAACGCGGTGGCTGTCCGACCTCGGCCCTGACCATCCGGGCCATCCGGGGTTCCGGCGCCGCCGGTCACCAGTTCGCGTTCCTGCAGTTCACCAACAACTCGACGGCCACCTGCAGTCTGACCGGCTACCCCGGAGTACAGCTGCTGCTCGGCGGAAAGCCCCTCGGGGCACCGGCAACCCGATCCGGCCAGCCGATCAGCGTCGTGCAGATCGCTCCCGGGACCAGCGTCACCGCCAACATCACGGTGGACTCGGCCTGCAACGCCCCGATCTCCGACTCGGTCCAGGTCATCCCGCCGAACCGCACCGACAAGCTGGTGTTCAAGCTCGCGCTGCGCGGCTGCGTCGCCGTGGTCGATCCGGTCACCGCCAGCTGACCTCCGGCATCGCCGACCGGGCGCGGCGAGGCGCACTCGGACGAAGATGCAAGGATATGAGCATGACCTATGTTGCCGCCGATGATCGATACGACCGGATGCCCTACCGCCGGGTAGGACGCAGCGGAATCAAGTTCCCCCTTGTTTCACTGGGCTTGTGGCACAACTTCGGCGACGACCGGCCGCTGGCCACGCAACGGGCGATCCTGCGGCGCGCCTTCGACCTGGGCATCAACCACTTCGACCTGGCCAACAACTACGGTCCGCCCTACGGCTCGGCCGAGTCGAACTTCGGCAAGATCCTGCAGCAGGACTTCCGCCCGTACCGGGACGAGTTGTTCATCTCGACCAAGGCCGGCTGGGACATGTGGTCCGGTCCCTACGGCGATCTCGGTTCGCGCAAGTACCTGCTGGCCAGCCTGGACCAGTCGCTGAGCCGGCTGGGCCTGGACTACGTCGACGTCTTCTATCACCACCGCAACGACCCGGACACCCCGCTGGAAGAGACCATGGGCGCCCTGGATCAGGCGGTGCGCTCGGGCAAGGCGCTCTACGCGGGCATCTCTTCTTACTCCCCGGAACGGACGGCCGAGGCGGCCCGGATCCTGCGCGACCTGGGCACTCCGTTGTTCATCCACCAGCCGTCCTACTCCCTGCTCAATCGCTGGGTCGAGGGCGGCCTGCTCGACACCACGGCCGAGGTCGGCGCCGGCGTGATCGCGTTCTCCCCGCTGGCCCAGGGCATGTTGACCGACCGATACCTCGACGGCATCCCGGCCGACTCCCGGATGGCGGAGAACTCCTCGCTGTCCGCGGACCTGCTGACCGAGCAGAACCTGGACCACATCCGCGCCCTGAACGCGATCGCTCAGCGCCGCGGCCAGAGCCTGGCCCAGCTGGCCCTGGCTTGGGTGGCCCGGGACGAACGGGTTTCCTCCGTCTTGATCGGGGCATCCTCGGTCAAGCAACTCGAGCAGAACGTCGCCATGATCGAGAACCATACGTTCACCGACGCTGAACTGGCCGAGATCGATCAGCATGCCGTCGAAGGTGGCATCGACCTCTGGCGCGAGGCGGCCACCAGCTGACGGCCCGGAGATCGAGTCAACTGTTCGTGATCACCTGGAGAAACCGCGATGATGCCGTGCCTGCAGGTCGCGCGGCCCAGCTACGAACGGCTGGCCGCGGCCATCGCCGCGGCCGGCTCGCGATGAGCCGGCCGGACGGGAATCCGCAGTGAAACGCTGGTTCCTGATCGCCGCCATCGTGCTGACCGGGCTCACCATGCGGGTCGCCGTGACCAGTGTCGGCGCGGTGCTGACCGACCTGCAACACGGTTTGCACGTCTCTTCCGGGGTAGCCGGCATCATCACCACCCTGCCGGTGCTGGCCTTTGCCGGGATGGGTGTGCTCACGCCCGCACTGGCCCATCGGTTCGGCGAACATCGGCTGGTACTGGTTGCCCTGCTGCTGGCCACCGTCGGCCTGGCCAGCCGGGCGATCGTCGGCGACGTGTGGCTGTTCGGCCTGCTGTCGCTGCTGGCCCTGGCTGGCGGCGCGATCGCGAACATCCTCATGCCCTCCCTGGTCAAACGACATTTCCCCGATCAGATCGGAACATTGACCGCCACCTACACGACCTGCCTGGCCATCGGCTCGACCGCGGCCGCCGGATTGTCGGTCCCGATCGCGCATGCGTTCGGTAGTTGGCGCTGGGGTGTTGGCGCCTGGGCGGTGCTCACCGCCCTGGCCCTGCTGCCGTGGCTGCCGACCCTGCGAGTCGATCGTCCGGGCGGGGGCGGCGTCACCGATCGATTGCCGTTGGCCCGGATCGCTCGGACCAAACTCGGTTGGGCGATGGTGCTGCTCTTCGGCTTCCAGTCCTTCCAGGCCTACATCGCGTTCGGCTGGTTCGCCGACTTCTTTCGCGACCATTCGATCAACTCGACCGAGGCCGGCACCCTGGTCGCCTTCTTCTCCGCGCTGTCCATCCCGTTCTCGGCGGTGATCCCGACGCTGGCGGTGCGGCGCCCCCGCGAGTTGGTCATGGTGCTCGGTGTCTGCAACGTCGTGTGTTACGTCGGCATGCTGGCCGCGCCTGCCGCTGGCTCGTGGCTGTGGATGTTCTTCGGTGGCATCGGCAGCGGCTTCTTCCCGATGACCCTGACCCTGATCGGCCTGCGGTCACGAGACATTCGCGTCACCTCGGCGCTGTCCGCGTTCTGTCAGAGCGTCGGCTACCTGATCGCCGGCGCCGGGCCGCTGCTGGTCGGTTGGCTGCTCGACGTCACCGATCACGACTGGACCGGGCCGTTGGTGTTGTTACTGGTGGCCAACGCGGTGTGCTGGTTGTTCGCCTGGTACGCGATCAGGCCCCGCTTCGTCGACGACGAACTCAGTACGCCTGCCATCCCAGCTTGACCGCGATCGCCAACCCGGCGACGGCGATCGCCACCCGCAGCGGGCCGGCTGGCAGCCGTCGGACCAGGCGGGGTGCGATCAGACCGCCGGCGAAGAATCCGACGGCCAGCGGCAACACCAGCGCCCAGTGCACCGAGGAGACCAGGGCAAAGATCGCTGCGGCGCTGAGATTGGCCAGCCACAGCACCAGGTTCTTGATCGCATTGCTCTGCGGCAGGGTCTCGGCCGTCGTGGCCAGCAGCAGCGCCAGCAACACCACGCCGGCCGCGGCCCCGAAGTAGCCGCCGTACACCGAGATCGCGAACACCGCGGCGACCACGGCCGGTTTGTCCCGCGACGGCCCATCAGGATGGGCCTTGGGCCGGGGCGCGAGCACGGCCAGGGACGACAGCCCGATCAGGAGCGGCACCGCCTTGGCGAACGCACCGGACGGCGTGAGCACCAGCAGACCGGCGCCGAGCAGGCCCCCGAGCAGACCGGCCAGGGTCAGCGTGCGGACCCGGTGCCGTTGCGAGCGCAGTTCCGGCCGCGAGCCGATGGCCGAGCCCAACCCGCTGAAGGTGAGGGCAACGGTGTTGGTGACGTTCGCGCTGACCGGCCCGAGACCGACCGCCAGCAGCGCCGGATAGCTGATGATCGAGGCCAAACCGGCGATGCCACCGATCAGCCCGGCGCCGATACCGGCCAGGACCAGTCCGGCGGTCTCGACGATGCTCATCGCGTCCCACCCTGCCATGGTTGCGGGTCGGTCATACTTCAGGTGTGGCCGACAAGACCAGCGCGGGAATCCTGCTCTATCGACGGCAACCGGAGTTGCAGGTCCTGCTGGGCCGCCTCGGTGGACCGTTCTGGGCCCGGAAGACGAGCCAGAACTGGTCTATCCCGAAAGGTGAAACCGAACCGGGCGAATCCCCGGAACAGACGGCACGCCGCGAGTTCGGCGAGGAACTCGGCCTGCCGGTGCCCGACGTCGAACTGCTCGACCTGGGTGCGGTCAAGCAGCGGAGCGGCAAGGTGGTGCGAGTGTTCGCGGCCGAACACGATCTCGACCTGGCCGAGGTACGCCTGGGCAGCTTCGAATTGGAATGGTCGCCGAAGTCCGGCCGGTATCAGCAGTTCCCAGAACTGGCTGAGGTCGCGTGGCTGTCGGCCGACGAGTCCGCCGCGCTGCTCATCACCGCTCAGGTCGAGTTTCTGGATCGACTTCGCGCAGCCATAGCGGCCGATAGCTGATCGGCGTCCGTGGACCGAGTGCCCGGCAGGTGAGCTTCGCGGCCGGTCCCACCACCCGCTGAACCCCGACCTCGTACCAGCGCCCGTCCGCGTGGACCTCGACCTGGAGTTCCTCGGCCGGCTGCCCGGTGACCCGACCGGACCGGACCGCGCCGGCGGCCAGCAGGCCGAGTTCGCGCTGGACGTGCACGATCGCTGCCTGGGCCGCCGGGGGCAGGCCGACCTGACCCCGCAGCAGCTCAGGCACCACCCGACCCGACTCGGCCGCGGTGGCCAGCAGGTTGGCGTCGGTGACCTGGCCGTACTGCTGTCCGGTCGGTAACACGAGCACGTTGGCCGCGAACCGGTCACCGCCGACGTGACTGCATTCCCAGGCCCGGCCGGGGCATTCCCGATCGAGCGCGGCCGCGACCGGGCGCCCCTCGATCGCGCAGCACATGTCATGGGTGCCGTGCGCGCAGACCGCATAGACCGGCCGCTGGTCGCTGGCCGGTTCGAGGGCGTCGATGTCGAGCCGGAGCAACTCCTCGTCGGCGTCGAAGGTACCCCCGGACAGCTGCTGGCGACCGACCCGGCAGTCGGCATAGGCCCAGTGGCGACGCTCGGGTTCAGGGTTGCGGCCGGGCCGGCGGATCGCCAGCACCCGGACGTTGCGCCGACCCAGTTGCTGGATCAGTTGATTCGCGATCGCCCGATCGAACCGGGAGGCGGCCAGGCCGTCCTTGCCCCAGCCGCCGGGCTGCTCGACCAGCAGGATCCGATCGGCCGGAAACGCGGTGCCGAGCATGGCGTCATGCCGCGCCAGTGCTCGCAGGGCGCAGCGGTCGGTCGGATCAGGCACCGGGCACCAGGACGGCGGCGGTCAACAGCCGGCGGCTGAGCTCGATCGAAGCGTCGGTGTCGAGGCCGGTCAGCTGACC
>CAZZZW010000257.1:5062-6341 GCA_964658795.1 Phormidium nigroviride PCC 7112
CCGCGAACGGTTCCCCGGACCGCAGCTGCTTGCACGCCGATTCGGCTTCTGGTTGCAGGGTGATCCTGCTGTCCATCGCCCGCAGCACCAGCTGCTCGGCACCGGGTTCGAGTCGTAGCCGCAGGCCCGGGCGCAGGTGCAGCACGGACTCCGAATCCAGCGCCGCCAGCGCCGCCAGCTGCGCCATCGGTTCGATCGGGGCTGGCCTGGTGGCGTCAGCCAGTTGGTCGGCCACTCTCGCGGCAACGGCCGGCAGCCGGGATTCGCCCAGGAAATCAGTCATTGCCGCCACCGTCTCGGCCAGTGGGCCGGCCAGTCCGGACTCGTCGGCCAGCTCGAGGCCCATCGGCAGCGACGTCCGCAGCGCGGGGTCCAGAGCCGCATCGGCCAGCAAGTGCTGGAGCAACGCGTAGCGGGTCACCGGATGTACCCCGACGGTCAGGTGGATCGACGTTTCGCCCAGCGCCGCCGCGGAATGGATGAAGCCCCGAGGCAGATAGAGCGCGTCGCCGGGTCGCAGCACGGTGTCGATCAGCGGTGTGCCGGCCGCTCGGGTCGCGACCTCGTCGCGATAGTTCTCCCAGTTCTGGCCGGGCAAGGGCGCCTCGCGCACCGGCTCGTGGATGATCCACCGCTTGCTGCCCTCGACCTGGAGCACGAACACGTCGTGGGTGTCGTAATGCGGCGCGAACCCCTGGTTCTCCGGCGGGGTCAGGTAGGAGTTGATCTGCACCGGATGGCCGAGTTCGGCGGCCAGACTCGAACCGAAGTCCACCAGCGGCGGCCAGCTGCGATGCAGGGCCTGCAGCACCAGCGTGGCGCCATCAGCCACCAGACCGAGCACCTTGTCATCGGCGACCTGGTCGGTCACGCCGGCTCCGAGGCCACCCGAACGGGTGTAGGACCGGGGCGGAATCACCTTGCCCTGCTTGGCCATTCGGATGAACGGGGTCCGCAGCGCCCGCCGGGAGAGCAGGTCGTCCACGGCCGCCGTGCTGAGCAGGTCGGTGAAATCAGCACCGGACTCGGCCGCCGGCGTGAGCAGCGGCCGACGGGACCAGTAGGTCGCGCCGAACTCCTCGGCGGACACACCGATACACCGGGCCAGGGCCCGGCTCTGAGCACGGGTGGGGCCAGAACTCCCGGCCCCACCCGCGTGGTCAGTGCTGATCAGGCGCTGCCGTCCGCGCCACCGTCGTGCTGACCGGGCGTCGCGTCGGCGCCACCATCAGCGCCCCCGTCGGCCGGCCCCTCGGCGCCACCGTCAGCGCCGCCGTCG
>CAZZZW010000258.1:0-6338 GCA_964658795.1 Phormidium nigroviride PCC 7112
CGCAGCGTCTTCATGTTGTTCGCGCGCGCGGCGGTGGTGATCGAAGCCGCGTCATCGCCGCGCATAATGCGCAAGCGAATCTCGTCGTTCATCTCCATCATCTCGAAGATGCCGACGCGGCCGCGGTAGCCGGTCTGGTTGCAGCGCTCGCAGCCGACGGGCTCGTGGACCTCCATCGGGCCGTCGACCTCGAAGCCGCTTTCACGCAGGATCTCGGCCGGGATCGCCAGGGGGCCGGGCCGGGGCGTCGGAAGATCAGCCGGCTTCAGCCGGCTCGAGTCGGTCGGTCGAGGTGTTGATGACGCGGTCCGAGTTGGCGCCCAGCACCTCGATACGACGAGGTTTGGCCCTTTCGGCAATGGGGATCGTCACCGTCAGTACCCCGTTGTCGTAGGTGGCGTGAATCGCTGCGGTGTCGATGTTGTCGCCCAGGGACAGCTGGCGCTGGAACGTGCCGGTGAATCGCTCGTTGGCCAGCCACTGGACGTCCTGCTCGGAACCGGCGCTGCGCTCGGCCCGAACCGTCAGGGTTCCGCCGTCGACGTTGACATCGACCGACCCGGGATCGATACCCGGCAGGTCTGCGTGCAGTACGTAGTGATCGCCGCTGCGGTACAGGTCCATCGGCATGAAGCGCGGGACTCTGGGCGAAGCACTGGACGCACTCAACAGCTGCTCAGCCACGCGGTCAAGGTCGCGGATGGGATCGAATCGAAGCACGGTAGCTCACCTCCTGCATGAACCACTCGTCTGCTCCCGCCACCGTGGCGGGTAGCTCCGTGCGGCATCATTTTTAGCACTCTCGCCCGCCGAGTGCCAATAGGTGAACGACATCATTTCAACTGGTTCACACAATGTTCTTAGGGCTAATCCCGGTCGGTCAGCCCAGCGTGGCCGGCCTCGGCAAGCTGAACGCCGGCACCGGCTGGATCGGCCTGGCCGGCGCCCGCGCGGCTCGGCCGGTTCCTCGCCCGGCTGCCGGTCGCGCGATGGCGCAGCGGGCAGACGCTAGGTTGGACGTCGCGGGCAGACGCCGAACCAGCGCGCGGCCCGGGTGGAAGGGATGTCCCGATGGTGCTTGGCCTGCCGGATGCGATCGAGGTCTGCCTGTTCGACCTGGACGGCGTTCTCACCGATACGGCGTCGGTCCACGCGGCCGCCTGGAAGCACATGTTCGACGATTTCCTGCGCGATCGCGACGGCGACGGTTTCACCCCATTCGACCCGCACGACGACTACGACTCCTATGTCGACGGCAAGCCTCGGGAGGACGGTGTCCGGGACTTCCTTGCCTCCCGTGACATCACGCTCCCGGAGGGCTCGCCGGCTGACGGTCCCGAAGCCCAGACCGTGTATGGCCTCGGCCGTCGCAAGAACGACGAGGTGCAGCGACGGATCGCCACCGACGGGGTCAAGGTCTTCGAAGGATCCCGGCGCTACCTGCAGGCAGCCGAGCGGGCCGGGCTGAAACGCTATGTGGTGTCCTCCAGCGCGAACACCGAGCTGGTGCTGCGGGTGACCGGCCTGGCCCAGTACGTCCAGGGCCGAGTGGACGGCGTCACGCTGGCCCAACAACACATACCGGGAAAGCCCAAACCCGATTCCTATCTGGCCGGGGCCAAGCTGGCCGGCGTCCACCCGGACGGGGCCGCGGTGTTCGAGGATGCGTTGGCCGGCGTCGAGGCCGGTCGGGCCGGAAACTTCGGATACGTCGTCGGGGTGGATCGGGTCGACCAGGCCGCGGCGCTGACCAAGCACGGGGCCGACATCGTGGTGACCGATCTGGCGCAACTGCTCGATCAAGAATCCACAGGGGAACGAGGATGATTCGCGATCGGCGGTACCCGGTCGAGCCGTGGCACGTGCGTGAACTCGGTCTCGACCTGTCCAAGCTCGCCCAGAGCGAATCGATTTTCGCCCTGTCCAATGGGCATATTGGTGCCCGAGGCAATCTGGACGAGGGGGAGCCGTACGGCCTGCCGGGCACGTATCTGAATTCCTTCTACGAGCAGCGGCCGTTGCCCTACGCCGAGTCCGGCTACGGCTACCCGGAGTCCGGGCAGACGATCGTCAACATCACCAACGGAAAACTGCTCCGGCTGCTGGTCGACGACGAACCGTTCGATCTGCGCTACGGCCGGCTGTTGCATCATGAGCGCATCCTCGATCTGCGGGGCGGGTTATTGCACCGGGTGGTGGAATGGGCCTCGCCGGCCGGGCAGGTGGTCCGGGTGCGTTCGACCCGGCTGGTGTCGTTCACCCAGCGGGCGATCCTGGCCGTGCGCTACCAGGTCGAGGCGGTCGGAGATCCGGCCCGCGTGGTGGTGTCGTCGGAGATGGTGGCCAACGAGTCGATGCCGTCGGCCAGTGCCGACCCGCGGGTCGCGGCCGCCCTCGGGGAACCGTTGGTGGCCGAAGAGATGCTGTCGGAGGGCAACCGCTCGATGCTGCTGCACCGCACCCGGGCCAGTGGGCTGCGGGTCGCGGTGATGTCGGACCATCTGGTCGAGACCGACGGCGAGTTCAGCGCGCAGACGTTCTGCCAGCCGGACTGGACCCGGACCACGATCGGCACCCGGCTGGCCACCGGCTCCCGGCTCACCCTGACCAAGTTCGTCTCCTACGGTTGGTCCAGCCAGCGGTCCGCGCCGGCCTTGCGTGATCAGGTCGAGGCCGCGCTGGCCGCGGTCGTCTACACCGGGTGGGACGGTCTCGTCGCCGAACAACGGCAGTATCTGGACGAGTTCTGGGACGGGGCCGACGTCGAGATCGACGGCGACGACGAGGTGCAACAGGCCGTCCGCTTCGGGCTGTTCCACACCCTGCAGGCCGGCGCCCGGTCCGAGGGGCGGGCGATCGCGGCCAAGGGGCTGACCGGGCCGGGCTACGACGGCCACTCGTTCTGGGACAGCGAGATGTTCGTACTGCCGGTGTTGACCGCCACCGCGCCGGCCGCGGCGGCTGACGCCCTGCAGTGGCGGCGGTCGATCATCGACCTGGCCGTGGAACGCGCCCAGACCTTGGGCCACCGCGGAGCGGCCTTCCCGTGGCGCACCATCGCCGGCGAGGAGTGCAGTGGCTACTGGCCGGCCGGCACGGCGGCGTTCCATGTCAACGCCGACATCGCCATGGCTGCGGTGCGTTACGTCCAGTGGACCGGCGACACCGACTTCGAGCGCGAGAGCGGGTTGCCGATCCTGGTACAGACCGCGCGACTCTGGATGACGCTCGGGCACTACGGCGAGGTGGACGGCAAGTTCCACATCGAGGGCGTGACCGGGCCGGACGAATACAGCGCGCTGGTCGCCGACAACACCTTCACCAACCTGATGGCGGCTCGCAACCTGCGCTACGCCGCCCTGAGCGCGCAGCGCTGGGTCGAGGACGCCACTGCCCTCGACGTGACCCGGGCCGAGACCGAGGAGTGGTTGCGGGCCGCCGAGCAGATCAACCTGCCGATGGATCCGGACGGGATGCCCGAGCAGTTCCGGGATTCGACCCGGCGCGAGCGCTGGGACTTTCAGGCCACGGCCGACGACCAGGCCTACCCACTGTTACTGAACTACCCGTACTTCGACCTCTACCGCAAGCAGGTGGCCAAGCAGGCCGACCTGGTGCTGGCGCTGCACTGGTGCGGGGACTCCTTCACCCTGGAGCAGAAGCGGCAGGCGTTCGAGTACTACGAGCAGTTGACCGTCCGCGACTCGTCGTTGTCGGCCTGCTCGCAGGCGGTCATCGCCGCTGAGGTCGGTCATCTGGAACTGGCCCACGCCTATGTCCGCGAAGCCGCCTTCATGGACCTGGAGGACCTGGAGCACAACACCCGGGACGGCCTGCACATCGCATCGTTGGCCGGGGCCTGGCTCGGCATGGTCTGCGGCTTCGGCGGGTTGCGCGATCACGACGGCCAACTGGCCTTCGCACCTCGACTGCCGGCGGCGCTGACCGGGCTGCGGTTCACCGTGCGTTGGCACGGACACAAGGTCCGGGTCAGCGCCGACACCGAGACGGTGCGGTATTCGCTGCACCCGGTCGGCAGGAGGGGAACTGCGCTCAAGGCCCTGACCAGCCTCGCCGACGGCGCCGATGCCGGCCACGAACCGATCTCGCACGCCTCGGTGACCATCCATCACCACGACCAGCAGTACGTCCTGCGCGGCGGCGAGCCGCTCGAGCTGGCCATCCCGGCATTCGAACCGCCCGGCCCGAGCCCGAAACAACCGGCCGGTCGGCCACCGTTCGGGACCGAGTAGCCGGCCGGGATCTGCCAGCGGGGTCGCGCCGGACCAGCACCCCCGCAGCTGGTCCGGCACAGACGCCGGTGCCGATGCGAGACGGTGACGCCTGGCGTCATGCCCGGATCTGCGTCCGGTTCATCCCCCCGAATGACAACGCCGGTCACCGTCTCGTGTCGTCGTGCACAGGTCAGGAGCCGGGCTCGGACCACCTGATACATGTCGGCCCGGAAAAACTTCTTCCGCCTTTTCGCCGACGCGAATGGTGGCGAACTCCGGCAAATCTCCGAGATCGGCCCACGACGTATCAGCGGTCACGGCCATATCTCCTTGTGTGTGAAGGAGGAAGTCCTAGGCTCACAACAGCTCCGAGATCCCCGACGGAGCGTCCAGCAGAGTCTGCGAATCTGGATGGCAACGATGATCAATGCCGACGCTGAGCAGGGCACACTGGCCAGCCGGGCCGGTGATGTGTTCGACCGGTACCGGCGCGGAGACGCCGGCGCGATGGGCGAGTTGGTCAGCCTCCTCACGCCGATCCTGTGGCACACCGTGCGGGCACAACGACTGGACCGCGAGTCCACCGAGGACGTGCTGCAGACCACCTGGCTAGCGCTGGTCGGCCACGCCGACTCCATCAGCGACGCCCGTGCGGTGTTGCAGTGGATGCTGGTCGCGGCCAAGCGCGAGGCGTGGCGGGTGCTACGCAACCAGAATCGGCAGACCCCGGCCGAGATCGAAGAGGACGCGATCGCGACGCCGGATGCTCAATTACCCGAGAACCTGGCCCTTACCGGCTCTGATCAACAGCTGCTCTGGTCGCACTTCGCCGTGCTGCCCCAGCGGTGCCAGGAGCTGCTCCGGGTGATCGCCTTCTCCGACCGTCCCGACTACGCCGAACTCGCCCGCTCGCTGCGGATGCCGGTCGGCAGCATCGGCCCGACCCGAGGCCGATGCCTGGCGAAGCTCCGTGCTTCCTTGACCGCTGATGCTCGATGGGAGCTCTAGATGAACACCTCCGACACCCCTGCCTGGGAGACGCTGGCCGACCAGCCGCTCGACTCCCTCGACGCCGACATCCTGACCCGGTTGGCCGCCATGTTCGCCGACCGGGATCCGGTACCGGCTGACCTGGTCGATCGGCTCCAGTTCGCGATCAGCCTGAACACGTTGGAGTTCGAGCTGGCCGTCCTGCAGCTCAGCTCGGACGAGGTGCTCACCAACCGGGCCGATTCCACCAGCTCGGTGGAATCGATGACCTTCACCAGCAGCGCCGACGGCCCGGACCGGGTCCGGATCGACGGTTGGTTGGCTCCGAGTGGGTCCGCAGTGGTGGAACTGCACCAGGGCCCCGGCCAGCTCGAGAGCACCGCCGACGAGGACGGACGGTTCGTGTTCATCGACGTCCCGCACGGCCTGACCCGCTTCATGATCCGGCCGTCCGCCGGTGACGGACGGCCGGTGGCGACGCCGGCCGTCGAGATCTGACACCAGCCCCACCGGCCCCCATCGGTGGTGACTTCGATCCAGATTCCACAATGATCAAAGGGTAAAGATGACCTCAGCACCGAATTCGTCCGAAACAAATGGGGGCGGCGGCCGACCGCCACGCAAGGAACCGAGCCTGAGCCCGCCCGCCTACGTGCTCAATCGGCACAACGGGCGGTTGCTCGACCCGACCGGCGCGGTGCTGGCGCCGAATCAGCCCACGCCGCGACCGACGGTGTACGTCGGCGGCCAGCTGCTGGTGCGGGATGGCGACCTGGCCGAGGTGCAGCAGTATCTGGCGGTGCCCTCTCGGGAACTGCACGTGCGGGCCGAGGCCGTCCCGGTGGACCGCCGGCTCTACGAGCTGGCCCGCGAGCACGATCTGGTCGAGCTGGCCGATGCCGTCCTGATCCACCGGATCGTGCTCACACCGCTCGGTGACCAGGCCGCCCTGCCACCCGACGCCTGGACCTTCCTGCAGGAGTTCCGGGCCCAGTTCAAGGACCCGGAAGACCCCCGGGGCAAGAAGATCACCCTGGAACATCTGCTCTCCGGTACCGAGGGTGGCATCGCCGGCAACCCTTTCATGCAGGGCGGCCCGTTCATGCAGGGTGG
>CAZZZW010000259.1:0-6297 GCA_964658795.1 Phormidium nigroviride PCC 7112
GTTAGTCCAGGGACCCCAACAGTTCCAGCAACTCCTGGTCCGATCCGACCGGACGGTCACACACGAACCCCCGGCACACATAGGCCGCCGCGCTGTCGGCCAGCAGCGGACGGTCGGCCAGCAGCGGTACCCCGGCCTGGTCCGGGGCACCGGCCACCACGACGGCTCCGGGCGACAGACTTGCCCGCGCGATACTGGTCAAGCTCGTCGCAACCACGTCGGCACCGACGACGGCAACCTGGATCGGACCGGCCACAGCCGCCTCGGCCACGGCCAATGTCCAGCCTGCGAAACGCGGTTCTCGAACGACCAACTGCCCGACCGCAGCCAGCGCACGGTCAGCCGCCGCTCGGTAGCGGGTATCTCCGGACAGCGCGGTCGCGGTGAGCAGCGCCCCCGCGAGCGCGGACTGGCCGGCCGGGGACGCGTTGTCGCCCGGGTCCCGCGGCCGGGTGAACAGGCGCTCGGCATCGTCGGCGGCGTCGTAGAAACCGCCGTCCTCGGCACCGAAGTGTGCCAGCGCAGCGTCCAAGATCTGCCTGGCCACCTCGAGCCATTCCGGTTCGGCGGTGGCCTGGTGCAGGGCGAGCAATCCCTCGGCCAGATCGCCATAGTCCTCGGCCACGCCGGCGGCGGCACCGGCCACACCGTCCCGGGACGAGCGCAGCAGCCGGCCGGACACCCAATGAACGTCGAGCAGAAGTCGAGCGGCGCGGCGGGCGGCGGCGAGGTAGCGCGGCTCATCCAGCAGCGTGCCGGCGTCGGCCAGGGCAGCGATCGCCAGCCCGTTCCACGCGGTAACGACCTTGTCGTCCCGGCTCGGCTGCGGGCGGCGGTGGCGTTCGGCCAGCAACCTGCTGCGGATCGCAGACCACCACTGGGCGTCCGCCGGATCGGCCCGGAGCTGCAACGTCGAGGTACCCAGTTCGAAGGTGCCGGGGCCGGTGACCGACAGCAGGTCGGCCGCCCGGCGACCGTCCGAGTCTCCGAGCACTTCGATCAGCTGGTCCGGAGTCCAGGCGTAGGTCAGGCCCTCGACGCCGTCGGTGTCCGCGTCCAGGGCCGAGGCGAATCCGCCTTGTTCGGTCAGCAGATCACCCAACAGGAACTCGGCCGTCTCCCGGGTGATGCGCTCGGCCAGCGGGGCGCGGGTGGCCCGCCACCAGTGCAGATACACCCGCAACAACTGCGCATTGTCGTAGAGCATCTTCTCGAAGTGCGGCACCACCCAGCGAGCATCGACCGAGTAGCGGGCGAACCCGCCGGCCAGCTGGTCATAGATGCCACCGCGGGCCATTGCCTCGCAGGTCCGTTCGACGATGTGCAGTGCGCCGGCCGATCGCGTTCGGCCATGGTGGCGAAGCAAGAACTCCAACACCATGGACGGCGGGAACTTCGGTGCGCCGCCGAAGCCGCCGTTGTGCGGGTCGAAGGACTCGGCCAGCTTCGCCGCCGCCTGATCGAGTTCCGCGGTGATGATCGCGGACGGGGCGGCGTGGTCGGCGGCCAAGGCCTGCTGCAGGGCGGTGACGATGCGATCGCTGGCGCCGGTGAGCTCGTCGCGGCGGTTGGCCCAGGCCTCGGTCGCGGCGTCGAGCAGTTGGCGGAAGTTGTCCTTGGGCAGGTAGGTACCGGCGAAGAACGGCTGGCCGGACGGAGTGAGCAGGCAGGTCATCGGCCAGCCACCGTGCCCGGTCATCGCGGTGGTGGCCGCCATGTAGACCGCGTCGATGTCTGGACGCTCTTCACGATCCACTTTGATGGCAACGAAATCGCGGTTGACCTGGTCGGCCACCTGCGCGTCCTCGAAGGACTCGTGCGCCATCACGTGGCACCAATGGCAAGCCGCGTAGCCCACGGACAGCAGGATCGGCACGTCCCGGCGTTTCGCCTCGGCCAGGGCCTCGTCGCTCCACGGCCACCAATCGACCGGGTTGTCGGCGTGCTGCAGCAGGTACGGGCTGGTGGCATCGGCCAGGCGGTTGGGCATGAGACCACCGTAGTGGCACTGCAGGGCCGGCTAGCGGGTCAGCCGACCCGGCACTCCCTTGCTCACCTCATGCGCCCTGGCCGGCGTCACGGCAACGATCCCCTCAGGACCTGTCGGCCAGGGTGATCAGGTCGGTCAGGATGGTGCCCGACTGGCTGATCAGGGAGATGTGGCCCTCCTCGGTGAACAGATGCGGTTCGGCCGAAGGTACCGCCGCGGCCAGCCACTGCCCGTGCTCGAACGGCACCATCCGATCCTGGCGGCCCTGCCAGATCGCGACCGGCACGCCGATGTCAGCACATTCGAAGCCCCAATCGGCCACGAAGGCCAGATCGTCGTCACGCCATCCAGCCATGCCGTTCTTGGTCGCATGCCGGAAGGTCGCGGCCATCTCGTCGGCGAACTGCCCGGTGAGTGCCTGCTGATCCACCGGCGGCAGCAGTCCGGCCATCGACGCGACCACCGACGCCCCGGTGACCTCGGCGAAATGGGACCGCAGCGGATTCAAGAACGCCTCGAGTTCGGAGCGCCCGGTGAAAGCCGCGCCGAACTCGTCGATGTTCATCTGATCCATCCCGGCCAGGAAATCGATGCCGTGCGCGTCATGGGGGGCGACACCGCCCAGGATGGCCGCGGCCCGGCAGCGTTGTGGCAACAGGGCGGCGCAGGCCAGGGCGTGCGGGCCGCCGCCGGACCAGCCGAAGGCCAGGAAGTCATCGACGCCCAGTTCGTCCAGCAGCGTGGTCACATCGGTCACCGAATCGGCAACCGTACGACCTGGCTGCTCGGTCGAGTCGCCATAGCCGGGCCGCGAATAGCAGATCAGTCGCAGCCCGAGCTCGTGCGCCGGCCCACTGACGACCGAGAAGTCGGTGGCGCAGTTGGGGGTTCCGACCTGGAACAACAACGGCCGGCCCTCCGGCGGTCCGGTGACGAGGTACTCCAGGGTCCGTCCGTCCGGCGTGGTCAGGTGCTGAAAGTCCAATGCCATTTCTCGATCCTAAGCACCGCCGCGCCGGTGCCGATGGATCAGACATGCCGCCGCTTCCCGCCGTCCATCATCTGGTCACGGTGTGCGACATCGACGGCCGGGAGTTCGCCAGCCGGGTGGAGGACGCCGGACCCGGACTGCTGGTGCTGGCCCGGCCCCTGACGCTGCCTCTGGAACACGACTTCGAGGTCGGCCGGTTGCTCTTTGTCAGCTGGCCGGATCTGACCGGCCTCACCACCGCCACCGGCACGCTCATCGGCACCCGCGCCCGCGGTTCGCTGGGTCTCTGGGTGGTACAGCAACTCGGCGAGCTGAGCCGGCAACAGCGCCGCCAGTTCGTCCGGGTCCCCGCAATGGGTCCGATGGAGCTGATCGCCACCGGCGATCCGGGACAGCCGATCTCGCACATCGCCGGTCACCTGCTCGACCTCAGCGAGGCGGCCCTGCGCTGTGCCCTGCGGGAATCAGATGCCCGGCTGCTCGCCTCGTCGATGGAACTGACGGTCGGCTTCGATCTCGACGAGCGCCGGTTCACCCTGCCGGCCACGATCCTGCGCGGCCAGCCGAAGCGCCACGACGGCGACTCGGTGGAACTGGTGCTGACCTTCCGGATCGACGAGGCCCAAGCCGCCGAACTGCGCCGGCTGATCTTCGCCGAGCAACTGCGGCAACGGCGGCACTCCGCCTGAACTCCGGCCCGGAACCACCGCCGGAGCCCCGCGATCGGACGTCGCGCTTTCGGGCTGGCATCCCGACGAATGATCTCTCGGCCGACGGGTGATCGGTTGCCGGTGATCATTCGAGCCGCGATCGATCACTCGTCGACTAACGGCTGCCTGGGATATCTTAAGCGGATGCGTACTACCTCGACCCGGCAACGTACCGCTCGTGAACTGGAGAGGGCCCGACTGATCCGGCGCGCCACGACATCGTTCGCCGCGCGGGCGCGCGCCGCCCGGGCCGGCCAGCTCAGCCTGAACCAAACCGCGGTGCTCGGAATCATCAGCAGGAGCCAGGGAATCACGCCCGGCGAGGTAGCGAGTCAACTGCAGATGTTGCCCCAGTCCTTGACCCGCACGTTCGCGGCGATCGAGGCCATGGGCTGGGTCAGTCGACTGCCGGATCCGTCCGACGGTCGTCAGTCCCTGCTTATGATCACCACCGCCGGATCGGCCGCCCTCGACGCGGAGATGCGGCCGCGGGACGAATGGGTCGCCGACCAGTTGGCTGCCCGTCTGACCGCTGCCGAAAGGGAGATCCTCGCCGTGGCGGCCGGCATTCTGGAGCGGATGGCCGACGTTCAAGCCGGCCCGGTCGAGCCGTGAGCACTGCCTATGTCAGCACTCCCCCGGACGAACGCGCGACCGGGCCGCAGGCCTGGCGGCTGCTGTGGCAGGCCAGCCGGCCGTTGGCCCTGGGCACGCTCGGCTGGGTGGGCGCGACCGCGTTGATGCCCGCCCTGGTGGTGATCGCCCTCGGGGCCGTAGTGGGTACCGTGCCGGCCGCGGTCGGCAATGGCATGCATTCATCGGCCGGAACTCGATTGATCCTGGCCCTGGTGGTAGCCGCCGTCAGCTATGGAGCATCACTGATCCTGGACCCGATCGGCAGCGCCCTGTCGAGTGCGTCCTCGACCCGATTGACCTCCGCTGTCCAGCACCGTCTGATGGTTGCCGTCGGCCGACCCATCGGCGTCGCCCATCTGGAGGACTCCGGCGTCCTTGATCGGATCGCCCGGGCCGAGGGATCGTTGACCGGCTACTTCCCGGGTGACGCGCCGGTCACGTGGGCCGGCATCCTGGCCGGCCGGGTTTCTGGCGTACTGGGTTGCCTGATCGTGGCTCGCTATGTCTGGTGGCTGGGCCTGCTGTTGCTGTTGATGTGGCTCGGCGTGCGCCGGCTGGTGCTGGCCGCCGTGGTTCGTCAGGCCACCGACCTGCGTGGCCAGACCACCGAGATGCGGCGGGCCTGGTACCTGATCGGCGTCGGCTCCAAGGTCCGGGATGCCAAGGAAGTAAGGGTGTTCGGGCTGGCCGGCTTCCTGGCCGGGCGGTTCCGGGCCGAATACCGGTCGGCGATCGAGGTCGGTCAGACCGGCCTGGCCGATCTGCATCGCAAGGCCGGCCTCGCCTTCCTGATCGTGCTGACCGGGTACTCGACCGCCCTGGTCACGGTCGCCGAACTGGCCCGGCACGGCCGGATCAGCCTGACCTCATTGGCGATTCTGTTGCCGATGCTGGCCGTCACGATGGCTACCGGCAGCATCTCATTCGACGACATCACGCTGACCTGGGCGCTGGCCGGGCTGCCGGACGTGGCTCGACTGGAACGGGAACTCAGGCCGGAGCTGGTACCGGACGGAACCACAGCGACCCCGAAGTCCCCGCAGCGGCAGCTGATTCTCGACCAGGTCCGGTTCCGCTATCCCGACTCCGACCGTGCCGTACTGGCCGGGGTGGACCTGACCCTCGAGGCCGGCACCTCGACCGCGATCGTCGGGGTGAACGGCGCCGGAAAGTCGACCCTGGTCAGCCTGCTGGCCCGGCTCCGGGACCCGCTGACCGGCCACATCGCCGTCGACGGCACCGACCTCGGCGAGCTGGATCCAGTCGGCTGGCAGCGCAACGTGGCCCTGATGCCCCAGGATCCGGTGCGATTCCCGGCCACGCTGTACGACAACATCGCCTACGGCTGCATCGAACACGCCGACGACCGGGAGACCGTGCTGGCCGTGGCCGAGCAGGCCGGCGTGACCGACTTCGTCGAGCACCTCGCGCACGGCTGGGACACCGTGCTGCACAGCCAGTTACCCGACGGCACCGACCTGTCCGGCGGCCAGTGGCAGCGGGTCGCACTGGCCCGGGCGTTGTTCGCCACCCGGCACGGTGCCGGTCTGCTGATCCTGGACGAGCCGACCGCCAGCCTCGACGTGCGCAGCGAGGCCCGGTTCTACCGACAGTTCTTCGAGCTGACCGCCGGTTTGACCACGGTCGTCATCTCGCACCGTTTCGCCACTGTCCGCCAGGCCGACCGGATCTGTGTGCTGGACGGCGGCCGGATCACCGAGCAGGGCTCGCACGAGGAACTGCTGGAACGCCAAGGTAGTTACGCCCAGCTCTACCGGGTGCAGGCGGCGCGGTTCGGCGGCCGAGGATGAGACGCAGCCGCACCCAGCGCCTGGTCCGGACTGCCGGGGTGATGTTCTTCGACGGTTTCCGGGCCGCACCGGGCTGGATGGCCCTGGTGACCGCGTTGCTGGTGCTGGGCGCCGTCGCCTCCACCTGTTACCCGCTGGGCTACCGCGCACTGGTCGACG
>CAZZZW010000260.1:0-6229 GCA_964658795.1 Phormidium nigroviride PCC 7112
CCGGCCGGACCACCCGGCGGCGGCCGCCGCCGAGCACCGGACGATGCCCCAGACGATCTACTTTCGCGTTTGCATCGGGACTGATTCTCGGCCGGGACGGCGGCGTCAGCCCATCGTCTTGGCCCCATCCAGCGATTCGCGGATGATGTCGGCGTGCCCTGCGTGCTGGGCGGTCTCGGCGATCAGGTGCAGCAGGACCCGGCGCGCCGACCACGCCGCTCCGGGCTGGAACCACGGCGCCGACGGCAGCGGATGGCTGACGTCGAGGTCGGACAACGTCCGGATCAGATGGTCGGTGTGAGCGTTGGTGGCGGCGTAGTCGTCGAGCAACTGCGTCAACGTGACGTCGTCGGCGACGCGCCACTGCTCGGTCCACGTCTCGGAGGTGGACTCGTCGAACGCGGGAATGGCCCCGGTTCCCTCGACGATGAAGCGGGTCCACATCTCTTCCATGTAGGTGACGTGCTTGATGATGCTGGCCAGGGTCAGCTCGCTGATCGTGGTCCGGCGGCGAACCTGCTCGTCGTCCAGGTCGCGGACGGTCTGGCGCAGGAACATCCGGTGCAGCGTAAGCGACTCGAGAAAGTCGGTCCGTTCACGGGTCAGTTCGTCGGTCACGGTGTTCTCCTTCGGTTGTGGTTGCGACAGGAACGCTAGAACGCATTGGTGACAGTTTCTGTCCTAAATTCGGCGACACTGAAGTCATGGCCAATACGAGTTCGCGGGCGCTGGCGTTGTTGTCGCTGCTGCAGTCTCACCGATTCTGGCCGGGCGAGGAGTTGGCCGATCGACTGGGCACCTCCCTGCGAACCGTGCGCCGCGACGTCGATCGACTGCGGGAGCTCGGCTATCCGGTCCAGGCCCAGCGTGGCGTCGACGGTGGCTACCAGTTGGCTCCGGGCGCGTCGCTGCCGCCGTTGGTGCTCGACGACGAAGAGGCGGTGGCGTTGGCGATTGCCCTGATTAACACGGCACAAAGTTCGGTGGACGGGGTCGCCGAGGCGTCTGTCCGGGCGCTGGCCAAGGTGGTGCAGGTGTTGCCGAAACGGTTACAGCGCCGGGTCGATGCGGTTCGGCGGGCGACTGATCCGGCAGCGTCTGTGCTCGATCCGGACCAGGTAGTCGATTCGACGGTCTTGACGGTGGCCGCGCAGGCCTGCCGGGACAGTGTCCGGTTCGAGTTCTGCTACGTCGCGGCCGGTGGCACCGAGACCGGACGGCGCACCGACCCGCACCGGCTGGTGTGTCTCGGCCGGCGCTGGTACCTGGTCGCCTGGGACCTGGATCGGCATGACTGGCGGATCTTCCGGCTCGACCGGGTGAGCGGTCCGCGACCAGGCACGGTCCGGTTCGCACCCCGCAGGCTGCCCGATGGTGTCTCGGCGAGTGCCTATGTGCGGAATCGGCTCGGTGGTTCGCAGGCGCCGCATCCGGTGCTGGCTTCCGTGGGCGCACCGGCGACCGAGGTGCGGGGGCGAATCGGCAACTGGGCGGCGGTCACGGCTGATGGGCCGTCGCGGTGCACTGTGCACGTGCGGAGCGACTCCTACGACTGGGCGGTCGCGGCGCTGGGGCTGACTGGTGCTCCCTTTCAGGCGCTGGAGCCGGTGGCCTTCGTCGAGCATGTCCGTGCGTGGCGAGATCGCCTGACGGCGGCCGTTTCTGATTGAGACGCGTCCTGCCCGGCGGGTCCGGCGTGTCGCCCGGCGATGAAGGTATGTCGTTACGTTCGTCAGCGGACGTCCACTGACGTTCGCTGCGATGCCTGGCGCTCCAGCTTCCGACCCGAAGTCCGGTTCGGTTATCCACAGCTGAGAGAGTTATCCACATACGGCGTATGGGTGTTGTTGATCTAGGGCATCATGGTCGGCATGCGATGGTCTTCGAGGTTTGCGAGGTTTGTGGCTATCGGCGGGCTCGCCGTGGCCGCTGTCTCCGGTTGCTCGGGTGGCAGCCCGCAGCCGAACCTGTCGACCGCGTCGGGGTCAGGGTCGGTCACGACGCCAGTAGGGTCCTCAGCCACACCCAGCCCGACACCGTCGCCGGTGGTGCCGGCCATCCCGGCCGATGTGCCGCGGACCGGTCACAACGTCAAACCGGGGGAGCAGCCGCCGGCCTATCCGGTCGCGGCCCTGGCCAAAACCCAGGCCGGTGCCAACGCCTTCGCCAAGTTCTTCATGCAGACCCTGGACTGGGCCTACGCGACCACGAATCCCTCCTACATGAGGCACTACTACGGCCCAACCTGCGGTTTGTGTGCCAGCCTTTCGCTGTCGATCTCCAAGACGGCCGAGATGCGTCACTTTTATGAGGGCGACCGACTCGTCATTGGTATGCCGAAGTCGACTGGCATTGCACCCGTTACGGCTCCCGCCGAATTCTGTGCGCTGGTCTCGATTGACGAGACCGCGTTCACAACCGTCGATGCCGCAGGCCGCATCTACACAGGCGACGGAGCCCACCGCGGCGACAACTTCAAGTTGTGTGTGAAACATTCAGGCTTTGTTTGGTCAACGACGTATCTGGCGGGCCAATGATGCGTCGTGTGATTGCCGCAGTCGCCGTCGTCGCCTTAGTTGGGTTCGCTCGCCCATCACTCGCATTCGCTTCAGCGATCGGATGCGGTGGGACGGTGAGTGGAGGCCTTCATGGCTTCTCCGGTTCGGGCGCGGTCGGTGCGGCAGGATCCTGCAATGTGCTTAATACAGATGTGGTGGGGCCGTCGGGTCAGCCGATCCTGGTGGTCGATTGCGGCTACGCCACGCCGGGTGACGACCGCGGCCATTGGAACCAGCGCTGCGGCCCCAATGGCTACCTCTGCCCGCCAGCGCCGGGTAATCCCTACCCGCACCAGTTCCTGACCACACTGGAACTCACGACACCGCTCGTCCCCATCGCACAATGGTGCGCCGGTGGCACCAACCCGGTCCCCACCGCCGCCCAACTGCGCCAAGAAGTCATCCGGCTGCTCACCCCGCCAGCCATCGGGATCGCCCCGGCCACCGGCACCGCCCTGGTCAACCTCAAAGCCCTGCTCTGGGTCAGCACCCCGACGACAAGGGATCTCGGCCGGGCCCGGCTCGTCGGCCTGCCCGTCCAACTACGGGTCAGTTACCTGCGCACCGATTTCGACTTCGGCGACCACACCACCGCCACCCTGCAACCCGGACCCGGTACCCCGTACGACCCAGCCGCCGATTGCGGCCGCTGGGCCGCAGAGTTCGGCCACACCTACACCGAACCCGGACCGGTCACCATCAGCGCCCGGACCTACTGGCACGCCGAGTACCGCATCGCCGGCCAGCCCTGGACACACATCCCGGGTGAGGTCACGGCCCTGAACCCGGCCACCACCAACCTGACCGTCGTCCAGGCCCACAGCCAACTCGTCACCGGCCACTAGGTAACAACCTGAAGCTGCGCGGCTCAGAACCAGGCGTCGTCGCTGCGGTTGGCCGCGGCCCGGGCACGCTGCGCGGCCGCGTCGGCGGCAACCCGTTGGGCGATACCGCGCACCGACACCTCCAGGTCCACGCCGGTCTGGTCGGCCAGCAGGTAGACCAACCAGGCCAGCTCGGACAATTGCTCGGCCCACTCGTGCGGAACCCGGAACGGCCGGCGGCCGTTCTCGGTGGCGCGGTCGGTCACCGCGGCCAGTCGGCCCATCGCGGCAACGGCCTGAACCAAGAGGGCCGGCGCGGTCGAATGCGCGCCGGCAGAGTCGGCGGCCGAGGCCACCGCAGCCTGTAAGTCGCTCATGAGACAAAGAACCTAGCTCACATCCGTACCCGTGACCGCAGGGCATAGGCTCGTCGGCGTGATCGATCACGGGAACGGCGATGGCTGACGCGCCACGACTGCGCGTTGCTGTGATCGGGGTCGGCCGGGTCGGATCGGTTCTCGGCGCCGCGCTCGTCCGCGCCGGCCACCAGGTGGTCGCGGCCACCGGGGTCAGCAACGACTCGACCAAACGGGCCCGTCGACTGCTGCCCGGCGTCCCGCTGATGCCGGCCGACGAGGCGGCGGCCCGGGCCGACCTGGTGCTCCTCACCGTCCCCGACGACCAACTGCCCGACCTGATCCAGGGCCTGACCAGCACCCGGGCCTGGCAGGCCGGCCAGCTCGCCGTCCACACCTCCGGCGCACACGGCATCAGCGTCTTCGACCCGGCCGTCCAGGCTGGCGTGGTCGGCCTGGCCATCCACCCGATCATGACCTTCGCCGGCCGCCCGGAGGACGTCGAACGCCTGGCCGGTGCCTCGTTCGGCGTCACCGCACCCCCCGATTTCCGTCCGGTGGCTGAGATCCTGGTGCTGGAGCTGGGCGGCGAACCGGTCTGGGTTCCCGAGGACGCGCGCCCGACCTATCACGCCGCCCTGTCGATGGGCTCAAACCACCTGGTCACGCTGGTCAACGACGCCCAGGACGTGCTGCGCCAGGCCGGTGTCGAGGACCCGGTGCGGCTGCTGTCACCGCTGCTGACCGCGTCCCTGGACAACGCCCTCCGGCTCGGTGACGACGCGCTGACCGGGCCGGTGTCACGCGGCGATCGGGCCACCGTCGAATCCCACGTCCGGGCTCTCAAGGGCTCGAAGTACCTGCAGCCCTACCTGGCCATGGCCATCCGCACGATGCAACGGGCCTTCGCGGCCGGCCGGCTGACCCAGGCCCAGTGTGCCGATCTGCTCGAAGGAATGGAAAAGGCCGAAGAGGAATGACCACCAGAACACGAGTCGTACGCACCCGCGAAGAGCTCGCGCAGGCCCGGTCCGAGCTGCCCGGGCCGGTCGGCCTGGTCCCGACCATGGGCGCGCTGCACGCCGGCCATGTAGCCAACATCCAGGCCAGCAAAGCCAGAACTCGATCGACCGTGGTCAGCATCTTCGTCAACCCGATGCAGTTCAACCAGGCCGCCGACCTGGACCGCTACCCGCGGACCTTCGAGGCCGACCTGGCCATCTGCGAGCAGGCCGGGGTCGACCTGATCTGGCATCCGGACGTGGACACCATGTATCGCGGCGGCGCCGCCGAGGTCCGGGTCACCGCCGGCGCCCTGGCCGACCAGCTCGAGGGGCCGAACCGGCCGGGTCACTTCGACGGCGTCCTGACCGTCGTCGGCAAGCTGTTCCACTCGGTACGGCCGGACCATGCCTTCTTCGGTGAGAAGGACTACCAGCAGCTGACCTTGATCCGGCGGATGGTGCTGGACCTGGACCTGCCGGTCGAGGTGCACGGCGTGCCGACCGTCCGCGATCCCGACGGCCTGGCCCTGTCGAGCCGAAACGTCTTTCTGAGCCGGGGTGATCGCGCCCAGGCCGTCCGGCTCAACCAGGCTCTGACCGCGGCCCAGCAGAACGCCGCGACCCCCGACCAGGCGTTGGCGTCCGCGCGCAAGGAACTCGACGGCGTCGAGGTCGAGTATCTGGAGGTGCGCAGCCCCGACCTCACCGACGTGCGCGACGGTCCGGCCCGGATCCTGATCGCGGCCCGGTTCGGCAGCGTCCGCCTGATCGACAATATGCCTATAACCATAGGAGAAACCGCGTGAACCTGCCGCAGCGGCTGCTGGCCCCGGCGCCCGGCTGGATCGTCGACACCGACGTCGTCGTGGTCGGGTCCGGGATCGCCGGCCTGACCACGGCATTGCGAATCGCCAGCAGCGACAGGCAATTGCGGGTCATGGTGGTGACCAAGGACGTGCTGGCGGCCGGCTCCACCCGCTGGGCCCAGGGTGGCATCGCGGCGGCCCTCGATCCGGAGGACACCCCGGCCGAACACCTGCAGGACACGCTGGTGGCCGGCGTCGGGCTGTGCGATCGGGACGCGGTGCAGGTCCTGGTCGACGAAGGCCCCCAGGCGGTCCGGGAGCTCATCGAGCTCGGGGCCCGATTCGACCGCGATCCACAGGGAGATCTGTCGCTGACCCGCGAGGGCGGTCATCACCGCAACCGGATCGCCCACGCCGGCGGGGACGCCACCGGAGCCGAGATCGAGCGCGCGCTGGTCGCGGCCGTGCTGACCCAGCCCCGGATCGACACCATCGAACACGCCCTGGTGCTCGACCTGTCGCCGACCTCGGACGGCGGCGTCGGCGCGGTCACCCTGCACGTGATGGGCGAAGGTCAACTGGACGGTGTCGGCGCGGTCCGGGCCAGGTCGATCGTGCTGGCCACCGGCGGCATCGGTCAGGTCTACGCCGCGACGACCAATCCGGCCGTCTCCACCGGCG
>CAZZZW010000261.1:0-6148 GCA_964658795.1 Phormidium nigroviride PCC 7112
CGAGTTCCCTGACGCCGCCGGCGACGTGCCCGACGGGCTGCCGATACCGAGCTGGTCCGGGCACGGCCGGATCGAGTGACTGCATTACCGTCAACCCGGTGAGCGCGGAACGGGCAAAGATCATCCGACGAATCGCCGATCACCTGACCGGCCCGGCCGCCACCCGACCCCATCGGGTGGCCATCGACGGTATTACGGCCGCCGGCAAGACCACGCTGGCTCGCGAACTCGCGCAGGCGATCGGGCCGCGCGCGATCCAGCTGTCAATGGACGGGTATCACCACCCGCGTCGGCATCGGCACCGGCAAGGTCGGGACTCCGCGCTCGGCTACTACCAGGATGCCTACGACTTCGAACAGTTCGCCCAGGTGGTGCTCGACCCACTCGGTCCGGGGGGAAACCGCCGTTACCGCAGAGCGATTCTTGATCTGGCCACCGACCGTCAACTCGAAGAGCCAGCAGTCGAAGCGGCAACCGACGCCATCCTGCTGGTGGACGGGAGCTTCCTGCAACGAGACCTCACCTGGGACACCGTGATCTACCTGGACACTCCCTTCGACGACGCCCGGCAGCGCGGCAGCCTTCGCGACGCCGCGTCGTTCGGCAGTGTCGAGTCGGCCGGGCTGGCCTTCGACTCCCGGTATCACGCAGCTTCGCGGCGCTACCTGGCTGACGTGGATCCGGCTGCCAGCGCCGATGTCGTGCTGGACAACCGGGTCATCCAGAGCCCGCGCCTGATCCGGATCGGTGGCGTTTCCGGTTATGAGGTAAGCCTGTTCTGCTACGGAACATTGCAAGAGCCTGCCGTCCAGCGCCACCGCTTCGGCCGGGTGTTGGAGGGGGTCGCCACCAGCCTGCCCGGCTACCGGGCCGAATGGGTGACCAGCTCGGACCCGGACGTGATCGCGGCCAGTGGCTCGGACCGGCAGCCGATCGTGCGGCCAGGTCATGCGTCGGATCAGGTGACCGGCGCGGTTTTCACCATTACCACCGAGGAACTCGCGGTGGCCGATCACTACATGGCGCCCGACCACCGCCGCTCGCTCCGCTCGCTGGCCACCGGTGACCAGGCCTGGGTCTACCTAGCCGGCTGACACCAGCTGCGCGGCCGGCGAGCTCGGCACCCCGGCCGGGGCCGGACGGCGCAGCGAGCAGCGGTGCAGCAGCGCGTCGAAACCCGGTGTTCCGACGGCGATCAGGTAGATCGCGTAACCGAAAACGGCCCCGATCGCGTTGGCGATCACATCGTTGACGTCGGCCAGGCGACCGGCACTGAACAACACCTGCCCGAGGAACTGGGCGCTCTCGATGCCGAAGCTGATCAACGCGCCCCAGCGCAGGGCCGCCGTCCAGGAACGCACCGGTGTCAGCAGCGGCAGCAACACACCGAGCGGGATCATCATGGCCACATTGAGGTTGAACGTCGGGGTGTCGATGGTGGTGATCGGGATCAGGTTCAGCCGGGCCGACCAGTCCGAACCGTCGGTCAATCCGTACAGGAACAGGTGCATCGGAAACATCGTCACCATCAGCACGCCGGCCCCGTAGCCCGTGGTGGCGAGCACGGTGGCCGCGCGGTAGCCGGTCAGCCGGCCGTGCCGGCGAAGCCGGATCAGCCACCAGCCGATCGTGACCAGGGCGGCGGGGACGAGTAGCGGCAGGGCCGGGACGGTGATCACGTGGTACTCCTCGGTGCAGGTTGGTGGTTCCACCCTGATCCGTCGCGGAGCTGACGGCATCGGTCCCAGGTACCGCTCGGGCCACCTCAGGTACCGCCGGGCTGACGAGCGTCCGCGGTCGGGCTGGATTGCCCGCCGTCACCGGGCGAGGCGCAGCACCCGCTTGATCTCGGGAATGCGCGGCGCCGCCATCGACAGCTCGGTGACGCCGTGGGCCACGAACCACGCCGCGAAGTCCGGGTCGCCGGCCAGTTCGCCGCAGACGTGGACCGGCACGCCGGCCCGCTCGCACAGCTGCGCCAGCAGTCGCTTGATCGCCGTGGCGTTCGGGTCCAGCAACGCGGCCAGCGCACCCTCGGTCCGGTCGGCGGCCATCGTGTAGGCCAGCAGATCGTTCGTCCCGATCGACAGGAAGTCAACCTCGGCACCGATCTCGTCCGCGGCCAGGGCGGCGGCCGGCACCTCCACCATCACGCCGATGTGTTCCGGTCGCCGGCCCGGGATGCCGGCTTTCACCAGCGATTGCCAGGCTTCCTCGACCGCCCGGACGAACTGGGCCGCCTCGCCGGGCAGCGTCACCATCGGCGCCATCACCGACACCCGCCGGCCGGCCGCCGCCCGGCAGATCGCGCGCAACTGGGTCTGCAGGACGGCCGGATTGGCCAGCAGCCACCGGAGTCCGCGGACACCGAGGAAACCGTTGTGCCGCGGGTCCAACGCCAACGCCCGCACCGGCTTGTCACCACCGGCGTCCAGGACCCGTATGACCACCGGACGGTCGCCGACGACCTCCAGGATCTCCAGCAGATCGGCCAGTTGGCCTTCTTCATCGGGTAGTTCCGGCTGATCGAGCATCAGCAGCTCGGTCCGCAGCAGCCCGATCCCGTCGGCGCCCCGGGCGACCGCCGCGCGAGCCTCGAGCACCGAACCGATGTTGGCCGCGACCAGGATGGACCGGCCATCGACCCGCACCGGATCTGGGTCGGACTCGATCGTCTCCGCGGTTTGCGTCGCTGAAGCCGGGTCGAGCTCGATCGTGCCGGCGGTGCCGTCGATCGCCAGCACGGCTCCGTCGGTGACGTCGGGTAGACCGCGTGCGCCGAGCACCAGTGGAAGTCCGAGATTGCGGGCCACCACCACGGCGTGGGCGGTGCTGGTGCCCCGGGTGAGCACGATGCCGGCACCTCCGCGCTCGACGAAGCGGGTCACCTCGCTCGGACCGAGTTCGTCGGCCAGCAGGATCAGCCCATCGGCGTCGACCGGAACTCGATCGGTCTGCACGCCGAGTTCGGTCAGCACGGTGGCCCCGGCATCCCGGACGTCGATGGCCCGGCCGGCGATGATCGGATCGGTATCCTCAGCCATGCTCGACGATTCGGCCTCGACCGCACGCCACCAGGCCGTCTCGGCCGACCAGCCGTGCTCGATCTCGGCATCGGCCCGGTGGCGTAGCGCCGGGTCGACGAGCAGGGCACCGTGCGCGCGGGTGAGCGGGTCGCCGCCCTCCAACCGCATCGCCGCCCACTGCAGCGCCGTGTGCAGCCGGCGGGTCTCGGCGGCGGGGTCATCGGCTCGACGTTCAGGCAGCTGGCCGACCGCCACCCGGCGCAACCGTCCGACCGCCCGCCCGGGAGCACCGATGATCGACTTCTGCTCGTTCGGCACGGGTGAAAGCTCGTCGAACCCGGCCTCGATCAGGTGCTGGACGAGCATGACGGCCCGGTCCGCGTCGGGGCCGGATGCGGTGACGCTCACCTGGTCGCCGCCACGGGCGCCGAGCCGGACGACGGCCAGCAGGCTGCGCGCATCGACGGCCGGCCGGCCCGGACGGGCAATGCTGACCTGGGCATCGATGTCGGCCAACGCCCGGATCAGCTCCGCGGCCGGCCGGGCGTGCAATCCGAGCGGATTCCGGAGCTCGACGATCTGCTGGGCCTCGATCGTGGCCGCGCTGTCGGACCCCGGCTGGAGGGCTCCGGGTGCCGGCTCGGTCGCGGCGCCGGCCGTCCGAGCCGCCGCGGCGACCTCCGCGCGCGAGCCACCGTTCTGCGCGCTCACCGCGGCCGCCAACGCGCCCTCGACCAGTGGCGCGTCCACCACCTCGATCCGGTTCGCCTCGGCCGGGTCGAGGAATTCCAGTGCCGTCTCCGTGGTCAGCACGGCGCTACCGAGGTCGTACAGCACGACGCTTCCGGCCGCCGGCAGCCCGGTCAAGGCCTCGGTGATCCGGTCGAACGAGGTCCCCAGACCACCGTCGTCGGCACCCCCGGCCGGCCGGATCGTCACCTCCGGCGCCATCTGACCGGCCAGCTCGGCCACCCCCTGGGCCAACGCGGCCGAGTGCGACACCAGCACCAGGGCGATCCGATACGCCGGCCGGTCGGTACTGCTCACGAGCCGGCCAGGGCTCGCAGCATCAGGGCGGTCGACACCGCGCCCGGATCGAGGTGTCCGGCACTGCGCTCGCCCAGGTAGCTGGCCCGGCCCTTGTGGGCGACCAGCGGCGTGGTGGCCTCGGCACCCCGCTCGGCCGCATCGGCCGCTGCCCGCAACACCGCTGCGGGGGAGTCGCCGACCGCCGCAGCTGCCGCCGGCGTCAGGGCGTCCACCATCGTCTTGTCACCCGGCTCGGCCTTGCCCCGGTCGACCACGCCCTGCAAGGCCGCGGTCAACGCTGTCGTCACCGCGGCCGAATCGAGTTCGGGTACGTCGCCGACGGCGGTGGCCGCCCGCAGGAATGCGGTCCCGAACAGCGGCCCGGACGCGCCGCCCACGGTGGAGATCAGGGTGGTCGCGACCAGCTTCAGCACCGCGCCGGGCGTGCCCGGTTCGGCCGCGTCGAGCTTGGCCACCACCGCGGCGAAACCCCGGTTCAGGTTGGCTCCGTGGTCGCCGTCGCCGATGGCTCGATCCAGGTCGGTCAGGTGCACGTGCTCGGCCTCGATGACCGTCGCCGCCCGGCGGACGGCGGCGGCGACGTCGGCCGCGGAGCAACCTGGCATGACTAACTCCTCGCGTCCGGTTCGCCGTTCACCCGGTGCATCCTCACACGCCCCAGCGCAGCGCGGCGGTGTGGACCGGCGCATCCCAGAGCTCTTCGAACTCGCCGTCGAGCTTGAGCAGCGTGATCGAGAAGCCCTGCATCTCCAGGCTGGTGATGTAGTTGCCGACCAGTGACCGGCTCACCTCGATGCCTTGGGCCTCGAGCAGCCGGCGGGCGGTTCCGTAGGCCAGGTACAGCTCCATCTGCGGCGTGCCACCCATGCCGTTGACGAACAGCAGGGTGCGATCACCCGAGGCGAACGGCAGATCCTCGACCACCGCGGTCAGCAAGGTCTCGACGACCTGGTCGGCCGGCTGTAGCTTGACCCGCTCCCGGCCGGGCTCGCCGTGGATGCCGATGCCGATCTCCATCTCGTCCTCGGCCAGCGTGAAGCTCGGTTCGCCGGAGTGCGGGACGGTGCAGGCCGTGAGGGCCATACCCATCGAGCGGACGTTGGCGATCACCCTTTCCGCAATGGCGGTGACGGCGTCGAGGTCGTCGCCCCGCGCCGCCGCGGCGCCGGCGATCTTCTCCAGCAGGACGGTGCCGCCGACACCGCGGCGACCGGCGGTCCAGGTCGAGTCCTTGACCGCGACATCGTCGTCGATGGTGACGCTGCGAACCTCGATGTCCTCGGCCGCGGCCAGTTCGGCCGCGGTCTCGAAGTTCAGCACGTCACCGGTGTAGTTCTTCACGATGTGCAGCACGCCGGCACCGGCGTTCACGGCCTGGGTCGCGGCCAGCACCGCGTCCGGGGTGGGTGAGGTGAATACCGGACCGGGTACGGCCGCATCGAGCATGCCGGGACCGACGAAGCCGCCGTGCAGGGGTTCGTGTCCTGATCCGCCGCCGGACACCAGCGCCACCTTGCCCGCGACCGGAGCGTCGGCTCGGGTGATGAAGTCGGGCCCGTACTGCACAGTGACCAGGTCGGCATGCGCGGCCGCGAAGCCGTGCAGGGACTCGGGAACCACGTTCTCCGGATCGTTGATGATCTTCTTCATCGCCGCACTCCTCGTCGTCGCTGGGCTGCCTCCTGCTTACTATCAGCCCGGGTCGAGCGCTGCCAAGGATCACCGGTCGACATGGACGACCGGATCGGCCGATAGCCTGACCGGTATGACCACGGTTGCCGGTGATTTCGACTACGAACACGGCGGAGCCGGGTACGGCCGTCGCCGCCGCACCGATCCACGGATCGCCGCGCTCGTGCATGCCGCGCTCGGTGACGCTCGCACGGTGATCAACGTCGGCGCCGGCGCCGGGTCCTACGAGCCCGCGGACCGCGAGGTGACCGCGGTCGAGCCGTCGGCGGCGATGCGGGCCCAGCGCAGCACTCCGGCCGTCGATGCCGTGGCTCAGGATCTACCCTTTGCCGACCATGCTTTCGATGCCGGGATGGCGATGGTGACGGTGCACCAGTGGC
>CAZZZW010000262.1:0-6142 GCA_964658795.1 Phormidium nigroviride PCC 7112
CCGAAGTCCTTCTGCAGGCCGTCGGTGATCCGGAAGACGCCGCCGAGCTTGCCGACATCCAGCCCCATCATCAGGACCTTCGGGTCGGCTTCCATCCGATTGCGCAGGGCTGCGTTCAACGCCCCGGCCATGCTCAAAGTAGCCATCAGTGGGCCGACCCTTCAAAGGAGGCGAGGTAGTCCGAGTAGGAGGCCTTCTGCTCGGCCAGCTCGTCGGTCATCTCGGCGTACACCTGGTCGAACGGCGACAGCGGAGACGGGTCCTCCAGGTTGCGGCAGGCCTCGCGGATCCGGACCGCCAGGGCCTCGGACTCCTCGTCGATGTCGTCGAAGAAGTCCTGTCCGATGCCGGCTTCCCTGATCAGGTAAGCCCGAACCCGTTCGATCGGATCGCGCAGCCGCCAGGTCTCCAGCTCGTCGGTCAGCCGGTAGCGGGTCGGGTCGTCGGAGGTGGTGTGCGCCCCCATCCGGTAGGTGTAGGCCTCGATCAGGGTCGGGCCCTGGCCGGAGCGGGCCTCGTCGAGCGCAACCCGCGACACGGCCAGGCAGGCCAGCACGTCGTTGCCGTCGATCCGGATGCCGGGAAAGCCGAAGCCGGCCGCGCGGTGGAACAGCGGCACCCGGGTCTGGCGCTCGAGCGGTTCGGAGATCGCCCACTGGTTGTTCTGGCAGTAGAAGACGACCGGCAGGTTGCCGGCCGCGGCCCAGATGAAGGCCTCGTTGACGTCACCCTGGCTGGAGGCACCGTCACCGAAGAAGGCCAGCACGGCCGCGTCCCGGTCGACCTCGCCGGTGCCGACGGCCCCGTCCCGGGTGATGCCCATGGCGTAACCGACGGCGTGCAGCGTCTGGGCGCCGAGCACGATCGTGTACAGCCCGAAGTTGTTCTCGTTCGGATCCCAGCCACCCAGGCTGACCCCGCGGAACATGCCGAGCAGGGTCACCGGATCGACGTCACGGCACCAGGCGACGCCGTGCTCGCGGTAGGTCGGAAAGGCCATGTCCTGTGTGCGCAAGGCCCGGCCGGCGCCGACCTGGGCGGCTTCCTGACCGAGGCAGGAGGCCCACAGCCCGAGCTCGCCCTGTCGCTGCAGTGCGGTCGCCTCGCCGTCGAAGCGGCGGACCAGGGCCAGGTCACGGTAGAGCGACTTGATCTCGTCATCGGTGATCGACAGCGGGAAGTCCGGATGCTCGACCCGGATGCCCTCCGGGGTCAGGAGCTGGACCAGGTCCGGCTCCGGTGGGACATCTCCGTGCAGCGACATCGCAGTTACTCCTCGCCTCGAAACGCCGGTCCGCGGGATCGCCGCGCGACGTGTGGGTAGAGCCAGTGGTGGCTTGACGTGCGGTCGCCGTCCCGATGGAAGTCTCGGGGGTGGTGAGCACCACTGGAAACGGCTACGTACTCGTCATAGTTACACGTACTCTTACCAGCCTCACGACGTGACTCAAAGTTCGCAGCCAGTTCTCGGCTGGGCTGGGTCCGTACCCTGGCTGGCATGGACGAGAACAGAGCCCACCGAGTCGTCGACGCTCTGCGCGAACGGGGAGTGGACGCCCACGTGAAACACGCCGGTGTCTATCGGTTCGGCGTTCGGATCGTGATCGGCGACGGACGCGAGGCCGAATGGGACACCGATGACACCGCCGGTCTCGAGGCCCAGGTGATGCAGGACGGTGACCTGGTCGGCTTCGTCCCGGTGATCGAGGGCTCGGCCGAGTTCGACGACGAGCAGACCGTGCTCGCGATCGCGTCGACCAACTACGACCAGCCGATCGCTCGGCCGACCGGCGAAGCGCCGTCCGGACCGCCCCTGCTGCCCGAGGAGGGCGTGCTCGGTCGGTTCCAGGACGGCTTCCGGGAGTAGGTCGCTCCTGCCAATGACCCGGTTTGCGGGCGCGGAGCCGTGACCGTCTTGTTGGCGTGCCAGTGGGCTCAGCTCCGGCGTCGGGGACGGCCCGGAATTCTGATCCTTGGTTCAACCCTGCCCGACGTCAGTCGTCGGTGTCGATGACCTCCCACTCACCGAAGTGGGTGAATCCTGCTGACCGGGCGAGTGCGACAGAGGCAGTGTTGTCGAGCTGGCAACGGTACTGCGGCTCGTATCCCCGACTGAGGGCCGCCGCACTCATCGCTCGGACGGTCTCGCGTCCCAGGCCTCGGCCGCGGAACTCCGGAAGCGTGACCACCCCGAGGTCAGCGAGCCGGGTTCCGCTCCATGGATACATGCTCGCGGCGCATACCAGTTTGTCACCTGCGAGGCTGCCGAAGACGAGCCAGTGATCGAGCTCGACAAACGCCGCGTCGAGATCATCCTCGGGTGCTTCGCCGGTGAATTCCGTGAACCGCGATGCATCCGCGGCGGTGAGCTGACGCGTCGCAGAGCTACGAACCTCGTCCCGCAGCGCCTCCCGTTCACGCAGGGTCAGGTAGAAGAGGTGGTCGGGGTCGTGGAGACAGATGCCTGACCCCTTGATCCGAGCGGTGACTTCGGCATCGGCAACACGTTCCCCGTCGGTGAAGCCGAGCTCACTGGCCCGCGCCGGGGAGAGCGAGAGCAGGCCGGCCCCGGCCGCGACCCGCAGCAGCGACACTGACCGGTTCGCCGCGAGCGTCGAATCTACCGAGACCACGATGCCACCCTCTGGCGACGCATCGACAGAACCCATGGCCCACTGCGCGAGCACCAGAGCAGAGAACAAGACGGACGACCTTCCGAGCAGGCGATGGCTGCCGACCAGAAACCTAGATGCGCGCCCGCCCGACCGTCGAGCGGTTAAGCAACCGGCCCCAGTTCGGGCGCGGACGCCCCGAGGGGACCGTCCTGCCGCAACAGCCACTTTCTATGTGCAGACGATGTGACTACGGTCACTGATAGCACCCGATCTTCAGGAGGCGGACGTGAACATCTCCGAGATTCTCAGTCGCAAAGGGACGTCAGTGGTGACGACCAGTCCGGACGCCACCGTCGGCGACGTCGTCGCGCTACTGGCCGAGCACAAGATCGGTGCCGTACCGGTGGTGGCCGGCGCGAGCGTCACCGGCATCGTGTCCGAGCGTGACGTGGTCCGCCAGCTGGCCGCCAGCGGCCCGGACGTGCTGAGCATGTCCGTGTCCGAGCTGATGACCGTTGACCTGGTGACCGCTTCGCCGTCCGATTCCCTGGATGCGACCGCGAGCCTGATGACCGACCGCCGGATCCGACACCTGCCCGTGCTGTCCGGCGGCGAATTGGCCGGCATCGTCACCATCGGCGACGTGGTTGCGGCCCGGATGCGGGAACTGGAACAGACCCGCGAGCAGCTCGAGAACTACATCACCCAGGGCTGATCACCCGGAGCTGAGACGGCGCGCTCTAGGCATCCAGTTCAGCCGGCAGCGGTTCGGTGTGGACCACCGCCAGCCGGGACACCGCGCGGGTCCAGGCCACGTAGAGCCGGCGCAGGCCACCGATCCGGGTGGGTTCGGCGGCCACGATCTCGGCCGGTTCGACCAGCACCACCGAGTCGTACTCCAGGCCCTTGGCTGCGGTGGCCGGCACCAGCGTCACCCGCTCCTCGGCGTCGGCATCAAGGGTGGCGCTGGCAACGCCCGCGGCCAGCAACCGCTCCTCGACGACCTTCAGCTGCCGGTCGGGCACGATGACCGCGATCGAACCCTCGGCGCTCAGGCAGTGCTGCACGGCCGAAACCACGTCGGTGCCGTAGGTCAGCGCATCATCGCCGGCCCGCACCGAGGTGGCCGGCGGTACCTCGGCGGCGATGTGCGGCAGCAACCGGTTGGCCACACTCAGCACTTCACCGGGTACCCGATACCCCGTGGTCAGCGGGGAGATCGTCGCCGACGGCGCTCCGAGATGGGTCAGCGTGAGCGGCCACGAGCCGGGCGCCCACGGTGTTGTCGCCTGCGCGAGATCGCCGAGCACGGTGACCGATCCGAGCGGGCACCGGCGCGCGACCGCCCGGCACTGCATGGCCGACAGGTCCTGGGCCTCGTCCACCACGACGTGCACGAAGCTGTCGTTTCCCGTTATCAGCCCGGCCAATTCGTCGGCCAGCACCACATCGGCGGCCGACAGTGCGGCCTGCTTGGGCGTGCGTGGCGCCGTCGGCCAGACCAGCAGGCCCAGCTCGTCGGCAGTCAGCACCGTGCCTCCGCAGCGCTGGGCAAACGCCGGTTCGGTGTAGAGCCGGGTGAGCACCCCACGTGGGTCCAGGGCCGGCCAGACCTCGTCCACCCAGTCCTTGACCTGGACCGAGCGCGCCACCTTGCGGGTCTCGGCGTCCGACGGTGCACCACCGCCGTCCTCGCGCTGCCGCCGGACGTCCTGGGCCAGCAGGTTGCGCAGCCGTTCCCGGCCGCTGTCCCACCGCAGCTCGCCGGCCAGCATCGATCGCCGGGCATCGTCGACGTATCGGCGGCAACGTTCCACCGGGATCCGGTAGCGCCGGGTCCCGACGATCGGCACGACATCGGTTTCCGGTTTCCGGATATGGCTGAACACGGCTCGCCTCAGCACGTCGGCCATCCGGGCGTCACCCTTGAGCACCGCCGTCTCGACGGAGTCCTTGCCCTTGATCGGGTAGGCACCCACCAGCTCGTCCACCGTGGTCTGCTGAATGCCGTTCTCGCCCAAGGCCGGCAGCACCTGAGCGATGTAACGCAGGAACGCGCTGTTCGGACCGACGACCAGCACGCCGGAACGCCGCAGCCGCTCGGGGTAGCTGTAGAGCAGATAGGCCGCGCGGTGCAGACCGACTGCGGTCTTGCCGGTTCCAGGGGCACCCTGGATGCACAGTGAGACGTCGAGCTCGGCCCGGACCAGCTCGTCCTGGTCGGGCTGGATGGTGGCAACGATGTCGCGCATCGGACCCACCCGGGGCCGTTCGATCTCTTCCTTGAGCAGATCGGACTTCAGGCCGAGTGCCTCGCCCCGATCGAGGTGTTCGTCCTCGAAGGACGTCAGCAGACCGTTATGGAATCCGAACCGGCGCCGCAGCGTGACACCCTGGCGGTCGAGCGGACTGGCCCGGTAGAAGGGCTGGCTGATCGGCGCCCGCCAGTCGATCACCATCGGATCGCCGAGCTCGTCGCGGATATGCCGTCGCCCGATGTGGAAGATCTCCCCGCCGGGATGGGTGTCGTCCGGGTCGCGGTCGGTCCGGCCGAAGAACGGCGGGGCCTCGGAGTCGGCCGACAGGTGCTTGAGCCGCTCGGCCCGCAACCGGCCCAGACTCTCGCTGGCCAGCGCATCCACGCCGTAGTCGGCGATCGCGCCGGCGCTCTGGCGCATCTGCTCCAGGCTCACCAACGAGGCTTGCAAGTGTTCGCGTTCGGCCAGTAGCTGCGGATCGTCACTCACGATTTGTCAACGCTAGTCGGCCGCCGCAAGTTGTTTTTCCGCGCGTGGATCAAGGGTGCAGACTGAGGCGGTGAGTCCGCGTCATGCCGCTGCCGATCCCGACGACGACACCCCGTTTCCGGACGGAGCGGCGGCCCGGCCGAACACGGCCGAGCACCGCCGGCTGGCCGAATCACCGGCCGCGAGTGATGCCTGGCGGCTCTGGGGCCCGTACCTGTCCGGGCGGCAATGGGGCACCGTGCGGGAGGACTACTCCGCCGACGGCGATGCCTGGGGCTACTTCCCGTTCGAACAGGCCGAGTCCCGGGCCTACCGCTGGGGCGAGGACGGGCTGGGCGGGATCTGCGACCGGTTCGGCTTCCTGAACTTCGGCCTGGCGCTCTGGAACGGTCAGGATTCGCGTTTGAAAGAAAGACTGTTCGGACTCACCAACCCTCAGGGCAACCATGGTGAGGACGTCAAGGAATATTGGTGGGCGACCGACGCCACGCCGACCCACTCCTACGCCGAATGGCTCTACCGCTACCCGCAATCGGCCTATCCGTACGAACAATTGGTCACCGAGAACGCCCGCCGGCCCCGGACCGAGCCCGAGTACGAACTGGCCGACACCGGTGCCCTGGCCGGCGACCGCTTCTTCGATGTGGCGATCCGGTACGCCAAGGCAGCCCCGGACGACATCTGCATCCGGATCACCGCCACCAACCACGGACCCGACCCGGCGCCGCTGCACCTGCTTCCGCAACTCTGGTTCCGCAACACCTGGGACTGGGGCCGGGA
>CAZZZW010000263.1:0-6119 GCA_964658795.1 Phormidium nigroviride PCC 7112
GGATGACCAACTGCGCGATTCGGTCACCGACTCGCAATTTGATCACGTCCCGGGGGTCGTGGTTGACCACGATGACCTTGATCTCGCCGCGATAGCCCGAATCGATGGTGCCCGGTGCGTTCACCAGACCCAAACCGGCGCGGATGGCCAGACCGGATCGTGGATGTACGAATCCGGCGTAACCGGCCGGCAGCGCGATCGCGATCCCGGTCGGCAGCAGCGCGCGCTCACCCGGAGCGAGATCGAGGTCGGCCACCGTCACCAGGTCGGCACCGGCATCGCCGTCCAGCGCGTAGCTGGGCAGCACCGCGGCCGGATGCAGCCGCTGCACGGACACGAGCAATGGCTCGGTCTGGGCCGCAGCCACGACGGATCTGGTCACAGGGCCAAAGGCTACCCTCGTCCAGTGATCGAGCCCGTCTCCCGGCAGCAGCACAACTCCGGCTACCGCGAACGATTGCGTGCGCCCGTCTGGTGGTACCCGGTCGGCGCGGTGGTCGGTGTCCTGCTCGGTGCGGAGTTCATCTTCGTGATCCCGGATTCGCTGGCCTGGCTGCCGATCGTGCTGTCGATCCTGGGTGCCTGCGCCATCGTCTGGCGGATGTCGGCGGCCACCATTGCCGTGGTCGGAGCCGAGATAGTCGTCGGGGACCGCCGGATCGCAGCCAGTGCGGTCGACGAGGCCTACGCGCTCAGCTATACCGAACTGCGGCGGGTGGTCGGACGGCACGGTGACCCGACCGCGTTCAACTTCATCCGGTCGTGGGTCGGGCCCGGGGTCCAGCTGATCCTGCACCCGGCACCGCCGCCGGATCCCGAAGCCGAGTGGACGATGCCGCCGGAGCCGTACTGGCTGATCTCGACCCGTCACCCCGACCGGTTCCTGGCTGCGATCAGCGCCGCTCGCTGAATCACCCGCCCGCTGACTGCCCCGCCCGTCGAACTGCCCGTCAAACAAAGGGAGAACCCGAAGGTGTCTGAAGGACGTTTCACCGGCCAGGTCGCACTGGTCACCGGAGCCAGCCGAGGCATCGGACTGGCCGTCGCCCAGCGCCTGGTGGACGAGGGCGCCCGGGTGTGCATCACCGCCCGCAAACCGGAGGCGCTGGCGGCGGCGGCCGAACAGCTCGGCGGCCCGGAGGTGGCGATCAGCTCGGCTGGTTCCAGTGATGACCCGGCCCACCGCGAAGCGACCGTGCAGCAGGTGATGGACACCTTCGGCCGGCTCGACGTCCTGGTCAACAACACCGGCATCAACCCGGTCTTCGGCCGGCTGCTCGACATCGACGAGTCGGCCGCGCGCAAGATCTTCGAGGTCAATGTGCTGGCCAACCTGGCCTGGACCCGGTTGGCGCATCAGGCGTGGTTGGGCGAGCACGGCGGCGCGATCGTCAACGTCGCCTCGATCGCCGGGCTGGGCGCCTCACCGGGCATCGCGTTCTACGGAATCACCAAGGCCGCCGTGATCAACATGACCCGGCAGCTGGCTACCGAACTCGCCCCCAACATCCGGGTGAATGCGGTCGCACCGGCCGTCGTCAAGACCAAGTTCGCCGAAGCCCTCTACGCCGCCGACGAGGAGGGCGCGGCGTCGGGCTACTTGCTCAAGCGGCTCGGCGAGCCCGAAGACATCGCCGCGGCCGTCGCGTACCTCGCCTCGTCCGACGCCGCCTGGACGACGGGCCAGACGCTGACGATCGACGGCGGACTGGTCAGCACCCTCTGAGCCGCATTTCGCGGCCCGACGTTCCGCGACACGCCGCAGAGCCGGCAAGCTGGGGCCGCGAACTGCAGAAGGTCTAGCGGAGCCGGCGGAACCAGCGGTCGTCGGCGCGACCCCGGAGTTCGGCCAGCAGGGTCTCGCCGAGATGCTTGGTTGCCCGCCGGTTCACCTCGGCCCCGGCGACCGCGCCGGCCAGGAACGGCGCCAGTGACGTGGTGGCGCGACCGACCCGGCGTAGCACCTGACTACGCAGTTCACGCTTGGCCGAGGCACCGAGCAGGGCGCCGATGCCGGCCGTTCCGACGGAGCCACTGACCGCGCGCCGGCTGGTCCAGGACATCACGTACTGGCCGGCCCGTTCGGTCACCGTGCCGGTCGCCGGATAGCCCAGGATCTCGTGCAGCTCGGCCACCAGCTTCAGCTCGACGGCGGTGACGGTGAGCATCTCGGCGGCCAGTTGGATCGGGGCGGCCATCAGGGTCGGCGGGTTGATGAACTCGACCGCGGCCAGTCCCCCTGCCGCCGCTCCGAGTGCCGCTGTGCTGCGGGAGGCCGACTTGATCAGTCGCTCGGCGATCTGGATGTCGGTCAGGGTGGGATGTTGATCACGTAGGGCCTGGGCGTCACGCACCGGGATCTGGGGCGCCACCTCCACGACCAGCTCGGCCAGCCAACGGCCCGCGGCAACTGCCCGTACGCCTGATTTCTTCGCGCTACGGGTCAGAGCCGGGACCAGGGCGGCCAGCGCGCGAGCCGTACCGCGCCGGGTCTCGTCCTCGGACGAGGCGGCTCCGGCGGCACGCGCGACCAACTCGGCCAGTTCGTCAGCAGCCATCGGCCACCGTCGCTCCGGTCCGAGTCGGGTCCATCAGCAGATCAGGCACAGTCCCGGCAGATCAGCTGACCGTTCTTCTCCCGGGCCAGCCGGCTCCGGTGATGCACCAGGAAACAACTGGCACAGGTGAACTCATCGTCCTGCTTGGGCAGGACCCGGACGGTCAGTTCCTCACCGGACATGCTGGACAGGTCAGCACCTGGCAACTCCAGGGATTCCGCCAGCTCGGTCTCGTCGACGTCGATCGATCCCGACTGGGCCTCGGCCCGTCGAGCCTTCAACTCCTCCAGGGAGTCCTCGTTCATCTCGTCGACATCGCCCCGACGTGGGGCGTCGTAGTCGGTAGCCATCTAGCTCTCACTTCCTCGTTCGTTCACAACTGCCTCAGCGGTTCGTTCCTCGTGCCGCCACGGATGTGGTCGCTGGACCTTCAGCTACCGCGAACGGCGGAACGGTATCGCGTCATGCCTGCCCTCCAACGACCGGGCATGCCTCACCATTCCCGAAGCCGTCCCCAGTTAGGCTGACCCCCACACCCGCGCCGCCCTCAACGATGGGAGCGGCCGGACCGACGTGCGCAGGACAGGAGGATAACGACCCCGGATGGCCATTTCCACAGCACGCCGCCCGCTCCCTGCTGTCGTGTTCCTACTGGTACTCAGTGTGCTGACCGCGATCGTCTGGTGGCGAGTCCTGCACCGGTCCGATTCGTCGGCCAGCGGCAGCTCCAACCCGCCGACGCCGGCCGCCACCTGCGCCAGCGCCGGTGCGACACCAATCACCCTGCCGTCGGCCAGGACGGTGAAGGTCACGGTCTACAACGGCGCCGGTGTGGCCCAACTGGCGGCCAAGGTCACCGCCGAGTTGAAGGCCCGGGGGTTCCAGACCGGCGCACCCGACGACCGACCGAGCTACACCGGCGTAGCCGAGGTCGAGTACGGCAAGTCGGGCAAGGCGGCTGCGACCCTGGTCGCCTACTACCTGCCCGGATCGCGGCTGGTGGCCATCACCCGGGGCGACAGCAGCGTCGATGTCGTGCTCGGCAGCGCCTACAAGTCCTTGGCCACCCAGGCCAGCGTGAACAAGGCCGTCGCCGCGGCGAAGCAGCCCTGCAAGTAGCGGCCCGCTACCGGCCGGCGCCGACCTCTTCCAGCAGTGCGAAGAACGCGGCGGCGTTGTCCGGATGACCGGCGGCGACCAGCTCCGCCCCAGCCGGTCGGCCGTACAGCCCGGACGTGACCAGCCCGGCCTCCTCGGCGATCAGCAGGCCGGCGCCGAAGTCCCATTCGCCCAGCGGCCCTTCGAAGTACAGGTCGATCCAGCCCGCCGCCAGGTAACTGAGATCCAGCGCGGCCGAACCCAGCCGGCGCAGGTTGCCCACCCGGCCGAGCAGCTCGGCCACCACCTGCCCCTGCCGAGCGCGCCGCTGCGGGTCGTAGCCGAAGCCGCTGGCCACCACCGCCTCGGCCAGGTCAACCGAACGCGGGCCGGTCAGCCGGCGGTCACCGAGGTAGGCCCCGTGACCACGGGTCGCGGAGAACAGGTCACCCGAGACCGGGTTGAGGACGCAGCCGGCCACGGTGACGCCGTCCTGCTGGGCCGCGATCGACACCGCCCACTGCGGCAGTCCGAGCATGAAGTTGACCGTGCCGTCGATCGGATCGATCAGCCAGCGGATCGGTGCGTCCGGGCGGCCACCGTCGCCGGCCTCCTCACCCAGGATCGCATCGTCGGGACGGCGCGCGGCCAGTTCCGCACGCAGCATGTCCTCCACCGCGCGGTCGGCATCGGTGACAACGTCGGTGGCCGATGACTTCGTACTGACCGAGAACCCGGCCGCGCGGCGCGTGCGAGCCAACTCTCCGGCCCGCTGCGCCAGTTCCACCGCCAGCGCGGTGAGCTCGGCCGGCTCGACCGCGTGTTGCCCGGATGGGGCCACCGGATTTCCGGCTGTGTTCGCCATCTGCCATCTCCCGCGCCTGCCGCCGGGTCCCAATGCGCCCGTCTGCCGATATGGTTGCCACCACAAACCTAGTCAGCGGAGGAACGATGACCGCGCCAGAGGCGACAGATTCCGGCAAGCCCGATGCAGCGTTCGGGATCGACATCGGCGGCAGCGGCATCAAGGGCGCCATCGTCGACACCGACACCGGTGAGTTGAAGACCCAACGGGTCCGCATCGCCACGCCGAAGCCGTCCACCCCGCACAACGTGGCCGACGTCGTCGTGGAACTGGTCCAGCGGGCCGGCTGGACCGGTGCGGTCGGGGCGACCTTTCCTGCCGTCATTAAGAACGGTGTCGCCGAATCGGCCGCCAACGTCGACCCGTCCTGGATCGGCACCGACGTCGACGAGGTGTTCTCCAAAGCCACCGGGCTCGACGTCACGGTGCTCAACGACGCCGATGCGGCCGGGCTGGCCGAGGTGCGCTTCGGTGCGGCCAAGGGTGTCAACGGTGTGGTCATCCTGCTGACCTTCGGCACCGGCATCGGCAGCGGCCTGTTCATCGACGGCCAGCTGGTGCCCAACACCGAGCTCGGTCACCTGGAACTCGACGGCCACGACGCGGAGTCCCGCGCGGCTGCCTCGGTCAAGGACAAGCAGAAGATGTCCTATAAACAATGGGCAAAACGCGTTCAGGCCTACATGGCTCACGTCGAGAAACTGTTCACCCCGGACCTGTTCATCGTTGGCGGCGGGGTCAGCAAGGACGCCGACCGCTGGGTGCCGCAGCTGGACCTGCACACCCCGGTCCGGCCGGCCCAGCTGCTCAACAACGCCGGCATCGTCGGCGCGGCGATGGCGGCAGCCGAACGCTGACGTCCGGGCGGACTCCAGGACGCTGTTCGGCGTGGCAGTTCAGGATTCGTGTTTACAATGAATGCGCAAGGGCATGGCGCTGACGAAGGCATCGCGGTCTCAACACCAGACGACCACGGCTGAACCCCAGAGGCTTGCTGGCCCACACAGAACACTTTCGCTTGCAGAGCGGATCCGCTGTTGATCCGCGTTACTTGCGTGCGACGCGTTATGAGAGGGCGTACGTGGCTTCCAAGGCTTCTATGGCAACCGGTACTTCCGAGGACTCCTCGGCCGAGACCGAAACGGCTCGGGTCAGTGCGGCGGCGACAGCCAGCCGCGCCGTGACCGCTCCGGTCGACGCACCGGCCAAGCCCGCCACGTCACAGTGAGCCACGAACCAGATCAAAGGGGGAACCATACCTATCTCCGTGATGCCGTAGAAGATCACCATGCTTTGTTGGACCACCTCAAGGTCAGTGAATAATGAATTCTTTTCAGTCAAGACTACATCCTTCCGTATGTTGTCGCATTTCTTGGATTTCTTGGACGTCGTTGGTAGCTCCAGTCGACCTTCAACGTGGTAGTATTCGCCAATAAACTGTGGCAAGTTGGCATTCATCTCCTGCCGAAGCAATTTCACGTGATAGGGGCTGGGTAGAATGCTAGCTTTTATATCCTTGTTCAAAACAACAATAGGACCCCTCACGGCTTTGTAAATAGCACCGTATCCCCGATGGGACACCCCTACTTGGTCGCAAG
>CAZZZW010000264.1:0-6108 GCA_964658795.1 Phormidium nigroviride PCC 7112
GCAGTAGCGCGCCGGTGCTCACCGGCAGGCCGGCTTGGCGGGCTCGGCTGGCCAGCTGGATGGCTGAGATGCTGTCGCCGCCGATGCCGATGAAATTGTCGCCGGCCTCGGCGCGCTCGACCCCCAGCACCTGGCGCGCCAGTGCGAGCAGCCGGTCCAGTTGTGAGTCGGAGCCGGAACAGACCTCAGACTCGGGTGATGCGATCGACACCGCTGCAGCTGGGCGTCGAGCCAAGGCCGCTCGGTCGACCTTCTCGTTGGGTGTCGTCGGCAGCTCGTCGATGAAGATGACTGCCGCCGGTACCAGCGCATCCGGCAGGAGTGCTCGCAGATCGTTGCGAACGGACTCGGGGGTTGCCGCGCTGCCGGACCACGGAACGACGTAGGCCACCAGGCGTTGAGCACCGGTAGGGCCAGCCTGTGCCACGACAGCTGCCTGCATCACCGCGACGTGTGCGGACAGCGCGCTCTCGACCTCGCCCGGTTCGACCCGGACGCCGCCGATCTTGACCTGTGTGTCGGCCCGGCCGGCGAACTCGACGAGGCCGTCCGGACGAAGGCGTCCGAGGTCACCGGTTCGATACATCCGTTCGCCGGCCGCACCGTAGGGGTCGGCCACGAACCGTTCTGCGCTGAGGCCGGGTCGGCCCAGGTAGCCCCGGGCCAACTGGATCCCGGACAGGTAGATTTCGCCTATTGCGTCGATGGATTGCCGACGGAGCTGTGGGTCGAGCACCTCGACCCGCATGTTGCGGATGGGTCGGCCGATGGGCACGCTGCTCCCCGCGTGGTGGGGGCGGCAGCGGAAGAACGCGGCGTCGACGGTGGCTTCGGTCGGACCGTAGAGGTTCACCAGCTCGGCGTCCAGCCGCTCTCGGAAGAGCTCCATCACCGCGACCGGGAGTGCCTCGCTGGCCGAGAACGCCCGGCGTAGCCCGCGGCACCGGGCGGCCAGGTCCGGCTCGAGGAACACCGGCAGCATCGACGGCATGAACTGGACGATCGTGATCTGCTCGCCAGCGATGAGATCAGCGATGTACTCCGGCTCCCGATGCCCCCCAGGGTCGGCCAGCACCATCGTCGCGCCGCAGCTCAGCGGCCAGAAGAATTCCAGCACCGCTCCGTCGAATCCGGCCGGGGTCTTCTGCAGCATCCGGTCGTCCGCCTGCACTCCGAACTCGTCCACCATCCACGTGAGGTAGTTGACGATCGAGGCGTGGGTTATCACGACGCCCTTGGGCCGCCCGGTCGATCCCGAGGTGTAGACGACATATGCGGCTTCGGCCGGCCGTACCCGGGCCGGCTCGAACGAGTTCAGCCCGGCGGTATCGGTGAGTCGGGAGACGATCAGGTGAGGCCCATCCGGCAGTCGATCGGCGAATGCCTCGTCGGTGACGACGCAGGCCGGACGTGCGTCGTCGAGCAGGAAGGTGATGCGATCGGCGGGGTAGCCCGTGTCGATGGGCAGGTAGGCAGCGCCGGTCTTTAGCACGCCGAGCATGGCGGCCACCAGTTCGGGCGAGCGGTCCACCGCTACGGCAACGATGTCTCCGGCACCGACGCCCCGATGTGACAGGGCCCGGGCGATGTCGGCCGCGCGGTCGTTCAGGTCGGCGTAGCTGAGGGTGCGCCCATTCTGCCGTACCGCGGTGGCTCGCGGCTGCCGAGCGACCTGGTGTTCGAACAGACCGTGCAGGGTATCGCCGGTTTGCGACGCGCCTCGATCGACGCCGTCGGTGGCCTCAGCGGTCAAGCTCATGACGATTGCGTCGCCGAGCTCGAGCTTGTCTCCGGCCGGGATTCCATCGCGGCGATAAGGCTTTTCGGTCGCAGATCGGTCCAGTTGGCCTCGACGTAGGCCAAGCTCTCGGCCTTGCTGGCGCCTCGGTAGACCTCGGTCCAGCCGTCGGGCACGGCGGCGAACACCGGCCATAACGAGTGCTGGCCCTCGTCATTGACCAGCACCAGGTAGGCCGAGGTCTCGTCTTCGAACGGGTTCGTCATTGCTGCTCCTTCATCTGTGGACAGGGGTCGAGAGTGGCTTCGGCGCCGGAGTTCGCTCGGCGCCGTCGGGACGGCTGGTCAGCTGCGGCGCTGTGGCCGGGTCGATCCCGGTCGAGTCAAAACTCCGCTGCACGAACGTCAGGGCCGAGATGAGGCTGTTGGCGGTCAGCCGCGCCTCGCTTCTGGGGGTGACCAGGTGACCCAGTGGCATCGAGCCCAGCTGGCTCCAGCGCAGCCGGCCGTCCGAGTCGAGATAGCTGCGGCTTCGACCGGCGTTGTCCGGATGCAGGCAGTAGGGCACATCGAGCAGGCCATGGTGAAAGGCGGTGACGAGCGAACGACCGATGTCCGGACCGAGGTTTCGGACGGCGTCGATGAGCGCCGCAGCCTCCGCGTACACCTCGCCGTGATCGAATTCCTCTCGCGCAACGCGAGGGAATCTCCTGCGTCGCCGCGCGGTGCCGGCCGCAAACTCCAGTGCTTCGACGTTTTCGGGCACGCTCGGAAGGCGGAACGCCTCCGACACCGTCTTTACTATCAATCGCTCTGACCCGGTGTCGATGGCCAGCTCGGCCGCGGCCGAGAGCAGCGCCTGCGCGCCCGACACCGTCCTGGGATACAGACCCATGTAGGCATAGACCACCACATGCCAATCGACATCTGGCAGCAATTCGCCGGCTAATGTCCGCAGCGCGCGGATGGCCTCGCGGTCCTGAGCGGGGTGTGTTTGCTGGGCGTAGGAGACGGACACCGAGCGCAGACCCCTGGAGGCGAAATACATCGCTTCCAGCACGCTCAGGGCCACCAGCAGGCTTGGCGGACACAGCTGACCGAGCAAGCAGCCGCCAAAGGTCTCGACGTGGGGCTCCGCGCCACGGTCCTGCGCCTGCACCAGAATGCGGCAGGCCTGGTCCCACTCGCTCAGCGCCTCGGCCAACGGCACTATCCCGTAGGGCAGGCAGTATGAGACGGGTCCACCCTCGGTGGCGTACACACCGGCCGCGCACATGGTGCGAACGATGTCGACCGGCCGGGCCGAGCCGTGCCGGACCTGAACCGGAAACTCGGGTCCGGCAATGCCGTCGAGCATCCGTCGGGTGACTTCGCCGCCGTGATGGACGATGGGGTAGCCGTTGAGTTCGGTGCCGTCCCGCAGCGCCTTCGCAACGGCGGCTGCCTCACCCAGCCGGGTGTAGCTGTCGATCGTTATCGTGCCGACCGTCCTGGCCGATGCGTTCCGGGTCGCCATCAGGCCGGCCGACATCTGTCGGGGGTCCGCCATACCCATACGGGCCTGCACGACCAGGGAACCGAGTTCCCGGCCTCGTCGGATCGCTGTCCCGAATGTCACGACGCCGGCGCCGAAATCGCGGAGATCATGGATGCGAACAGTGCTGGAGCGTCCGGGCGATCGTCATACACCGCGTCATAGCCGGCCGATTCCAGCGCGGCCGTGCGGGTCGGTCCCAGTGCTCCCGAGGTGCTGAGCTTTCCGCCTATGACGACGGGGATGTCAGCCAGTTCCGGCGTGGCCCGCAGGACAGCGATCGTGCCGAGGCCGTCCTGATAGCCGTGCCCGTTGACGCTGCTGAGCACCACGATCGCCGGGCGGTGTCCAGCGCAGCCTTCGACGAGACGCTCGGGCGTGACGCAGGGGCCGAGGTTGACCACGTCGAAGCCGGCATCCTCCAAGTAGAGCTGGAGAAAGATCAGATTCCAGGTGTGAGCATCGCTCGGCAGGCCACTGACCACAGCTCGACGCCGGCCGGAGCCAGAAATTCGGCTCGGCGTGCGTCCGGACGGCTCGTGACTCATGCGGCGTTTCCTCGCGGATCTTCGATGATCTCGACCGAGTCGAGTTAGCTCCCACGAGTGTTGACCGGAACCGGTATCGGGCTTCTTTCGTCCGTCGATAGCCGACCGAAGGCGGAGCTGCGTTAGCTGACAGCAACCCCCGATTCTCTGAGTTCGCGCTGTCCCCTCCCGCAGACATTTCCTTGTACCGAAAAGGTGGAATCATGACAGGTTTGATCGAGCAGCCGACGCCGACCGTGCGGCTGAGCCGTCCCGCCGTCAACTCCTGGGATGAGTTCACCCAATTGCGAGAGGTCGTCGTCGGCGACGTGACGCACGCGCGGTTACCGGACATGGCCGATGTCTCGGCCTGGATGGCCTGCTACCCCGAACTGTCGCGGTCCGAGCTGACGGAGGTGCTGGTCGGCGGGTTCTCCCGCCAGGTCATCGATGAGACCACTGAGGACCTGGCCACGCTGGTCGATACCTTGCGGGAAATGGGGATTGTCGTTCATCAGCCTGCTGCGCCAGACCATGCGGCGACCTTCAGCACGCCGGACTGGACGAGCGAAGGCTACCTGTCCTACTGCCCGCGAGATATCACGATGGTGATGGGAAATACCATCGTCGAGACGCCCAGTCCGATGCGAGCGCGCTACTTCGAACTCTACGACGGGATGCGGGAGCTGTTCCTCGACTACCTGGTTCGGGGTGCCGGCTGGATCTCCGCTCCCAAGCCACGATTGGCTGACGAACTATACGGAATCGACTCCGACGGTTTGCCCGTGCTGAACGAGGTCGAGCCGGTCTTCGACGCCGCCAACGTACTCCGGGTCGGCCGGGACATCCTCTACTTGGTGTCCCGCAGCGGGAACGAGCTGGGTCTGCGCTGGCTGGAAAGCACCCTGAGTTTGTTCGGTGACTTCCGGGTGCATCCGATTCGAGACATCTACGGTTACACCCACATCGACACCACCATCACGTTGCTGCGACCCGGCCTGGTGCTGCTCAATCCGGCCCGGATGTCGGATGACGATGTGCCCGCGGCCTTCCGGAATTGGGACATCCTGTGGAGCCCGCCGGTGCGGGACATTCCCAGCATCGTCAAGCATCCGTTGAGCGCACCGTGGCTGGGCATGAATCTGCTGATGGTGTCACCCGAGGTGGCGATCGTCGATGCGATGCAGCCAGAATTGATATCTGCCCTGGAAGATAAGGGTATTGAGGTGCTGCCCCATCGGCTTCGGCACTCGCGGGTGCTCGGTGGCGGCTTTCACTGCGTGACGCTCGATATCGTTCGGGACGGGGGCTGCGAGGACTACGCCGGCTGAGGTCCGGTTGCCGGTGTCACGACGCCGGGCCGCTGTCGGGGAGGGCGGAGTCCCTTCATCCCACTAAGCCAGTGCCTGCACGGTCGAGACCAGTCGCTGGCTGAGGTAGGAGAACCCGGCCTCGGCCGCCTTGACCGCACCGGCAACGAGCGCGCTGCGTTCCCGGGCATACCAGTCGGCCGGGTTCTTCAGGGTGCGCTCGACCACGTCATTCGGAATCGGCCACCAGGTATGAGGGTTGGGTTCCCAACTCTGTTCCGAGCCGACGAGTTCGAGCCGGGCGCGTTCGGACAGCCCGAGCAGGCCGCCGAGAACTCGTTGCAACGCCTGCCGGCTGTCGGCCTCGGCTTCATCGGCCCGGAGCCGCTCTCGAGCGAAGTCGCGGATGAGCACATGCACGGAGTAGCGGTCGAAGTCGCCCGACCTGGCGTCCTCGACCTCGACCAGATGCAGGTCGGCCAGGTCGTCCAGGACGCGCTCGCCGACGTCGACCGGTTGGTCGAGCAACGCCGATCCGACCCAGCCGTCGAACATCGATGCCGGTAGCAGGGCCAGGCGACGGAAGAGTCGTTGCTCCGGCGCACCGGCCAACTCGTAGGCGGTGGTGATCCGCTCGCGCAGGGACATGTCGTTGTGCCGCAGTTCATCCAGGCGGGCGGCCTCATCGGACAGGCGATGGTGCATTCGCTTGATGCTCCAATGCGGCCGGGCGGCCAGGCGGGCGCCCACGATCCGCAGCGCCAGCGGATGCTGCCCGCACACCTCGACAACGGCCGAGGACGCAACCAGCTCGCGTCGGATGCGATCTTCGCCGGCGATTCGACCGAGCAGCTCAAGCGAGCTGGTCGGCTCGAGGACTCCGACGTTGACTCCTATGGTGTCCGGAAATTCGGTGATCCGGCTCCGACTGGTGATCAGCACGGCGCAGCCCGGATCTCCCGGCAGCAGCGGGGCGACCTGCGCAGCTCCGGCAGCGTCG
>CAZZZW010000265.1:0-6090 GCA_964658795.1 Phormidium nigroviride PCC 7112
GGTCGTCGGTTCCTTCGTCCGGCTCTCCCGAGCAGCCCTCGGCCTCGCGGCCTTGGCCGGCCTGCTCGATGCGACCGCCAACTGGGCCTTTCTGCTGGCCAGCCGGAACGGATTGCTGTCTCTGGCCGGCGTGATCACCGCCCTCTACCCGGCCGGCACGGTGCTGCTGGCCATGGCCGTCCTGAAGGAGCGCAGCGGGGCCGTCCAGCGGGTCGGTTTCGGCGTTGCCATTGCCGCCGTGGTGCTCCTCACCCGCTAACGCGCCTCACCAATCTCAGCTTGCCGTCTGCACGATGTCACATGTCTTGCCAGTCATTCGACATGCGGCTAATGTCCGTCTCGCGGCAGATCACCTGACGGTGTTCATCTCTGACGCGGACCGTTTTAGCCTTGAGAAAGCAGAGGAATCGCATGCTCCGAAGACTCATCCCGTTTGTGGTCGGTACCGCCTTGGTCGCCGGTCTGACCGCACCGACCGCCGCGCAGGCCCAGGCACCGTCGGCGACCAGCCAGGTGGCCGCGATCGAGGCCAGGTATCCCGGGATCCAGTTCGCGACCCCCGCCGATGCGATCGAGTACGGTCCGGCGCTGGACGCGATGAACCCCCAGAGCGTGCCGCCCCCGGATCCGAGCGAGGAGTACACCGTCGCGCAGTACAAGGCCGTGCTGATGGGTCGTCGGTACGGCCCGAGCCCGAACACCTACGGTGGCGAATTCACCATCACCGGCTGGACGGCCAGTGGCAATCGCTGGCTGCGCACCCGGTCCGCGGTGTCCTGCCCGGCGTGCGAGATGGTCGGCGCGGACGTGTCGGCGCCGGACGGCCTCGGACTCCCGAACTGGGCCAACCCCATCAAGTGGAACTGGCACAACATGCTCGGGGCGGCGATGGACACGATCTGGAACGGCTGCGTCAAGGGCGCGTTGACCGGAGTCGTGAGCACGGCAACGGCGACGATCGCCGCCAACCTGGCCGCTCGGGCAGCGCCGATCTACCTTGGGCCCTACGGCTATGCGGCCTTCGCGATCGGCTCGTGCGTCGTCGGCATCATCAACCGTTAACCGTTCCGATCAACGGAAGGAAGTATCCGCATGAGCCGCTTTCTGGAACTGATCGGTTGGCAACGTTCGGCCGAGTCACTGACCGGAGTGCGACGAGCATTGGTACTCGCCGCGGTCGCCGTGGTCGTTGTGGGCCTCGTCGTACTCATGAACAAGGTGGTGTTCTAGAACCGGCACAGCCGTTCCCCCCGAACGGGTCACCCGTCGCTCCTCCGCCAGCTGGTGGGAGCGGCGGGTTGGCCCGTTTCCGGTCCTTGACCATGAGCACCGTTCACAGCTCGGCGGCGTCGCCGTCCGGCCTCTTCGATCGGGCCCGGCTGGGTTGGACGCGCATCGGTTCACCCTCCATCTTCGGAAAGTTTGGCGGGTAGGGCGCATCGCCCTGACCGTGATCACGCTCGTCCCGCTCCGACCACTCGAGTAATTCCCCGATATCGAAAGGCGAATCGTCGATACCGGCGTGCACGTCACCCAGCTCGCCGAACCGGGCCGGCATGGTCGCCATGGTGAAGTCCTCCATCTGCACAGCGGGCAGTTCGTCCCAGGTGATCGGCGCCGACACCAACCCGGTCGAGGCGCGGATGGAATAGGCCGAGGCGATCGTGCGGTCCCGCGCGTTCTGGTTGAAGTCGATGAAGATCTGCTCGCCGCGTTCTTCCTTCCACCACTTGGTGGTGACCAGGTCCGGCACCCGCCGTTCGATCTCCCGCGCGAACGCTAACGCGGCCCGGCGGACCTGGGTGAATCCGTGGTCGGGATGAATGCGCACGTAGATGTGGATGCCCCGCGAGCCGGACGTCTTCGGCCACCCGACCGCACCGAGTTCACCCAGCAATTCATGGACCAACGCGGCCACCACCTTGGCGTCCTCGAAGCCGGTGCCTGGTTGCGGGTCCAGGTCGATGCGCAGCTCGTCCGGACTCTCGGTATCGGCCCGGCGGGAGTGCCACGGGTGGAACTCGACCGTCGACATCTGCACCGCCCAGATCACGCTGGCGAGTTCGGTCACGCACAGCTCGTCCGCGGTGCGTCCGGACGGGAATTGCACCTGCACGGTCTCGACCCAGTCGGGCGCGCCCTTGGGCAGCCGTTTCTGGTAGATCCGCTCGCCGGCGGTGCCCTCCGGAAACCGGTGCAGCATGCACGGGCGCTCGCGCAACGCCCGCACGATGCCGTCGGAGACGGAGAGGTAGTAGTCGGCCAGGTCGAGCTTGGTGGCTCCGGTCGCGGGAAAGTAGATCCGGTCCGGATTGGTGATCTTGACCAGGCGGGAACCCACCTGCAACTCGGTGTAGGGCGACGCCATGGCTGAACGATACCCACCGCGGCCGGGCGCGACCGGCGCACAATGTCGGTCCCCTCCCCTAGCCTCTCGGGTATGACGACCCCGCATCCCGCCGCCGCGCACCTCGACCAGCTCGCGGCCATCGCTGACAGCAGTCGCGGATTGGCCGATGCGGCCGAGGGAAACCTCGGCGCACCGATCGAGCACTGCCCGGGCTGGAGCGTCGCCGATCTGGTCGCCCACCTGACCGACGTGCAGTGGTTCTGGGCCACGATCGCAGCCGGACCGCTGGTCGAACCACCGAGCCACGAGGACCGCCCGGCTCGGGTGACCGACGAGGAGTTGGTTTCGACCTTGCGCGCCGGGGCCGATCGGCTGGTCACGGTGCTGGCCGCCGCGGACCCGGCCGCGCCGGCCTGGACCTGGGCTCCGGCCGCCCAGACCGTGGGTTTCATCCGCCGACACCAGGTGCAGGAGGCGGCCGTGCATCACTGGGACGCGGTGCACGCGGCCGGTGGCACCCTGGCCCTGGACCCTGCGGTCGCGGTGGACGCGATCGAGGAGTTCCTGACCTACTCGGTCTCGTCCCCGACCGATCCCGCCGAGCCGTCCAGGCCGCCACTGGCCGGCCAACTGATGCTGCGGGCCAGCGACGTGGACGCGGTCTGGACGGTGACGGACGCCGATCCGCCCGGCACGGTGCAGTTTCATCGAGGTAGCGGCGACGGGGCCCCAGCCGTGTCGGGTAGCGCCGCCGACCTGCTGCTGTGGCTGTACCAGCGCGTGGAGCTAGGGCTGGACGACGGCACGCGGCCCCTGGTTCAGCGACTGCGGGCATTGAGTTATACCGATTGAGCGCGTTCACCGCTCGGCAGCGCGGGCATTCTGGATCGCGGGCCGGCCGATCGGAGCGAGCCACCCGGGCAGAGGGCTAACGGGATGAAGCAAAACAAGGCATGCTGGTGCGATGGATCGCGATCCGGAGGTGCCGCCGCAGCTGCGGAAGCCCTCGACGAGCGCGCACATGGTGCATCTCGATCCGCAGCGCGACCGGCCGGTCAGCCCCTATTCGCCTGAGGGCGAGATCCGGATGATGGGTGATTTCGCGGCCGGTTTGAGCCGTCGTGGTGCGGTGTCGCGACCCATGGCGATCGTGCTGGTGCTGCTCATCCTCGCCCCGATCGTGCTCAGCGTGCTCGCCGTCGTGCTGGCCTGAGCCTTCTCAGGGGCGGCGACAAGCCTGCGGGGAACACAGCAGCGTCGGTGCGCGACGTCACCGGTCCGGCCGCGACGGGCGATCGACACGCCGGCGAACCTGGGTACCGTAAAGGCATGACGACTGAACAGAGCACCGCCCCGGTCACCAAGACCGACGAGCAGTGGCGAGCCGAGCTGTCACCGGCCGAGTACGCAGTCCTGCGAGAGGCCGCGACCGAGCGCCCCTACACCGGCGAATACACCGACAACCACAAGGTCGGCAGCTACACCTGCCGGGCCTGTGGCGCCGAGCTGTTCCGCTCGACGGAGAAGTTCGACTCGCATTGTGGCTGGCCCAGCTTTTTCTCCCCGTTGGCCGGCGACAAAATCATCGAACGAGCCGACGACACCCTCGGCATGCGCCGCGTCGAGGTGCTGTGCGCCAACTGCCACAGCCACCTCGGCCACGTCTTCGAGGGTGAGGGTTACGGCACCCCGACCGACCTGCGCTACTGCATCAACTCGATCAGCCTGAAGTTCGCCGAGGTCGGCGCCGACCCGAGCTAAGGCAGCGTGTTGACGAGTTCGGTGATGCTGCGCTGGGTGCCGGTGTAGAACGGAACCTCTTCGCGCACGTGGCGTCGGGTCTCCGAACCGCGCAGGTGCCGCATCAGATCGACGATCCGGTGCAGCTCGTCGGCCTCGAAGGCCAGGATCCACTCGTAGTCGTTCAACGCGAAGGAAGCCACCGTGTTGGCACGCACGTCCGGGTAGTCCCGGGCCATCTGGCCGTGTTCGGCCAGCAACCGGCGACGCTCACCGTCCTCGAGCAGGTACCACTCGTAAGAGCGCACGAACGGGTAGACGCAGACGTACTTCCGGCTGTGTTCGTCGGCCAGAAACGCCGGGATGTGGCTCTTGTTGAACTCGGCCGGCCGGTGCAGGGCCATCACCGACCAGACCGGCTGCAGGTGCGTACCGAGCTCAGTACGACGGAACCGGTGGTAGGCCGACTGCAACTCGTCGGCCGACGAGGCGTGCCACCAGATCATCAGATCCGCGTCGGCCCGCAGCGCCGCGACGTCGTAGGTCCCCCGCACCGTGATGTCCTGCTCGGCGAACTCGGCGAAGAGCGCCTCGACCTCGGCGGCGTACTTGTCTCGCGGAGCATCCCCGAGCGGCTCGGCCAGTGCGAACACCGACCAGGCGGTGTAGCGGATGAGGTTGTTGAGTTCGCGCGCCTGCTTGCCGTCGACCATGACCCTATTGTGCGACTCCGCCTACGACGGCGGACACCCGGTCGGCGGCGATGTGAGCTGAGGCGATGCACGCCGGAACACCCACGCCGTCATAGCTGGCCCCACACACCGCCAGCCCGGGCACCTGAGCCACCGCAGCCCGAATCCGGGCGACCCGGTCCACATGCCCGACGGCGTACTGGGGCAGACCACCGCCCCAGCGCTGTACCTGGCTGTCGATCGGCTGGTCCCTGAGGCCGGCGATCGCAGCCAGTTCGCGCCGCACCAATTCGATCAGTTCGGCGTCCTCGCGCTGCAGCGTGAGTTCGTCGCCGGCTCGGCCGAGCGAGGCCCGGAGCAGGAACGCCCCGTCCCCCACCCCGGCCCACTTCTGGGACGAGAACGTCGTTGCCTTGCAGGCGAATCCTTCGATCTCCGGGATGAGGATGCCGCTGCCCGGCGGCAGTTCGGGCCGGCCGGCGAAGGCCAGCGTGACGATCGCCATGCTGGCCGTCTCGATCTGGGTCAGTTCGGCCGAGGCGGCCGGCGCCAACTCGGACAGCAGCGTTCCGGCCTTTCCGGCCGGAGTGGCCACCACGACGGCATCGACCAGCACCTCCCGCCGCTCCGGCACCGCACCGACGTCGAGACGGAAACCGTTGTCGGTACGGGTGATTCGGCGAACCGTGGTGTTCAGTTCCAACTCGAACCCGCCGGCGGTGACCAGCGCCGACGGCAGCCGGGCCAAGCCGCCGGGCAGGCTGGCAAAGACCGGTCCGGTGGCGGTGGCCGCGGCGGCGACGCTGGCCTGCGCCGTGGCCCGCAGCGACCCTCCGTGCGCGTGCAGGCGCTGGTACAGCCCCGGCACCGAGGCCTGCAATGAGATCGCCCGGGCCCGGCCGGCGTAGACACCGCCGAGCAACGGTTCGACGAGTCGATCCACCACCTCGTCCCCGAAGCGTTGGGCGACCAGGTCACCGACCGAGATATCGCTTTCCAACGCAGGAGATTCGGGTTCGGTCGCGATCCGCGCGAGCGAGTCCGGGCCGAGCACGTCGGCCTGCTCCAGCACCGCCAGGTCGGACGGTATGCCCATCACGGTCCGGGCCGGCAACGGCCGGTTGCGCCCACGATTGCGCAGCAGGGCGCTGGTCGTCTGCGGATACATCAGGTCCAGACCGAGCTCGGTCGCCAGCCCGATCGCCTCCGGCCGCCGGGCCAGCATGGACTCGGCCCCGACATCGATCTGACTGCCGCCGACCTCGGCCCGGTGCATCGCGTCGCGCATGCCCGAGGTCGGGCGGGTCA
>CAZZZW010000266.1:0-6076 GCA_964658795.1 Phormidium nigroviride PCC 7112
GACCTGCGGGCTGGCCTGGGCGGTTGACGGACCGGCCAGTAGGCCCAGCCCGGCAGCACTGACGGCCAGACTGCCGGCCGCGATTCGCTTGCGAATGCTCATGGTTCTCCTCGGGGCATCAGGTCTCGGCGGTGCCGCTACCCCCGTAGGCCGAGAATTGGTATAGACGAATTAAGAACATATTGGTCTTGACCAATTGCCCTGTCAATACCTGGCGCAAGGTTCGATCCGGACATAACCTCCTGCGCACCCGCAGCGCGAGTGGCTAGCTATGGCGCGAATGGCGAGATATCTCCAGCCATTCGCGTCGTACCCGGCCACTCACGAGGTGGTCGGTGGTCAGCGATCGCCGGGGCTGAGCAGCGTCTCCTTCACCTTGGCGATGGCGAAGCCCCAGGCCTGGCCGGGTAGAACCTTGCCCGGCACCGAGATCTCCTCCGGATTGGTGAGGACGTCCAGCAGCACCGGGCCGGGCTTGGCCAGCGCCTCGGCCACGGCAGCGTCGACCCGGCCCGGATCGGTGACCTGCTCGGCGTCGAAACCGATGGCCCGAGCGACCGCGGCCAGGTCGGGGTTGCTCAACACGGTGCCGAACTCGGGCAGACCGGTCTGCTCCTGTTCGAGTTTCACCATGCCCAGCCGGCCGTTGTCGAAGACGATCAGCTTGACCGGCAGCTGATGGGTGACTGCCGTGATCAGGTCACCGAGCAGCATGGTCAACCCGCCGTCGCCACAGAAGCCGATGATCTGCCGGCTCCGATCCAGGGCCTGGGCACCGAGCGCCTGGGGCATCGCGTTGGCCATCGAGCCGAGGTTGAAGGAGCCGAGCAGCTCGCGGCGATCGGTCATCTCGACGAACCGGGACAACCAGACGGTCGACATGCCGGTGTCGGTCGTGAACACCGCATCCGGGGCGGCATGACGGTTCACCGCCTGGGCCAGCAACTCCGGCCGGATCCGGTCGGCGGAGTTGTCGAACCGATCCCGGATCTTGCCGATCAGGCCGGTGTCGTGTTCGGGATCGGTCAGCTTGTCCTGCCGGTGCTGCCAGGCCTGGTACAGCTCGCGGGCGTGCCGCAGGTGGGAGTCGTCGGACTTCGACTCGAGCCGATCGAGCAGGCCGGCCAGGGTCGGCGCGCTGTGCCCGACGAGGCCGTGTTCGACCGCGACCCGGCGACCGAGCTGGGTCGGCCGGGCATCGATCTGGATCACGGTCTTGCCGGACGGATACCAGTCCGTATAAGGAAAGTCGGTACCGACCATGAGCAAGACCTCGCCCGACTCGAAGGCCTTCGTGCTGGCCGGGTTCCCGATCAGCCCGGACTGACCGACCTGAAACGGGTTCTCCTTCTCCAGCACCGGTTTGGCCTTCAACGTCAACACCATCGGTGCCTGTAACCGCTCGGCCACGGCCAGCACCTCGGCGCGAGCATCCCGGGCGCCGATGCCGACCAGCATGGTCACCGAGTCGGCCTGGTTCAACACCCCTGCCACCTCGTCCAGCGCGGCATCACCGGGCCGGGTCGGCGGATGCGCCTGCACGAACCGCAGCGGCCCGACGTGCTTGCCGACATCCTGGCTGCCGAGGTCGCCGGGCAGCGTCAGTACGGCCACGCCCGGCGCGCTCAGTGCGGTCTGCACGGCTTGTTCGAGTAGACCGCGGACCTGGTCCGGGGCGGTGATGGTCCGGTTGAAGGCGGCCACGTCGCGGAACAGGGCGTCGTTGTCGACCTCCTGGAAGAAGTCGCTGCCCATCTCGGCCAGCGGCACCTGGCCACAGATGGCCAACACCGGCGCGCGCGACTTCTTCGCGTCGTACAGCCCGTTCAACAGATGGATGGAGCCGGGTCCGACGGTTCCCATACAGACCCCGAGCGTTCCCGTCAGCTGGGCCTGGGCACCGGCCGCGAACGCGGCGACCTCCTCATGCCGGACGCCGATCCACTCGATCCGCTCCTCTCGCCGGATCGCGTCGGTGACCGGATTCAACGCGTCTCCGACGACGCCCCAGATCGTTCGGACGCCGTGGTCGGCCAGGGCCGTGACGATCAGTTCGGCAACGGTGGGCATGGCAGATTGTCCTTTCAGATTCGCGCGAAAGTATCCGGGCCGGCGGCGTTCCAGTCGGCGGCCCAGTCGCGCGGCGGCTCGTCGAGCAGTTGGTTCGGCTCGAGCCAGTCGTACAGATCGGCATAGCTGCGGGTGTGCACATGGTCGATGCGACGCATCAGCATCGCCGGATGCAGGTCGGCCGGATGGGCCAGCCCGAGTGAGGCCACCATCTGCTGGGCCTGGGCCACGGTTGCCTGCTGGTATCGGAAGACCCGCTCGGCCTTGTCGGCCACATCGAGGGCGCGCCCCCGCTTCGGGTCCTGGGTGGCGACGCCGACCGGACAGAGGTTGGTGTGGCACTTCTGGGCCTGAATGCAGCCGACGGCCATCATCATCGCCCGGGCGGCGTTGGTGTAGTCAGCCCCCTGGGCCAGCCGCTTGACCAGGTCGGTGCCGGTGGCCACCTTGCCCGAGGCGCCGATCCGGATCCGGTCGCGCAGGCCGACGCCGACCAGCGCGTTGTGCACCATGATCAGCCCGTCGGTCAATGGGGTTCCGACATGGTCCTCGTACTCCAACGGCGCGGCGCCGGTGCCACCTTCGGAGCCATCGACGACGATGAAGTCCGGCGTGATCTGTTCGGCCGCCATGGCCTTGCAGATGGCGAGCAGTTCGTGCCGGTAACCGACGCACAGCTTGATGCCCGTCGGCTTGCCCCCGGCCAACTCGCGCATCCGGGCGATGAACAGCACCAGCTCGCGTGGGGTGCTGAACACCTTGTGGGCCGCGGGGGAGATGCACTTCTGACCGGCCGGCACGCCGCGGGCCTCGGCAATCTCGGCGCTGACCTTGCCGGCCGGCAACACCCCACCGATACCGGGCTTCGCCCCTTGGCTGAGCTTGAGCGAGACACATTTGACCTGATCGATGCCGGCCTTGTCGGCGAACTGGTGCGGGTCGAAGTCACCGTCCTTGGTTCGGGTTCCGAAGTAGCCGCTGCCGATCTCCCAGATCAGATCGCCGTTGTTCTCCAGGTGATACTTGCTCAACCCACCTTCGCCGGTGTCGTGGGCGAATCCGCCCCGCTCCGCGCCGATGTTCAGCGCTCGCAGGGCATTGGCCGACAGCGCGCCGAAACTCATCGCCGAGACATTCAACAACGCCATGTCGTAGGGCTTGGTGCAGTCCGGACCGCCGACCCGCACCCGCGGCTGTTCCCGGTCCGGCTCGCGGGGAGCCGAGGAATGCAGCACCCACTCGTAGCCGACCTCGTTGACCTCACGCTCGGTACCGAACGCCTCTTCGCCGTGGATGCCCTTGGCCCGCTCGTAGATCACGCTCCGGACGTCGCGGTCGTAGGGCCGGCCGTCGGTGTTGCGCTCGATGAAGTATTGCTGCAACTCCGGCCGCATCATCTCCAGCAGGTAGCGCAGATGTCCGACGACCGGATAGTTGCGCAGCACCGAATGCCGCTTCTGCTTGAGGTCATAGGAAGCCAGCAGGGCCAGTGCGAGCAGCGGTCCGGCCAGGATCCACCACCAGGGCGACCACAACACCGCAACGAACACGGCCAGGACCGTGAACAGGAAGAGCAGGCCGACCGACAGTCGGGTCCTCACCGATCGGCGGCGGTGTCGTCCCCGGCGGGAGCGCCCGAATCCTCCTCCGGCTCACCCGACCTCTCGTCCCCGGCCGAGTCTTCGGACGGCTCGGCGGAGCTAGCAGGACCGAACCGCTTGACGAACTCGGCCTCGAGTTCAGTGGTCCGGCTCTGGTGGTTGAGCTTCTGATCGGCCGTGCCATCACGCTCGATGTCAGCCTGCTTGTTCTTCAGTTGCAGCAGATCGTGGCGTAGGTCCGCATCGGACAGACGCTCGGCCGGAATACCTGTGCTCATCTTCGGGCCCTTCGCAGCTGGAGCCGACGGACATTGTTCTCCGCTGGCATCCCCTTTGCTGCAAACCTACCGTCAGACCAGTTCGAAGTGCTTGAGCTCGTCGTCGGTCATCAACCGCGACCGGATCAGGAACCGGACGCCCTCGGGGGATTCGACCGAGAAACCGCTGCCGCGTCCCTTGACCACGTCCACGGTCAGATGCGTGTGCTTCCAGTACTCGTACTGCGACGACGACATGTAGAACGGGATTAGCTTGTCCAGGCCGTCGACCACCAGGTCACCGAGGTGGACATCCTGATCGCCGATGATGAAATCCCCATCGGGGTAACACATCGGCGAGGACCCGTCACAGCAACCGCCGGACTGATGGAACATGAGCGGTCCGTGCCGCGCGGTGAGGCTGCGGAGGAGCTCCGCAGCCGCACCGCTCAGCTCGACCCGGGTGGGTGTCGACGTCATAAGAACGACCGTAGCTCGCGGTTTAGAAGAAGCCGAGGGCGTCGGGCGAGTAGCTGACCAGGAGGTTCTTGGTCTGCTGGTAGTGGTCGAGCATCATCTTGTGGTTTTCACGGCCGACCCCGGACTGCTTGTAGCCACCGAACGCGGCGTGTGCCGGGTACTGGTGATAGCAGTTCGTCCAGACCCGGCCGGCCTGGATCTCCTTGCCGGCCCGGAACGCCCGGGAGCCGTCCCGGCTCCAGACCCCGGCGCCGAGGCCGTACAGGGTGTCGTTGGCGATCTTGAGGGCGTCGTCCTCGTCGGAGAACTTGGTCAGCGACAGCACCGGGCCGAAGATCTCCTCCTGGAAGATCCGCATGCCGTTGTGGCCCTCGAACACGGTCGGGTTCACGTAGTAACCGCCGGACAGTTCGCCACCGAGGTCGGCGCGGTCGCCACCGATGAGGACCTTGGCGCCTTCCTGCTTGCCGATATCGAGGTAGGAAAGGATCTTCTCGAGCTGGTCGTTGGACGCCTGGGCGCCGATCATCGTGTCGGTGTCGAGCGGATGACCCTGCTTGATGGCCCGGACGCGCTCAATCGCGTCGCCGACGAACTGGTCGTAGATCGACTCCTGGACCAGGGCCCGCGACGGGCAGGTGCAGACCTCACCCTGGTTGAGCGCGAACATCGCGAAGCCCTCGAGCGCCTTGTTGTAGAACGCATCCTTCTGGGCCGCGACATCCTCGAAGAAGATGTTCGGGCTCTTGCCGCCCAGTTCCAGGGTGACCGGGATCAGGTTCTGGCTGGCGTACTGCGAGATCAGCCGACCCGTAGTGGTCTCACCGGTAAAGGCGATCTTGGCGATCCGGCTGGATGAGGCCAGCGGTTTGCCCGCCTCGACGCCGAAGCCGTTGACCACGTTGAGGACGCCGGCCGGCAACAGGTCGGCGATCAGTTCGACGACCTTGAGGATCGACCACGGGGTCTGCTCGGCCGGCTTGAGGATGACGCAGTTACCGGCGGCCAGGGCCGGGGCAAGCTTCCAGACCGCCATCAGGATCGGGAAGTTCCACGGGATGATCTGACCGACCACGCCCAGCGGCTCGTGGAAGTGGTAGGCGATCGTGTCGGTGTCGATCTCGGAGATGCCGCCCTCCTGGGCCCGCAAGCAAGCCGCGAAGTAGCGGAAGTGGTCGACGGCCAACGGCAGGTCGGCAGCCAACGTCTCGCGTACGGCCTTGCCGTTCTCCCACGACTCAGCGACCGCGAGCATTTCGAGGTTCTCCTCGATGCGGTCGGCGATCTTGTTCAGGATGTTGGCCCGCTCGGTGGCCGAGGTACGACCCCAGGCGCGCTTGGCTCCGTGCGCGGCGTCGAGCGCGAGCTCGACGTCCTCGGCGGTGGAACGCGCGATGTCGACGAATTCCTGGCCGGTGACCGGAGTGATGTTGGCGAAGTAATCGCCCTTGCTCGGCGGTACGAACTCGCCGCCGATGAAGTTGTCGTAGCGGCTTTCGACTGTGACCGGGCTGCCGTCCTGGCCCGGGGCTGCATACTTCGCCATCTGCCGATATCTCCCTAGGTCGGAGTGCGCGCCCACGATGGGCGCGTCCATAGCTGAAAAGTAGGCAACGTCACGTTGCAACTACGTTGCACGCACGTTTCCCCGGCCGGTGCCAGCGGGCC
>CAZZZW010000267.1:0-5993 GCA_964658795.1 Phormidium nigroviride PCC 7112
GGTGCCGGCGGCGGCGAGAGCCAGGGTGATGGCGCCGGCGAGAGCCGCTTTCTTCGGGACGGGCATGAACTCTCCACGATCTAGGCGAGGGGCGGGGTCTGTCCGCATCCTTCGGGCCGTGGATGACCGTCGGGTGGCGGACAGGGAATGGTGCGGTAACGCAGTTATGTCCATCAGGGCGGGTACGGATACCTTGACCGGCATCTCCACAATCGAGCTGGCAGACAATTCGCCCACTATAGAACGAAATCGCTGATCGGTGCGGTCGACGACGGCCTTCGGCCGAGCAGCGATTGCGCAACAACTGGATAACTACCTGCTTCTGGAGGCCGGAACCGGGTACGTCAACGGATGGGATGGCTGAGGATCAGCACGGGAGGTCGGCCTAGTGGGATTGTTGCTGCGCGCGCTCTGGTGGCGGCGCGGGTTGTCGCTGGCAACGTTGCTGGTGGCCGCCATCACGATCGGGGCCGGTTCACTCGGGCCGATGTACGCCCGCGCGGCCGACGAGTCGACGCTGCGCGACACGCTGACCACCAACATCGGCCCGGGCACCCTGCAGTACGACTTCGAGCGGAACGTCACCGGTCCGGACTCGCTCAACAGCATCGCCGCCACCGGCCCCAAACCGGGCAGCATCCTCGGCTATCCGCGCCAGCTGCTCGGGGTCGAGGTGGCCACCAACACCACCATCCCGACCACCAACCCGGTGTCGAACCCCGACTATGACAGCAAGCTCGTCTGGCGGGAGGACCAGTGCCTGCATGTCGTGCTGACCTCCGGACGCTGCCCGACCAGGGCCGGCGAGACGATGGTCAGCGAACGGACCCGGCAGAGCGATCCGGCCTGGACGGTCGGCCACACGATCCAGCTGCGCGACGTCCAGGTGTCGACCGGGGGCAGCAGCGCCAAGGCCCGGCTGACCATCGTCGGCACCTACCGTCCGGTCGACCCGAACGACGGCTACTGGTACGGCCACGACTTCTTCGAGGCGCACCCCGGCAGCGGTGACGGTCCGGACACCATCGACAGTGTCTTCGTCGACAAGGCCGAGCTGAACGACTTCGATCCGAACATCACGCTGCGGGTACTGCTCGACTACCCGCTCGACCCCGGCCAGATCCGGCTGGCCAACGTGGCCGAGGTCAAGCGCCAGGTCGACACGCTGCAGCAGCTGCAGGGTGGTCAGCAGGCCGGCGACGCGTTCATCAGCTCGATCAGCACGGTGCTGACAACGGCGAATCACCAGCAAAAGCTGGTCGATACCGCGACGCTGCTGGTTTCACTGCAGCTGGCCGTGCTGGCCTGGCTGGTGCTCTTCCAGGTGATCGCCGACGCCTCCGAGGCCAAGGGTCCGGAGATCGCGTTGGCCAAACTGCGTGGCCTGAGCCCGTCGGCCACGGTGCGTTTCGGTCTGACCGAGTCGTTGCTACTGGTGATCTTCGGTGTGCCGCTGGGGCTGTTCGGCGGCTGGCTCGCGGTGCGACTGTTCGCCGATGCCGTGCTGGTGCCACACACTCCGGTGACCATCACGGTGCCGACCTTGCTGGCCGTGGCGCTGGCGCTGGCCGGCAGCCTGGTCGCTGCCGTGGCCGCCAGCCGACGGACGTTGCGCCGCTCGGTGCTCGAGCAATGGCGTCGCACTCCGGGCCACCATCCGAGCCGGTGGATGCTCGGGCTCGACCTGGTGCTGGCGGTGGCCGCGGTCGCCGGGTTCGTGGTACTGCACAACTCCGGGCATCACCAACAACCCCGGGCAGCCACCTTGCTGGCGCCGGCGCTGTTGGTGTTCGCCGTGGCCCTGCTGGGGATTCGGCTGGTGCCGCTGATCCTGCGGCCGTTGCTGCCGATCACCCGGGGCAGCTCGCGGATCGGCTTCTTCCTGGCCGTCCGGCAGGTCGTGCGGCGGCCCGCTGGGCTGCGGCTGGCGGCCCTGCTGACGGTGGCGGTCGGCCTGGCCACCTTCGCCATCGCAGGTGAGGGCGTCAGTACGGCCAACCGCAGCGCGCGGGCTCAGCTCGAGGTCGGCGCACCTCAGGTCCTGTCCTTGCAGTTCGAGCCGAAACACGATCCGGTTGCCGCCATTGACCAGGTCGATCCGGACGGCCGGTGGGCGATGGCGGTGGCCTCGTTCCTACCCGACGGCGGCGGTTCGGTCAGCGGTGCCGTGCTCGGGGTCGACACGCCCCGGCTGGTCAACGTCGCCTACAGCAGCTCCCGCAGCCTGTCCGTGGCGAGTATCGCCGATCAGCTGGTGCCGCGGAGCGTGCCCAAGCCGGTGACCGTGACCGGCACCCAGTTGCGGGTGACCATCACCGCCAGCAATCTGACCGCCGGTCCGACCCCGAACGTGCTGTTCAACCTGCGCCAGGTCGGCCATCCGTTCCTGCAGTCACGGGCCTCGAACCTGAAGCCGGGCCAGCACACCTACACCGCCCCGGTCGCGTGCACGGCCGGTTGCACGCTCAGCGGGCTCACCTGGGACCGCCCGATCGACGTGTTCGACGTGCTCGAAGGCACCGCGTTGGTGTCCAAGTTCGAGGTCTACCGGTCCGGGCAGTGGCAGGACCTGCCGGCCGACCTGACCGCCGAGCACGGCTGGCGGCCGGGCTCGCTGGCCGGCAACGTCTCGGACAAGCTCAGCGTGTCCGACGCCGGGGTGACCGATCAGTTCTCCAGCAAGGCCGGCGGCTCGGCCGGCATCGCCCACGGGGACGCCCCGGATCCGATGCCGGTCGTGGCCGGCGGCCGCGGTGTCGCCCTGCAGCCGAACGGCGCGGGACTGGCGATGACCGACGTAACCCAGACCAAGGCCGCCTACGCGGTCAGCCAGACGGTGCCGGTGTTGCCGGGCGTGCTCGACAACGGTCTGCTGATCGACCTGACCTCGGTCCGCACCGAACTGCCCGGCTTCGACAGCGAATCGACCTGGAGCGTGTGGCTGGGCCGGAACGCCCCGTCCGACGCCGTCCAGCGACTCACCAAGGCCGGCCTGGTGGTCGAGCCCCAGATCACCGGGGCCAAGCGCGCTGCCACCCTCGGTCGCCAGGGTCCGGCGTTGGCCCTGCGGTTGCTGGTCGTGTGTGCCATCGCCGGTTCCATCCTGGCCGTCGGTGGCACCGCGATCGCCATCGCCGCCACCGGCCGGCGCCGGTCCTTCGAGCTGGCGTCGTTGCGGGCACTGGGGATTCGTCGACGGACCCTGTTCAGCGGAGCGGTGGCCGAGCAGTTGCTGCTGCTCGGCGCCTCCTTGGTACTCGGAGTGCCGGCCGGGTACCTGGCCGCCCGGTTGGCGATGCCGTCCATCCCGGAGTTCGCCGATGACACCCCGGTGCCGCTGCGCTACATCCCACACCTGCCCGGGGTGTTGCTGTTCGCGGCCGTGTTCGCCGTCTTGTTGGCGATTACCGCGATCGTCGCGGCCAGAACTCTGATGGCCGCGGCCGCGCCCGCTCGACTTCGGGAGGCTGAGTAGATGACCACCGCCGCGCTGCAGACCGGTCTGGCCATCGAATGCCGGGATCTCACGCACGTCTACGAACTCGACGGTCAGGAACAGACCGCACTGGACAATGTGGAGTTCAGTGTCACCGGTGGTGAATCCGTTGCCGTGCTCGGGCCGTCCGGCAGCGGCAAGTCGACCCTGCTCACACTGCTGGCCGGGTTGCAGAAGCCGACCTCGGGCAGCATCTACATCGGCGCCGACGACATCACCTTGATGAGCCAGTCCGAACTGCTCCGGTTGCGAGGCCAGCGGATCGGGGTGGTGGTACAGAATCCGTCCCGCAACCTGCTGCCCTACGGCACCGCGGAACAGAACATCACCTTCGCCCAGCGCTCACTTCGCGGTTACCGCAAGGCCGACCTGCAACCGGCCGACGATCTGTTGTACCGGCTCGGGCTGGAGGATCTGTCCGGCCAGCGGGTTTCGGCGATGTCCGGCGGCGAGCAGCAGCGGCTCTCGGTCGCGGTCGGCATGGCCGGCTCGCCCGGGCTGCTGCTGGCCGACGAGCCGACCTCGCAGCTCGACACGTCCAATCGGGACCGGGTCGTCGAACTGCTGACCCGGATCACCGAGTCCTTCGGCACCACCGTGGTCGCGGTGACCCACGATCCGGCGGTGGCGGCCGCGTTCGGTCGCACTGTCACCATCACCGAGGGCCGGGCCGATGATCGCGACCAGCACCGTGAGCAGGTCACCTTCGTCAACTCCGACGGCTCGGTGCAACTGCCGCCCGACCTGCTCTTGAAGTTCCCGCCGGGCACCCGGTTGCGGGTGGTACGCAAACCGACGTCGGTCGAGTTCACCCCGGAAACGAAAGGGCAATCATGACCGCCCGACATGCGGCAACGGAACCGGCCCCACCATCGTCCACGGCGGCCGCCGTCACCGCCGAGCAGGTCCGCTACGTCCGCGCGGGCCGGGCGATCCTGGACGACGTCTCGGTTTCGGCCTACCCCTACGAGGTGTTGGCGATCACCGGGCCGTCCGGCAGTGGCAAGTCGAGCCTGCTGGCGCTGCTGGCCGGCCTGGAACGACCCGACGGCGGTTCGGTGACCCGGTCGGTCGAGGCCCGGGGCGAGGGCGTGCCGCCCGGCTACGGCCTGATCCTGCAGGGCTACGGCCTGGTCAGTGTGCTCACCGCGGCCGAGAACGTCGAGGTGGTGTTGCAAGGGCAGCGGATGGATCGCAAGGAGCTGCGCGACAAGGCCGAGGACGTGCTGGCGGCGGTAGGTCTCGACGAGGTGTCCGATCACCTGGTCGAGCAGTTGTCCGGCGGGCAGCAGCAGCGGGTGGCGATCGCCCGGGCGCTGGTCACAGCACCATCGGTACTGCTGGCCGACGAGCTGACAGCCGAACTCGACCATGCCTCGCGCGAGCGCGTCCTCGATCGAGTTTTTGCCCTGGCTGAAGCTGGATCAACCGTCGTGTTGTGCACCCATGATCCAGAGCTGGCCGCGGCCTGCCACCGCCAGTTGCAGCTGACCAGCGGCGTCGTGACCGGCCGCCGCTGAGGCTGTGCCGTTCGAACTCGTCAGCCAAGGCCAAGCTACGAGGCGTGCGCGGAGTCCGCTCAGATGAGGAATCCCTTGCGGTACAGCGCTTCACTCGGCCCGCCGACGATGCCGGTCTCGTACAGGAACGGCATGATCTTCTCGGCCATCCAGCGACGGGACTGCTGGTGGTGCGGGTTGGCCAGCGCCGCCTTGCGGCCGACCTCGGCCGGAATCCCGATCGCCTCGTACACCCGGCGATCGATCAGCGAATCGACCACGACGTAGGAGACGATCGCCACCAGCGCGCGCTGCCGGGCCAGTTTCGCCTTGGAAAGACGGGGCATCATCCGCAGCATCTCTTCCCGGGCGAACCGCACGTGCCGCGATTCCTCGACCACATGGATCTTGCTGATGCCGCGAACCAGCGGCTGCACGTCCTCGTCCACCATCAGCTCGCGCTGCAACCGATCGGTCACCTCTTCGGCCACGAGCACCGGGGCGAACATCGCCGGGCCGCCCGCGGTCGCCTTGTACAGCCGGCCCAGCTGATGCACCAGGTTCGGCGCGCCGTAGCGCGGCACCCCGAACTTGGCCGCGCACCGGCCGAACATGATCGAATGGCGGGTCTCGTCACCGATCTCGGTCAGGGCGTACTGCGCGTGCGGATCGCGGATGTCCTGGTCGTAGGCGTAACGCAGCAACATCTGCATCAGGATCATCTCGAACCACAGTCCGACCTGCATGATGCTGGCTGACTCGTGTTTGGACAGTTCGAGCTGCTGCTGCCGGCTCATTCCGTCCCAGAGGTCAGTGCCGTACAGCGAGACCCGATGCCACGGCAGGCACGGCTTGTCCGGATCGAGCGGCGCGTCCCAGTCCAGATCCTCGGTCGGATCGAACGAATTGTGGGCCGAGGCGACCAGCAATCGCATCGCGGTGTGCTGACGATCAAGCACTTTACGGTCCGGCGCCTTGCGGTCCAACGCCTTACGGTC
>CAZZZW010000268.1:0-5992 GCA_964658795.1 Phormidium nigroviride PCC 7112
GCCTCGGCGCTGCACCGGATCACGGTGAGCACCGTGCCCTCCTGGGGTTCGGCCACCGCGGCATAGGCGGCGTCGCTGGCCCGCTGGAGCGCGTCGGCCAAGCCGGCGCCGTCGGCGTCATCGCGACCGGCCAAGGCGTCGGCCAGTCCACGTAATACCTGGGACAGGATGACGCCGGAGTTCCCCTTGGCCCCCATCACCGCACCCTGGGCCATCGCCGCCAGCACCGAACCGACACCGGCCGACCGGTCGCCGTCGACCGCCTCGGCCGCGCTGCGCAGCGTCTGGGTCAGGTTGGTACCGGTGTCGCCGTCCGGGATCGGGTAGACATTGAGGTCATCGATCTCGCTCTGATGTGCGGCCATCGAGTCCGCGGCCGCCGAACACCACCGGCGGACAGCGGAGGCGTCCAGCACGTCGAGCATGTTCGAGACCCTACTGCGCGGCTGCGGCCGGGAGACGGTTTGCTACGCCGTTTTGATCCGCGCCGGAGCGGCAAGCTATGCTGGTCCGGTTGCCCTGTAGGGCACATGTACCAGTCACCCGGATTTTGAGGAGGCCATTGTGGCCAGCCACTGCGATGTCTGCGGCAAGGGGCCCGGCTTCGGCATGTCCGTCTCGCACTCGCACCGTCGGACGCACCGCCGGTGGAACCCGAACGTGCAGACCATCCGCGCACTCGTTGCCCCCGGGACCCGTCGCCGGGTCACCGTCTGCACCTCGTGCCTGAAGGCCGGCAAGGTCACCCGCGCCTAATTGGCGCAGGCACAGTTCCCCACCGCTTCGCCGAAGGCCGGTTCCCTGTTGGGAGCCGGCCTTCGTCGTGTCCTAAGGCTGTGCTCCGCTCCGGTGCACGGCGTTGACCCGGCTACCGACGACGGTCACGCCACAGTGAGGTACCGGGCGCAGGAGCGGCCGGCCTACCGGAAGTGCTCGTGGCCCGGGGCGTGTGCGGGCAGGCCGTCCATCCGCACCCCGGATCCCTCGCCGACCAGCCCGATGACGTGCCACGGATCCCGGAGCCGGGTCGAGTTGGGGAACGTCGCCACCAGGGCGTAGTCGTCACCGCCGCCGAGCACCCAGGCCATCGGATCGGCATTGAGGGCGGTCGAGACGTCCCGGAGCTTGGCCGCCGGCACCAGGGCGTCCGAACGCAGGTCGATCCGGACCGCACTGGCCTCGGCGATGTGCCCGAGATCGGCCACCAGGCCGTCCGAGACATCGGTCATCGCGGTCGCGCCCAGTTCGGAAGCCCGGATGCCCTCGGCGTACGGCGGCTCGGGCCGACGGTGGGCGTTGACGATCTGGACCGGCGAGCGGAAGCCTCGGGAGAGCACGGAGAAGCCAGCGGCGGCCCAACCCAGGCGCCCGGCGTAGGCGACCAGATCGCCCGGCTTGGCCCCGGACAGCAGCAGCGGCGCCCGGCCCCCGAGATCGCCGAATGCGGTCACGGCCAGCACGACCAGATCGGCCGAACTGACATCGCCGCCGACGATGCCGGCCCCGACCTCGGCGCATTCCTCGGAGAACCCGGCCAGCAGGCCGTCCAGCCAGCTCACCTCGGTCTCCGCCGGCGCGGCCAGACCCACCAGCAACCCGGTCGGCTGCGCCCCCATGGCAACGATGTCGGCGAAGTTGCGGGCCGCCGCCTTGTGCCCGATGTCGTTGGCGGTGGACCAATCGCGGCGGAAGTGCCGGTTCTCCAGCAGCAGGTCGGTACTGGCCACCAGCCGGCCGTCGGAGGTCCCCAACACCGCGGCGTCGTCCCCCGGGCCGATCAGCGTCGATGCCGGTTGCCGGAGCGTGGCCGTGATCCGGCGGATGACGCCGAACTCGCCCAGCTCACCGATGGTCCGGGGGTTCGATGCCCTCGTTGGCTCGGAAATGGGTCCGCCTCCTCGCGCGTGCCTGCTTGGTCGGCGGGGTGAGCTGCGCCCCGCTCAGAGAATCCTCACACAGACCGGCATCGGTATTGCGCTAGGTTCATCGCTGAAGTAGCGACGCCGTTGTTGCGCCAAAGAAGGGAACTCTCGTGTCCGATACGGTCAGTGCCTACATTCTCATCCAGACCGAGGTCGGCAAGGCCGCGGTCGTGGTCGAGCAGATCGCCGGACTCCCCGGCGTCACGGTGGCCGAGGACGTCACCGGTCCCTATGACGTGATCGTGCGGGCCGAGGCCGGCAACATGGACGAACTCGGCCGGCTCGTAGTGGCCCGGGTGCAGGGCGTGGACGGCATCACCCGGACGCTGACCTGCCCGGTCGTGCGCCTGTAAAGGGACCGCTGCTATCGACCCGAACAACCGCCGAGCGGCCTTGATCGCGAGTGCGTTCGCGCTGCCGGTCACCGTCGTGCTGGCGTTCGTGCTCACCGCCGGTCACGGCTCTAACGGCACGAAGCCGACGCCGACCGCATCCGGCCCGCTGCCGGCCGTGACCATCGCCGCTCCCCCGACGCCGTCGGCCGCGACCAGCGCCGCCTGCGTCAAGGTATTCGCGAAACTCCCGGTACAGCTGGGCAATCTCGATCCACGCAAGACCGACACCAACTCGTCCTTCGTCGCCGCCTGGGGCAATCCGGCAATCGTGCTGCGCTGTGGCGTGGCCAAGCCGGCCGGACTGAACGATCCGAACGCGCCGCAACTGCAGGACGTCAACGGCGTGATCTGGGCCCCGGACCTGCAGAAGAACCAGGCCGTCTTCACCACCGTCGACCGTGCGGCCTACATCGAGGTCACGGTGCCGGCCGGGTCCGACAATCCGCTGACCCTGCTGACCGCCCCGGTCAAGGCGCTGCCGCAGGTGTGCACCGCGGCGGATGCGGCCGGCAACACCACCAACGCGAAGTTGCCGCCCTGTCACTAGCCCCGGCTGCGTTACCGCCGACCACGGCCGAGGGCGGTGGCGATCAGCCGGTTCAGCAGTTCGGCGTACGGGACGCCCGATTCGGCCCACATCTTCGGATACATCGAGATCGGGGTGAAGCCTGGCAACGTGTTGACCTCGTTGACCACGAACGTCCCGTCGGCGGTGAGAAAGCCGTCGACCCGGGCCAGTCCCTCGCACTCCAGCGCGGTGAACGCCCGGCAGGCCGCGTCCTGGATCACCGCGATGGCCTCCGGTGACACCGCCGGGGGGATGTCGAAGTCCGAGGAATCATCGAGGTACTTGGCGTCGAAGTCGTACCAGTCGAAGCCCGGACGCAGCCGGATCTCGGCCGGCAACGAGGCCGACACGGCACCGTCGGCGTCTTCCAGTACCCCGCATTCGATCTCGCGGCCGGACATCGCGGATTCGACCAGAACCTTGGAGTCGTGTCGGAACGCCGCCTCCAGGGCGTCGGGCAACTCGTCGTAGGAGCTGACCCGGCTCACCCCGACCGAGGAACCGGCCCGAGCCGGCTTGACGAACAACGGCAGGCCCAAGTGCTCGACATCGACCACGCTGATCGCCTCGCCCCGCCGGACCAGCCGGTGCGGCGTCACGGTCAGACCGGCCGAGGTCAGCACGGTCTTGGCGAACGCCTTGTCCATCGCCAGTGCACTGGCCAGCACACCCGATCCGACGTAGGGCACCCCGGCCAGCTCGAGCAGCCCCTGGATGGTGCCGTCCTCGCCGTTCTTGCCGTGCAGCACCGGGAAGACGACGTCGACGGTGTGCAACTCGGCCACCGCGGAACCGGCGCTGAAGCCGACCACCTCGGTGCCGGTAGCGGCGACCGACGGCAACTGACGGTTGGCGAAGCCGATCTCGGCCGGGTTCAGCTCAGTGGCGATCCACTCGCCGTTGGCGGTGATGCCGACGGTCACCACCTCGTACCGGGATGGATCGAGCGCGGCCAGCACGCTGCCGGCGCTCACCACTGACACAGCGTGTTCGCTGCTCTGTCCGCCATAGACGACTGCGATCCGGATCCGCTCAGCCACGGGGATCGAGGCTAGCCGATCCGGCTGGCGGAACCGGTCACCGCCACTGCCCGCTGTCTGCACAGCTCGGTCGGTGACGGTGCCGATCTCAGGATTCGGCCTTGGTGGACCGGCTCATCAGCAACCGGACCGCCTCGGCCGGGCCGACCTGACCGGCGCAGACCGCATCCATCACCCGGGTGATCGGAACGTCCACCCCGTGTCGTCCGGCCAGGTCCAGTACCGACCGGCAGGACTTCACGCCTTCGGCGACCTGACCGTGGGTGGCCTGCTGGGCCTGGTCCAGGCTCTCGCCCCGGCCCAGCCGCTCGCCGAAGGAGCGGTTGCGTGACAGCGGCGAGGCGCAGGTCGCCACCAGGTCACCGAGGCCGGCCAGCCCGGCGAAGGTCAGTGGGTCCGCGCCCAGGGCCAAGCCGAGCCGGGAGGTCTCGGCCAGCCCCCGGGTGATCAGCGAGGCCAGCGTGTTGTCGCCGAAGCCCATCCCCGAGGCCATGCCACAGGCCAGCGCGATCACGTTCTTCACCGCGCCGCCGAGTTCGGTGCCGATGACATCGGAGTTGGTGTAGGGCCGGAAGTACGGGGCGGTGCAGGCGTCCTGCAGTTGCGCGGCCCGGTCGTCGTCGGTGCAGGCGACGACGGTGGCGGTCGGCTGCTCGTGGGCGATCTCGTGGGCGAGGTTCGGGCCGGACACCACGGCCAGCCGATCGGCCGGGGCCCCGCTGACCTGGCTGATCACCTCGCTCATCCGCAGCACGGTGCCGAGTTCGATGCCCTTCATCAGGCTGACCAGGGTGGCCTCGGGCGGCAGCAGCTCGACCCAGCCGGTCAGGTTGGACCGCAGGGACTGGGACGGGATTGCGAACGCGACCAGATCGGCGCCGGCCAAGGCCGCCGCGGCATCGTGCGTCGCGGTCAGTCCGGTCGGCAGCCCGATGCCGGGCAGGTAGTCAGGGTTCTCGTGCGTGGTGGTGATGGCCGTGGCCAACTCCGGGCGGCGAGCCCACAGCACGGTCTCGGTTCCGGAGTCGACGAGCACCTTGGCGAAGGCGGTGCCCCAGTTGCCGGCACCGAGAACGGCCGCCCTCACTGGTCGGCCGGGCGCCGGTAGAAGTCCTGCGGCGCCGGCTCACCGCGCACTGCGGCCACCTGGTCGCGCACGGCGTGCATGATCCGATCCGTCATCGCCTGCAGTACCTCCCGGCTCGGGGATTCACCCTGGAAATCACTCAGCTCCACCGGCTCGCCCGCCTCGATGATGACCCGGGTCCGCGGCAACGGATGGAACTTCTTGTTGTACACGTCGAGGAAGTTCTGCGCGCCCCATTGACCGACCGGGATCACCGGCACCTCGGGAACCATCAACGCCAGCCGGGCGATTCCGGTCTTGGCCTGCATCGGCCACCAGTCCGGATCGCGGGTCACGGTGCCTTCGGGATAGATCAACACCATCTGACCGGCCCGCAGCGCCGTGACCGCGTCCTGCAGCGCGGCGCCCGCATCGGCCGTGCCCCGATGCACCGGGATCTGACCCGAGCCGCGCATCACCGGGCCCACCGGAAAGGGCAGCCGGAACAAGGTGGACTTGGCCAGGTACCGCGGCACCCGGTCGCTGTCCCAGATGAACCGGCCGAACATGATCGGATCGGCGTAGGAGATGTGGTTGACCGCGATGATCGCACCACCGGTCTTCGGGATCCGTTCGCGGTGGCGCCAATCGACCTTGAACAGCAGGACGGTCAGCGGATACAGCACGATGAACGCGAACCGCATGTACGGACCGACGCCGTCCAGCCGCCTGCCGTCCCGCCTCGTCACCGAGCGCCCTCCCAGCCCCTCGAACAAGCCTCCGCCGACGGGTGCGAGTCTGCCACTGCGCTCCGACATGGCAGCATTGAGCCGGTGGCCTGGCGTGTTCTCGTTCCGATCAAGCAATCGGCGGTGGCCAAGTCGCGGCTGATCGGCGCGACCCGGTCCGAGGGCGACCATGCCGAACTGGTTCGGGCGATGCAGCTGGACACCCTCGACGCGGTGCTGGCGGTGACCACCCATCCGCTGGTCGCCGGCCTT
>CAZZZW010000269.1:0-1903 GCA_964658795.1 Phormidium nigroviride PCC 7112
GCGATCAAGGCCAGGCCGAGGCGGAGCCCGACCGACCGCTGGACATGATTCGTCTGAACCAGCCGCGTCCGCAGGATCTCGCGAAGCTCTTGCTCGTTCTCGCGGACGAACCCGATCAGGGCCAGACCGAGTCGTTGATCCGGCAATCGGGCGCGATCGTCCTGGACCGATTGGAAATACTGGCCCAGTTCGTGCGTGACGCCGGACAGCAGGATGGCGTGTACGGCGCCGAAGAAGGCATAACTGGGAACCTGGCAGGCACGGGCGGACGCCGCAACATCGAGCAGGAACGGATCCGCGGCCACGAGCGGACACAGCTCTTGGTACAGCGGTGAGCTCCAGAATTCGCCCGGCGCGACGAAGGCGCTCCGTACCGCGGCCAGGTCTGCCATCGTGTCCGATCCAACTCAGCCGAACGACAGCTCGTCGCGGTTGCACCAGTCGAGCACGGCCGGCCAGGGTCCGTAGCCCGAGTTGGCGCTCAGATGCCCGCCGCCTTCGACGACCGCGCTGCTCAGCCCCAGTGGTTCGGCGTAGGCGGCGACGATTCCCTCGGTAAGGTAGGGGTCATCGTCGCCGGCCACCAGGAATGTTCCGGTTGCCGCCCGGCCCACCGCGGCGGCGGCGAACGGTGGCGGGTAGAACGCCGCGAGCTCCGGAATGGCCGTCTGAGGCGACGGCGGGGAGACCAGCAACACCCGGGCCGGTCGGGGAGTTTCCGGTTGGCCAGCCGCGTGATGCAGCCACAGCACGGCGCCGAGCGAGTGCGCGACCACGTCGAACCCCTCGTTGGGAAGCCGGCTCAGGGACGAGCGCAGCGCGGTCAGCCAATCGTCGAGGTCAGGATTGTGCAGATCGGCAAAGGGCGGGCGTCGGGTGACGCGACCGGCCGCGTGCAGTTCGTGCTCGAGCCAGCTCTGCCAATGATCATCGTCGGAACCCTGCCAGCCCGGGATGATCAGGGTCGGAACGGTTCGCGGCTGAGGTGATGCCATGAGTCTCAGCCTAGAGGAGGCCGCCCGTTCGGCCTGGAACTATTCGCCGGCCACTGGTCCCTCGAGCAGGGCGTCGGCAAGGACGCGGACGCGGTCTCGGATGTCGTCACGGACCTGCCGGACCACCTCGATGGGCTGCCCGGCCGGGTCGGTGAGCTCCCAGTCCTCGTACCGCTTGCCGGGGTAGTAGGGGCAGGTGTCCCCGCAGCCCATGGTGATGACGGCGTCGGCGCCGGTGACGGCGTCCCCGGTGAGGAGCTTGGGTTGTTCTCCGGTGATGTCGATTCCGACCTCGGCCATGGCTTGGACGGCGACGGGGTTGATCTGGTCGGCCGGTTCGGATCCGGCCGAGCGGATCTCAACCCGATCGCCGGCGATGTGGCCGAGCCAGCCGGCCGCCATCTGGGAACGGCCGGCGTTGTGAATGCAGACGAAAAGTACGACAGGCGTTCCGGTCACGACGGTTTGATGGCTCGGATGAGCGCTGAGTGCATGCCCGGGGCGGCTTCGTGGGTGAAGCTGACCTCGGCGTCGGCGAACCCGACTGTCGTTAGCCCGTCGAGGTATTCCGAGCGGGACAGGGCACCGGCGATGCAGCCGACGTAGGAGCCGCGTTCGGCCCGATCGGCCGGGGAGAGATGGTCCTCGGCGACTACGTCGGAGATCCCGATCCGTCCGCCCGGGACCAGCACCCGAAACATCTCGGCCAGCACGGCCGCCTTGTCGGTGGAGAGGTTGATGACGCAGTTGGAGATCACCACATCTACCGCGCCGTCGGGCAGCGGGATGTCCTCGATCGTGCCCTTGCGGAACTCCACATTGTCCAGACCGGACTTTGCCTTGTTCTGCTCGGCCAATTCGAGCATCTCATCGGTCATATCGACGCCGTAGGCGTAGCCGGTCGGCCC
>CAZZZW010000269.1:1913-5966 GCA_964658795.1 Phormidium nigroviride PCC 7112
GTCGATGCCGCCGCCCGAGCCCAGATCGAGCACCTTCTCACCCGCACGCAGTTCTGCCACCATCATCGGATTGCCGCAGCCCAGGGATGCGGCGACCGCCTCGACCGGGAGTTCGTCCTGCTCATCGGGGGAGTACAACGCGGCACCAAAAGCATCGTCGACTGCGCCGGACCCGCCGCAACAGGACGTGTTCTCGGCCGGTCCGCAGCAGTCGCCGCCAGCATCAATCAGCTGCAATGCCTGCTGGTTCGTCACCGCTTGGGCGGCGGCCGCGTAGCGGGCGCGGACCTGTTCGCGTAGTTCGTTGTCAGGCATGCTTCCTCCGATTGATGATCGTCGATGTATCGACAATGCTGGATGCATCGACGATTGTCAATGTGTGTGGCAGACTGAACCCGTGGCTACGCGAACCGTTCTGCCCGTGTTTCCCGTGGGAGCGCAGGCATGTTGTGCTCAGCTGACGGGCGGTGCCATTGACGACGAGGCGGCCGAGCAGCTCGCTCGGAGCTTCAAGGCACTCGGTGACCCCACTCGGATTCGGCTGATCTCCTTGATCGCGGCCACCGATGGAGGGGAGGCCTGCATCTGCGATCTCACCGACCCGGTCGGCCTGTCTCAGCCCACGGTCTCCCATCACATGAAGTTGCTGGTCGACGCCGGCCTGGTCACCCGCGAGCAGCGGGGCAAGTGGGCCTACTACGCGGTGGTCCGAAGCGCTCTCGGCGAGCTCAGTTCGGTTCTTCGTAGCGATCGGTGACGGTGGCTCGCGTTGGTTCAGTGATCGGCGTAGATCGTGCGAGCTTCCTTCAGTGCGTAGTAGACGATGACCAGGCCGGCGGCTGGGTCGGCCCACCACCATCCGAGCGACAGGTTCAGTACTAGTCCCAGCAGCACTGCGCAGGCCAGCAGCCCGTCGATGACGGTAACGCGGCTTTCGCTGATCAGCACAGGGTTGCCGAGCGCCCTTCCGGTCCGGCCCTTGCCCGTGGCCAGCGCGAACATGGCCAACGCGGTGCTGGCCGTCCAGACAATGCCGAGTGGGCTGTGGTGGGAGTGGTAACCGAGGGCCACAACCACCCCGCTCTGAACGAGCAGGTAGGTTGCCAGGGCTAGGAAGGCGCCGGCAATCAGGTGCAGCGCCTTGTGCTGGCGGTCCTCGCCGGTGCCCGACAGTTCCCACAGCACGACAGTGCTGGCACCGATCTCGATGAGCGAGTCAAGCCCGAAGCCGGCCAGCGCGACGGAGCGGGCATCGAAGGCGGCGACGGCCAGCACAGCTATTCCGATGACGTTCCAGCTCAGGGTTGCGACCTCCAGTTGTTTACCGCGTCGCAGCAGGCGGTCGTGCGTGGCAGGTAAGGTCACGCCGACATTGTCCCAAGGCGGGTCGGCCGCTCATTCCAGCGCTCGGGGATGATGTCAGACTGGATTGACATAATGTCGATTATCGGATTTACAAGCAGTGGACGATCGGGTGACGACTGCACCACGAAGCTAGGATGACGGCGATGAGCAGAGTCGTCATGATGTGCGGGCCGGCGGGATCGGGCAAGTCGACGGTCGCCAGACGCCTCGAAAGCGAAGGTATGACTCGGTTGTCCGTCGATGCCGAGGCGTGGCGCCGAGGCATCCGATCGATGCCGATCCCGAACGCGTTGCATCACGAGATCGAGCGAGCTCTTCGGTCGCGCCTTGTTGAGCTCGTGTCACGCGGAGTTGACGTCGTTCTGGACTTTTCGTTCTGGTCGCGTCAGGTCCGGATGGAGTACCGGGACCTGTTGCGTCCACTCGGAGTCGAGCCCGAGACGGTGTATCTCGCGACGACGCGCACAGTCGGGCTCGAACGGATATCAGCACGCAAAGGCGGTCACAGCGATGACTACCCTTTGTCTGCTGACCTCGCAAAGCTCTACTTTGATCATTTCGAGCCGCCGAGTGCGGACGAAGGTCCGCTGACGATCATCAGCGAACCGCCTCTCTAGGCGACCGGGTGGTGTGTTCATCGCCTGCCAGGACGCAGCGGTGGCCGGCCGGCCAGTTGTCCCCGACCGACGCTGATGGATCTCGCCGCATGTTATGTCAACCCGCGGGCCTCGTGACCGCAGGCTCGGTCCGGCGCTGTGTCAGCCCTCGTGATGTTGAACCATGTTGATCACGTTGCCATCGGGCGCCCGGACGAAGAAGCGCCGCGGTCCCCAGGCTTCGTCCTGCAACGGATGGACGATCTCGTAACCGCGGCCCTGGGCCAGACGATAGGCCTCGTCCACGTCGTCGACCTTGATCGAGAGCACCGAGTCGACCGGCGATGTCTCATCCTTGGTCACCAGTTGAACGGCGGCGCCGGTGTCTGGCGACGTGAAGCGACTGACCCACCCGAGGCTGAGGCTCTCCGAGGTCAGGCCGAGGTAGCCGGCATAGAACTCCCGGGCCGACTCGATGTCAGGCACGGCCAGGTTGGGCAGGATCTGAGTGACGCGCATGGGCTCCTCCGTGTACGACTGTGACCGGTTGCTGGGCCAGAAGTCAGCTTTACATAATATTTCGCGGATCCTTTCTTGCCGACTCCTCGCTGTGGGCTGTTCCGTGAGCTCACTGATCGAGAATCATCCGACGTAGGCTGCCAAATGCTTACCGGTCAGGGTCTTCTGCTGCTTCACCAGCGCGGCCGGGGTGCCCTCGAAGACGATCCGGCCACCGTCGTGACCAGCCCCGGGACCGAGGTCGATGATCCAGTCGGCGTGGGCCATCACAGCTTGGTGATGCTCGATCACGATCACAGATTTGCCTGATTCAACCAGGCGATCCAGCAAGCTGAGCAGCTGTTCGACATCGGCCAGGTGTAGGCCGGTGGTGGGCTCGTCCAGGATGAAGACGCCGCCCTTCTCGCCCAAGTGCGTGGCCAGTTTGACCCGTTGGCGTTCACCACCGGACAGCGTGGTCAGGGGCTGCCCCAGCGTCAGATAGCCCAGCCCGACGTCATCCAGGCGTTGGAGAATCTTGTGCGCGGCGGGCGTGTTCGCCGGTCCGTCCGGTGCGAAGAAGTCGATCGCTTCGGCGACCGGCATCGCCAGCACCTCGCTGATGTCCTTGCCGCCGAAGCGGTATTCCAGCACCGAGGCGTCGAAGCGCTTGCCATCGCAGACCTCGCACGGGATTGCCACGGCAGCCATGATTCCGAGATCGGTGTAGATCACGCCGGCGCCGTTGCAGTTCGGGCACGCACCTTCGGAGTTGGCACTGAACAGGGCCGGTTTGACGTTATTCTGCTTGGCGAAAGCCTTTCGGATCGGCTCGAGCAGGCCGGTGTAGGTGGCTGGGTTGCTGCGCCGCGAACCCCGGATCGCGCCCTGATCGATGCTCACGACACCGTCGCGGTCGGCCACGGAACCGGTCACCAGCGAACTCTTCCCGGAGCCGGCCACGCCGGTTATCACCACCAACACCCCCAGCGGGATATCAACCGAAACATCCTGCAAATTATGGGTGTTCGCGCCTCTGACCTCGAGCACACCGGTCGGCTGCCGGGTCGACCGCCTCAGCGCGACGCGATCGTCCAGATGCTGCCCGGTGATCGTTCCACTCTTGCGCAGGCCGGCCACCGTGCCCTCGAACATCACCTGGCCACCACCGCTGCCGGCCAGCGGACCGAGATCGATGACGTGGTCGGCGATCGCGATGGCCTCGGGCTTGTGCTCGACCATCAGCACAGTGTTTCCCTTGTCCCGCAACTGCAACAGCAGGTCGTTCATCCGCTCGATGTCGTGCGTGTGCAACCCGATCGTGGGCTCGTCGAAGACGTAGGTGACGTCGGTGAGCGACGATCCCAGGTGCCGGATCATCTTGGTGCGTTGCGCCTCCCCGCCCGACAACGTGCCGGCAGGACGATCGAGGCTGAGGTAACCCAGGCCGATCCCGACGAAGGAATCGAGCGTCTCCCCCAGCGCAGCCAGCAGCGGGGCGACCGACTTGTCCGACAATCCGCTTACCCAGCCGGCCAGATCGCTGATCTGCATGGCGCACGCGTCGGCGATGGAGACGCCCTCGATCGTCGAG
>CAZZZW010000270.1:0-5934 GCA_964658795.1 Phormidium nigroviride PCC 7112
GTGGGGGTCGTCGAACGGCCGTCGCCGGAAGGTCCGAGCTGCACGGCGGTGTTCGGCGAACTGGTCGAGGGCAGCTACGAGCTCTACGTCCGGCCGGACGGTCCGACCGCGCTGACGGTGACCGTGGTCGGCGGTGAGGTGACCAGCGCGGACTGGCCGCTGTGACAGAATGCGGGGCGTGATCAAGCCCCGCAGCACCGGATTCACGGGCGTGATCCACCGGATCGGCGGCGATCTGCTGATCGGCGTGGCGGCGCTCATCGCCGGCGCATGCAGCTACTCCACCACCGGCCGCTTCTACAACCAGCTCGCCATCCTGGTCGGATCGGTCGTGCTGGTAGTGGTGATCCTTCTCGGCTGGCGGCCCCGGGTCCACGTCGTGACCGTGGTGCTGGCCGCGGCCGGGTCGCTGTTCGTCCAGCTCTACAAGCCGCCGCAGGGCAACGTCGACCGGACCGGTGGCTTCTGGTGGGTGCTGGGAATCGCGGCGGTGGCCACGGTGGTCGTTGCCATTCTTGCTTTATGGTCCAGGCTGTCGGTGCTCTCGCCACGGGTGACCGCATCGGCCTGGGTCGGGGTGGCAGTGCTGCTGGGCGCCTGCGTGGTCGGCGTGGTGGCCTGCTCGGGCAGTCCGCAGATCGACGTCTGGCAGATCTTCCAGCAGTCCTCGGCCGGGTTGTTCCATGGGGTCAATCCCTACGAGATCACCAACTTCACCGGCATTCCGCACGGCCAGACGGCAACCTGCTTCAACTACCTGCCGGCCACCTTCCTCTCGACCTGGCCGGGCTGGTTCGTGTTGCACGATGCTCGCTACTCCGAGGTGGCGATCCTGTTGCTGGGTTGGATGGTTCTCGGTTGGACGGTGCTGCGCCGGGCGGTCGAGCCGCGGCCGGCCTTGATGCTGCTGGCGGTCTCGCTGTCGCTCACCGGCACCTTGCGGGTCGGTCAGCAGGCCTGGAACGAGAGCCTGCTGCTCGGCTTCGTGCTGATCGCGGTGTGCGCGGCGGCGACCGGCCGGACGCTCTGGCTGGTCATCGCAATGGGGCTGGCCCTGGCGACCAAGCAACACATGGCGCTGCTGCTGCCGGTGATGGTGATGTGGCCGCAACTGGGCTGGCGCCGGACCGGCTACTCGGTCGGGGTGGCGGCTGTGGTCAGCGCCCCGTGGATCGTGTGGAATCCCCAGCGGTTCAAAGCCTGCACGGTCGACTTCTTCACCAAGGGGATCGCCCGGTTCGACTCGATCTCGCTGTGGCACTTCGTGCCCGAGGCGATCGCGCCCGTCGTCATCGTGCTCGCCATCGTCGGGGCGTACTACGTGGCCTACCGGTACCTGCCACGGGATCTGGGTGGTCTGTTGATCGGATTTGCGCTGGTGCTGTTCGCCTTCGACCTGTTCAACAAGCAATCCTTCGAGAACCAATGGTGGTTTGCCTGCGAGCTGATCGTCTGTGGGCTGGTGCTGCAGGTGGCCGGACTCAAACCTCGGATGAGACCGGCCACCCCGGCGACGGTGCCGGCTCAGGCCGGTTGATCCAGCCGGACCGGCATCAGGATCGAGAATGCGTCGGCGCGGTCGGGGTTCCGGATGGCCAGTGGGGCGATCGGCCCGTCTAGTCCGAGAGTCAGTTGATCGCCGCTGTCCAGCGCCTGCAACAGGAACTCGCGGTTGACCCCGATGACGGTGGCGCCCGGATCGCTCGACTCACCGACCTCGACGCCGGCCGGGGTCACACTGATCCGGCTCAGTTCGTAGGGCCGACCCTGATGGTCCCGGGTTTCGACGGTGCCGGCAGCCAGTGCCTGCCGGAGAGCGGCCGCGTCGAATGCCACCTCGACACGGTCGAGTTCGAGCAAGGGGCGGTACTGCGGGAATTGCGGATCGGTCAGCGACGCCCGCAAGAAATGCCCTGATCCGGACAGGGTGATCTCGTCATCGGTGACGGTCACGCTCAGCTCGCCGGCCGGTTCCCACATCAGCAGTTCGTCGACGGTGGCGGTGGGCAGCAGCAGGGACAGCTCGGCCTGGTCGGGATTGGCCGCGGTCGAGGTGGCCAGCCGGAAGCGATCGGTGGCCACCAGCCGGATCGTGGCGGCGTCGGATTCGAGGAACACCCCGTGCAGCATGGGCAGTTCCGGATCGTCACTGACGGCGTAGCGAACCTCGGCCAGCGCGCGGATCAGGGCGGTGGCGGGCAGGGTGAAGGTTGACATGCGGGTCTCCGGTCTCTCCAGTTGGTGGGTGACGATGGAGATCTCCCTGCGCGCATCGGCCAAGCCGGCTTCAAGACGGTTCAGGTGAGCGGCCAGGATCGTCCGACCCTCCTCCGGGGCAGCCAGCACTCGCCGGATGTCGTTCACCGGCAAGCTGATTCGCCGCAGCCGCGCGATAAGCCGGGCGTCGGCGACCTGGCCCGGACCGTAGAACCGGTAGCCCGAGGACGGGTCGACAGCGGCCGGCACCAGCACGTCTGCAGTGTCGTAGAAGCGCAGCGCGCTCACCGTCAGGCCACTGAGCGCCGCCAGCCGGCCGATGCTGAGCAGTTCTTTCTCCATGCCCCTGACCCTTCCGTCTCAACCAAGTCGAGGGTCAAGCCCGAAGAGTGGAGAGTTAACCGCAGCATGTGCGGATAACTCTCCATTCTTCAGGCCGCGGCCGGCTCAGAGTTCGTTGAGGACCGCGCGCCGCAGCACATCCAGGCCGACGCTGCCGACGTTGAGGGCGTTGCGGTGAAACTCCTTGAGATCAAAGGACGAACCGGCCTTGGCCCGAGCCTGGTCGCGCATCTCCAGCCAGAGCTTCTCGCCGAGCTTGTAGGACGGGGCCTGGCCCGGCCAGCCCAGGTAGCGGTCCAGCTCGAAGCGCAGGAACTCCCGATCCATGAACGCGTGCGAGGTGAGCATCGTCCAGGCCTTGTCATACGTCCAGGCGCCGCCGCCGACCTCGGCCGGGGCATCGAAACCGCAGTGCAGGCCGACGTCGATGACCACCCGGACCGCCCGGAGCGACTGTCCGGCCAGCAGACCGAGCCGGTTGCCCGGATCGTTCATGTAGCCGAGGTCGGCCATCAACCACTCGGAGTACAACGCCCAGCCCTCGCCGTGCCCGGAGGTCCACGAACCCATCCGTCGCCAGCTGTTGAGCTGGGCCTTGTTGTAGACCGACTGGGCGATCTGCAGGTGGTGGCCGGGCACGCCCTCGTGGTAGACGGTGGTCAACTCGCGCCAGGTCGAGAACTCGGTGACGCCGGCCGGCACCGACCACCACATCCGGCCCGGCCGGGAGAAGTCGTCGGAGGGGTTGGTGTAGTAGATGACGCCGGTATTGGTCGGGGCGATAAGGCATTCCAGCTTGCGCACCGGCCCGGGGATGTCGAAGTGGGTGCCGCTGAGGGCGTCGATCGCCTCGTCCGCCCGCTCCTGCATCCAGGCCTGCAGCGCCTCCTTGCTCGGCAGCCGGCGAGACGGGTCGGCCTCCAGGATCTCGATCGCCTCGGCGACGGTCGCGCCCGATTTGATCTGGTCGGCGGTCTCGTCCATCAGGCCGGCGATCCGGGCCAGTTCCTGCTTGCCCCACTCATAGGTCTCGTCCAGGTCGATGTCGGCGCCGAGGAACAGCCGGGCCAGTGCCGGGTACTTGTCCCGGCCGACCGCGTCGGCCTCCGGGGCCTGGCTCAGCAGCTCGTCGGCCAGGAAATCGCGCAACTTCTGGTAGCCGGCCTGGGCCGCGTGCGAGCTGCGGTCGAGCTCGGCCCGCAGAGCGTCCGGGAGGTCGGCGCCGGCCCGGGCGACGTGCTGGGCGAAGAAGCCGTCGTCGCCCAGGTTGGCCTCGCTCTGGGTGATCGCGGCTCGGACCTGCCGGGCGGGGGAGACGTCACCCCGGGATGCGGCCAGGGCCAGGGACTCGAGATAGCCGTCGATCGCGGCCGGGATGGCAGCCAGCCGCTGGGCCACCGTCGACCAGTCCTGCTCGGTCTCGGTCGGCATCAGGTCGAACGCGGCCCGCAGCGTCTGCACCGGTGAGGTGATGTTGTTCAGCTCGGAGAGCCGGTCACCGCGCTCGTCCAACTCTCGGGCGACCTCGAGCCGCTCACGCATGGCTTCGATGGTGACGCGATCGGTGTCGTCGGCCGGCTGGGCCGAGTCGAGCTTGGCCAACGTCTGCCGGTTCAGCTCGGCCCGGCGAGCCAATCCGTCCGGGGACAGGTCGGGCATCAGGGCATCGAAACCGGCCAGGCCCATCGAGGTAGCGCCGATCGGGTCCAGCGCTGCGTCGGCGGCCAGGAAGTCTTCGGCGAGAGCGTCGACGGCGGTGGCCGTCCGGGTGGGCGCGGATTCGGTCATGGCGCAGAACTTAATACCCGATATCGGGCGCGTCCAAGTCCTGCCCGCACCGCCGGGTTATCCACAGGACGGGACGGGAGTGACCTGTGCCCTCCCGAACCCGCCTGCTCGGACGCCGGTCCGGGCGGCTCTCTAGACTCCGCCTCAGGAGCCACGGGACATTTCGGCCCCGTCTCGCGACGTTGAGGAGATGGATCAGCAGCATGTCGAAGATCAAGGTTGAGGGCACCGTCGTCGAACTGGACGGCGACGAGATGACTCGGATCATCTGGCAGTTCATCAAGGACCGGCTGATCCACCCGTATCTCGACGTGAATCTGGAGTACTACGACCTCGGTGTCGAGCACCGCGATGCCACCGACGACCAGGTCACCATCGATGCGGCTAACGCGATCAAGAAGCACGGCGTCGGCGTCAAGTGCGCGACCATCACCCCGGATGAGGCCCGGGTCGAGGAGTTCGGGCTGAAGCAGATGTGGCGCTCCCCGAACGGGACGATCCGCAACATCCTCGGCGGCGTGATCTTCCGCGAGCCGATCGTCATCTCGAACGTGCCGCGGCTGGTGCCGGGTTGGACCAAGCCGATCGTGATCGGCCGGCATGCCTTCGGTGACCAGTACCGCGCGACCGACCTGAAGGTGCCCGGCGAGGGCACGCTCACCATGACCTTCACCCCGAAGGACGGCACTGAACCCATCGAACTCAACGTCTACGAGTTCCCGGGCGCCGGCGTGGCCCTGGCCATGTACAACCTGGACGAGTCGATCCGCGACTTCGCCCGGGCCTCGATGCGCTACGGCCTGGACCGCGGCTATCCGGTGTACCTGTCGACCAAGAACACGATCTTGAAGGGCTACGACGGCCGGTTCAAGGACATCTTCGCCGAGATCTTCGAAACCGAATTCAAGGCCGACTTCGAAGCCGCCGGAATCACCTACGAGCATCGGCTGATCGATGACATGGTCGCCTCGGCGCTGAAGTGGGAGGGCGGCTACGTCTGGGCCTGCAAGAACTACGACGGCGACGTCCAGTCCGACACCGTGGCCCAGGGCTTCGGCTCGCTCGGCCTGATGACCTCGGTGCTGATGACCCCGGACGGCAAGACGGTCGAAGCCGAGGCGGCCCACGGCACGGTGACCCGGCACTACCGCCAGCACCAGCAGGGCAAGCCGACCTCGACCAACCCGATTGCCTCGATCTTCGCCTGGACCCGGGGTCTGGCCTACCGCGGCCGGATGGACTCGACGCCGGCCGTGACCGAGTTCGCCGAAACCCTCGAGCGGGTCTGCATCGAGACGGTCGAGGAAGGCAAGATGACCAAGGACCTGGCGCTGCTGATCTCGCCTGACGCCCCGTGGCTGACCACCGAGGACTTCCTGGCCGCGATCGACGAGAACCTGCAGAAGGCCATGGCCTGATCCTTGCCCGAAGGTCATACGCTGCATCGACTGGCCCGCCAACAGCAGAAGCTGTTCGGCGGGTCAGTCGTTCATGCCTCCAGCCCGCAGGGACGTTTCGCCGAGGGTGCGGCCCGGCTGGACGGTCAGGTGCTGCGTCGAACCGAGGCCTACGGCAAGCACCTGTTGC
>CAZZZW010000271.1:0-5933 GCA_964658795.1 Phormidium nigroviride PCC 7112
CCCACCTGGTCTTCGCGCACGCGGCTCATCCGCCGGCCCGTTGTAGATGCGTGAGCACGACCAGCATGGCGTTGGTGTAGTTGGTGGGCAGCGTGTACGGATCCGCCCCGGACGGCCAGCCGGTGTAGTTCTTCGAGGTGAACAGACCCCAACTGCCGCCGTAGTACATGAGCACGACCGGCACCTGGTTGTACATGACCTGCTCCAGCGCGTGGGTCGCCTTCGTCTGGGTGGCCAGATCGGTCGCCTTGGCCAGCGTGGCCAGGTCGGCATCGACCGCCGGATCCTTGAACCGCTCGAAGTTGTTGGCGGTCGGAGTGTTCACGGCCGTCGCGAACGAGCTGTTGAGCGCGTTGTTGAAGTCGGTGTACGGGTCACCGGTGCCACCGAAGCCGCCGAGGGCCGCATCGAACGTGCCGCCCTGGATCGCCTTGTTGTACGCGTCGAACTGGGGCAGATCCAGGGTGACCTTGATGCCGATGGCGCTGAGCTCGTTGGCCGCCTCCTTCGATGCCGCGACCCAGTCGCTGTAGTTGCCGGGCAACGTGATCGTCATGCTCGCCTGCTTGCCACCGGCCGAGACCAGCCGGTTGCCCTGCTTGGTGTAACCCGCCTGTTTGAACGCATCGAGAGCCGCGTTCTGATCCTGATTCACGTTGCCCTTGTTGGCCAAGCTCGGATCGAGCCACTTCTGCAGGTTGGGCAGGATCAGCCCGGACTGGCTGGCTCCGGTCAGATAGCCGTTCACCGCCTTCGTCGCGATCAGGTTTCGGTCCAGTGCCAGCGACACGCCACGCCGGAAGTCGGCGTTGTTGTACGGCGCCTTGGTCAGGTTCATGAACAGACCGATCACCCCGCCCGGCGGGAACCAGTATTTGTTGTATTGGGGATTGCGATCCACGAAGGTCTGCTTGACGTCCGGCAGGAAGCTGTAGGACCAGTCGAACCGACCGTTGGAGGTGTCGAGTTGCTGGGCACCGGCGTTGGGGGAGGAGGCCGGGAAGTTCACGTGCGCCGGGGCGATCTTTGCCGCCTGCCAGTAGGACGGGTTCTTGTCCAGGGTGTACTGGGTCGGCGCGAACTTGGCCAGGGTGAACGGTCCGGTGCCGACCGGCTTGGTGTTGGCGTACTTGGTCGGGTCCGCGATCTTGGACCAGATGTGCTCAGGCACGATCGGCGTGCCCGACAGCACCCCGGCGAACGGCACGTTCGGCTGCTTGAAGGTGAACGTCACCGTAGTGGCGGTGGTCTCGACCTTGCTCACCTGCGACCAGACCCCGGTCGAGTCCAGCGCGGGGTATTTCTTCAACAGCTGGAAGGTGAAGGCCACATCGGCGGCGGCGAACGGCTGGCCGTCGCTCCAGGTCACGTTCGAGCGCAGGGTGAACCGGACCGTACTCGGATTGGGGAACGTGTGTCCGGTGGCCAGAAACGGGGTGAAGCTACCGTCGACCGGGCTTCGGATCTCCAACGGTTCGTACATCAGGTACGTCCCGTGCAGTTCGTTGCTCGGCTGGAACGGGTTGAAGTTCTCCACCAGCGTCGGGTTGCCGGCATCACCGGAGATGGTGAGGGTGCCGTTGCGCGCCCCGGCGTTGTCCGGGTGACCCAGGCAGCCCGACAGGCAACCAGCGGCCAGCACGGCGGCCGCCATCGAACCGACCAGCCGGCGTGGCCGCGGTCTGGTCCCGGAGCGCCTCATGCGGAGGCTCCAGGGTTCAGCCGCAATCGGGCGATCCCCGGCATCGGAACGGTGATCTCGAACGTCGCCGACGATCCGGACACCGGCGCAAGGGCCTCCACCGCCAGCTGATCCCGCTCGTGCAACTCGGTCATCAGGGCCGCGTCGGGCCACTCGGTGCCCGCCGGGTAACCGGCGAGGATGTTGGAGTGATGCTCGTCGACGCGGGCCAGGCTGACCTGGTAGTCGCCGGCCAGCCCGGTCAACTCGATCGAGATCGTGCGGGCCAGGGTCTCATCGCCGGCCAGCAGATCGGCGTTCACCGTTCCGTTCCAGACCAGAACATCGACCCGCCCGTCCTCAGCGCGGGTGGTGAAGGTCCGGATCAGGGTGCCGGCGCCGTCGCCGCTGAGCTCGGCGGCGATCAGGTCGTCGCCGAGGTCCTCGGCCAGCTTGACCGCCCAGAACCGGGGCTTACGCAGATTCCCTTCGGTGAGTAGGCCGAATCCGTTGTGGAAGAGCGCCGGCGGCCGGCCGAGTTCCTCGAAGTGATCGCTGATCACCCAGTAGGCCAGGGCATCCATCCGCTGCTGCACCGAGGCATAGCCGCTCAACACGAACGGCGCGCCGATGACCCCGTCGTGGATCGGGCCGAAGTGGGTCGAGCCAACCCCCCATTCGGTCCACCAGATCGGGGCCTTGTCGAAACCGTGCCGGGCCAGCGCCGGCTGGGCATCGACCGGCAGGTTGCCGTAGGTGTGTGAGGTGACGAAGTCCAGCGGCAGCTCGTGTCGCTCGCAGTATTCGGCCAGCGGCTCGATCCATTCACTGGCCGCGGTGGACGGGCCGCCGACCGGCAAGCGGGGGTCGACCGCCTTGATCGCCCGTGCGGCCTCGGCATAGAGCCGGAAGTACTCGGCCTGGCTACCGGACCAGAACACCACCAGGTTCGGCTCGTTCCAGACCTCGAAGCCCCACTGTGCGACCTCGTCCACGCCGTAGCGATCGACCAGGTGTTGGGCCAGCGCCCTGATCAGGTCATGCCATTCCGACCAGTCACCCGGTGGGGAGATAATGCCCTTGTAGGTGAAGACGGTCTGGCTCGTGTCTGCGGCCAGCGCGGCCGGCATGAAACCGAGCTCGACGATCGGTCGGATACCGATCTGCAGGATCTGGTCGTAGAGCGCATCGACCCGGGTGAAGTCGTAGTGCAACCCGCCGCCGTCCCGGGTCACGACCGCGTTGTCGTCGTGCAGGATCGCGTGGGCCCGGACGTAGCGAACACCCAGCTCGTCATGGGCGATCCGCAACGCCTCGGCGAACTCCGCACCGATCAGGTGCCCGTGTCCGTCATCGCCGAAGGTGAGTTGGGTCAGCCGTTCACTGCCGACCATGTGCCAGACCCGATTCAGCCGGCCGGCGGCCTGCCCGGCATCCACCCGGAGCCGCACGGGCTCGGCCGGGCCGGCCTCGGGGGTGGCTCGTGCCGGCTCGGACCAGTTCCAGGCCGGGAACTCCGCGCCGGCCACGGTGCCGATCCGGTAGCTGTATTCGGTACCGGCGCTGAGGCCCGTATCGGCGAATATCGTTTCCGGAACGGCCGGAACGTCACTGCCGCCGTGCATGACCAGGTGCGGCTGGCCGGCACCATCGGCTCGCTCGATCAGGTAACCGGCGGCACCGGGAACGGCATCCCAACTGAGCCGGACGTGCCCGACCTGCCCCTGCGCGGTGACCGACTTCGGCGCCGGCAGGGCACTGGACGGGTCGGCCGAGGTCGTGTCGGTCAACCGGGTGTAGATCCGGCGTTCCCAGTCGGTACGCGCGTCCAGTTCTTCGGTCATCGGGCGGTTCTCCTTGGTGGATCGGGGATTCGCGTTCGGGCGCTACTTGCAGCCGCAGCTGCGACGGAGCTGCAGCGTGACCGGCAGGGTCAACACGGTTCGTCTACCGGTCGGGTCCTGCTGGCGATCGAGCAATATCCGGACGGCCTGTTCGCCGATCTGTCGCATCGGCTGCCGCACCGTGGTCAGGGTCGGACGGATGTGGCGGGCGGTGGCGATGTCGTCGAAGCCGGTCAGGGCGACGTCCTGCGGGACGCGCAACTTGTGAGCCCGGAGCGCTTCCAGGCCGCCCAGCGCCATCTCGTCGTTGCCGAACACGATCGCGCGCGGCGCGCTGGTCCGGCGGGCGAGTAGTTCCTCCACCGCGCGCCGGCCGCCGGCCTCGGTGAAGTTGCCGTGGCCGTCGGGCTGATCCGGCGCGGTCCGCCCGGCTGCGGTCAGGGCGTCCTGGAAGCCGGCGAAGCGTTGCATCGAGTCCGGGGAGCGGGCCGGGCCAGCCACGAATGCCACGTCGCGATAAGCATGTTCGCGTACCAGGTGATCGGTGATCGCCGTCGCACCGCCCCGGTTGTCAGCCAATACCGCGTCGTACCGGCGGCGGGCCGCGGCGGCGTCGAGCACGACGACCGGAACGCTGCGGGCCACGGCGGCCAGATCGGCACTGGACAGGCTGCGTGCGGTGACCACGAGACCGTCGACCTTGCCCGCCACCGACAGGGCCAGGGCCCGTCCGTTGGCGCCCTCGGTGGCCGCGATCAGCACTGCATCGCCGGCCAGGGTGGCCGATCGCTCGGCGCCCCGGATCACTTGGTCGACGAACAAGGGGGATTCGTTCTCGGCCGCTTCGTCCTTGCCCAGATCGGGGAACAACACGCCGATGATGCCGACTCGCCGTTCGGCCAGGCCGCGCGCCGATCCGTTCGGCACCCAGCCCAGCTCACCGGCCACGTCCAGCACCCGCCGGCGGGTGGATTCGGAGAAACCTTCGCCGTCCCGCATCACCCGAGACACTGTCGCGGTGGAAACCCCACTGCGACGAGCGACCTCGTAGATGGTGGACTTCTCCAACACGCGGGGCTCCCGTCGATGTACGTAACCGGTTACGTTGCTCAACCGCTTACGTAACCCCGAGGTCTCCGGGATGTCAACGAAACGTTTCTCCCAGCTAACTCGAGCTAAACGGCGAATCCTGCTCCGTCGACGACGAGGAGGAAGGCGCGTAGATGCCCTCGGGCGTGCCACAGCGGGTGTCCATCAGGACCTTCACCAGCGGAGAATCCTTGAAACCGATGACTCGAAAGTCGATCCAGTCGTGCTCATCGGCGCCGGCAAACGAAGGTTGGCCGGCAGTGAGCTGGCCGACCTGATCCAGCAGATAGCCTCTGACCTTGAACTCGTGTTCCAGAGCGGGCAACAGGGATGCGCCGGTGTGTCCGACGGGCGCGTTGAACTGCCGGTAGATGCCGTAGGACATCAGCTTCTGGAACGGCGGCTCACACGCCGTCGGTGGGTCGTCGGAGTACACGCCGGTGCTCAACTTGGCCGCCGGATACACGGCCGTCACCACCCCGGTGATGAGATCGCGGGCCTGCTGCAGATAGACGCTAGCCGGAGAAGGAGTTTCGGTCACAGTGGACTCCTGAGGCGGTTGGAGCGGCCCGCTGGTGCAACCGGCGGCGAGGGCGAGAACCGTGACAGCTGCCCATCGACGAATCAGGGCAGCCATGGCTCGATCCTCCTGAGCGCGCCACCGGGATCGGCGATCACGTAGCGGGCGACCGACTTGACGTTGTTGTCGATCACGTTTCCGAGGTCGGCGATCGGTGCGGGAGCGGAGTGGGCCCACTGATCGACCAGCGGTCCTTCCGGGTACAGCGCGTCACCGAGGACTTCCCCGGCTCGGTCGGCGGCTGACGGTGGCTGGACTTCGTCGGGCTGCACGTGTCCGCTCACCGCGCTGGCTAGACCGTGAAGCGCCCGCGACATCGGCTTGAAATACTGGGAGTGTCCCGAGACCTTCGGATATCCCTGCTCGTTCGTGGCCAGCCGGGTGCCGCCGAAGTCGGAGCTGGCCGGGTCGGTGCCGAAGCCGGCCAGGTTGTTCGCCACGTAGTCATCCGGTGCGTGTTCGGAGTAGAACTGCCCGGGTTTCAAGTGCAATCCGTCGATCGAATCTACGGTCATGCCGGGTGAGCCGGCCACCACCACCCGAGCTGGCTGAAGCCCGTCGTCGGCCAGCGCCACGCCGGCCACCACCGATCCGTACGAGTGGGCGACCACGGTCAACTGCTGTGATGGCCCGAGCTGTAACCCGTCCTGACAGAACGCGGTCAGCATTCCGGCGCCGTCCTTGGCCCGGCCGGTGAAGGCCGCGCGGGAGATGTCGGCGGTACCCGAACCGCCCGGAT
>CAZZZW010000272.1:0-4192 GCA_964658795.1 Phormidium nigroviride PCC 7112
GAATGATCAATTGCGGCGCCAATGATCAGTTGCAATCGATCACTCGTCCCGCAACTGATCATTCGTCGGGGACGAGCGGTCAACCAGCCTGGCGCGGCGCGTGCCGGCCGGTCTCAGCCGTTGGGTAGCAGGATCAGCTTGCCGGTGCTGCTGCGGTCCAGTAGCGAGCGGTGCGCGTCGGCGATCTGGTCCAGGGTGTAGCTGCCCCCGACCACCGGATTGAGTTTGCCGGCCAGGATCAAGGAGAAAAGGTCGGTCACGGCCTCGGCCAGCATGCCGCGTTTGGCCACCGCGTGGGCCAGCCAGAAACCGATCACGGCCGTGCTGTGACCCATCAGGTTGGCCGGCTGTACCGGGCTCGGGGGAACCCGGGAGGCCATGCCGAAGAAGGCCAGCCGTCCGAACGGCGCCAACGCGGCCAGGCTCTGATCGAACACCGGACCGCCGGTCATCTCCAGCACCACGTCGACACGGTGGCCGCCGTTGGCCTCGATCAGCGCCGCGGTCAGATCCTCGGCACCGGAATCCACAGCCACGTCGGCCCCCAGATCCAGTGCGAGCTGGCGTTTCTCCGGTGCCGAGGCGGTCGCGATGACCCGGCCGGCGCCCCAGAGTTTGGCCAGTTGAACGGCGATGGTGCCGACGCCCCCGGCCGCGGCGTGCACGACCACGCTCTCGCCTTCGGCCAGATGCGCACTGGTGCGCAGCAGGTGCCAGGCGCTCGCGCCCTGGACCAGACAGGTCAGCGCCTGACCGTCGGAGATACCGTCCGGCACGCCGATCAGGTGCTTCGGGTTCACGGCCACCTTCTGGGCATAGCCGCCGGCATCGGCCATCCCCAGCGCGCGTTCACCGTCGGGCAGCCGGACGAGCACCTCGCCGCCCGGAATCAGCGGCAGTTTCTGTTGCGCCAGATAGGAATTCTCGATCGCGTGGGTGTCGGCGTAGTTGATGCCGGCCGCTCGCACCTCGGCCAACACCTGGCCATCACCCGGCACCGGATCATCGATGTCTACTACTTGAAGGACCTCGGGGCCACCGAACTCGGAGATCTGGACAGCGCGCATGGCCCTGACACTACCGACCGGTAACGCGCAGGCGATCCCGGATCGGCTAGCGTGGCGCGGGTGAGTCGAATCGTGTTGGTAACCGGCGGCAATCGCGGCATCGGCCTGGCCATCGCTCAGGCCTTCCAGGCCAATGGTGATCAGGTCGTGGTGACCCATCGAGGTACCGGCGCCCCCGACGGCATGCTCGGTGTGCAGTGCGACGTCACCGATTCCGAGTCGGTCGACCGGGCCTTCGCCGAGGTCGAGGAGCAGCTCGGCAAGGTCGAGGTGCTCGTGTCCAACGCCGGCATCACCGACGACACGCTGCTGATGCGGATGAGTGAGGACTCCTTCACCAAGGTCGTCGACGCCAACCTGACCGGGGCGTTCCGGGTCGCCAAGCGAGCGACCCCGGGCATGCTGCGCGCTCGCAAGGGCCGGATGGTCTTCATCTCCTCGGTGGTCGGCTTCGCCGGGGCGGCCGGGCAGGCCAACTACGCGGCCAGCAAGGCCGGTGTGCTCGGCCTGGCCCGGTCGTTGGCCCGTGAACTGGGCGGGCGCAACATCACCGCCAACGTGGTCGCGCCCGGCTTCATCGAGACCGACATGACGGCCGCGCTGACTGAGGACCGCAAGAAAGAGATCCTGGCCAGCGTGCCGAGCAAGCGCTACGGCAGCACCGATGAGATCGCGCAGGCCGTCCGGTTCCTGGCCTCGGACGAGGCAGGCTACATCAACGGTGTGCTGCTACCGGTCGACGGCGGCCTGGCCATGGGCATCTGAGTCATCTCAGCCCGCGAACGTTGCGACATCCAACGACGAGAGGACAAACCCGATGGGCCTGCTGGACGGTAAGCGGCTGCTGATCACCGGCGTGATCACCGATGCCTCGATCGCGTTCGCGGTGGCGCGCGAGGCTCAGGAGCAGGGCGCGGAGGTCGTGCTGACCGGCTTCGGCCGGATGTCGCTGGTCGAGCGGGTGGCCCGTCGGCTGCCCAAGTCGGCCCCGCTGGTCGAGCTCGACGTGACCTCGGCCGACGATCTGGCCGCCTTGCCGGAGCGGGTGCGCGAGCATGTCGACGGCATCGACGGGGTACTGCACTCGGTCGGCTTCGCACCGGCCTCCTGCCTGGGCGAACCGTTCTTGGACGCACCGTACGAGGACGTCTCGACCGCGGTCCAGGTGTCGGCTTTCAGCTTGAAATCATTGGCTGTTGCCACCTTGCCGCTGTTCGGTGAACAGGGCGGTTCGATTCTCGGCCTGGATTTCGACGCCCGGGTCGCGTGGCCGGCCTACAACTGGATGGGGGTGGCCAAGGCGGCGTTGGAATCCACCTCGCGCTACCTGGCCCGCGAGCTCGGTCCGAAGCAGATTCGGGTCAACCTGGTCGCCGCCGGTCCGATCCGGACGATGGCGGCCAAGAGCATTCCTGGGTTCAAGGCCTTCGAGGACGCCTGGGGGGTGCGGGCACCGTTGGGATGGAACATCGAGGACGCCACCCCAGTGGCCAAGAGCTGCTGCGCGCTGCTGTCGGACTGGTTCCCGGCCACGTCGGGTGAACTGATCCACGTAGACGGCGGCTTCCACGCCATGGGTGTCTGAATGGCGCTTCCTTCGTCCGGATCGGCAGAATCCGGCTACGACGCGTTCCTGCTGTTGTCCTTCGGCGGCCCGCAGGGACCGGCCGAGGTCATGCCGTTCCTGCGCAATGTGACGGCCGGTCGCGGTATCCCGGACGAGCGGCTGGCCGCGGTGGCCGAGCATTACTACCACTTCGGTGGAGTATCACCGATCACCGCCCAGAACGAGGCCCTGCTGGCCGCGCTAGGGGCCGAGTTCACGCGGCGCGAGCTCAACCTCCCGCTGTACTTCGGAAACCGGAACTGGGCACCCTACGTCGGCGATGTCGCCGCTCAACTGCGCGCCGACGGCATGCGGGACGTGCTCGTCCTGGCCACCAGTGCGACCGGTTCCTACTCCGGCTGTCGGCAGTACCGCGAAGACCTGGCCGGCGTGGCCGAGGCCGCTCCGGGGGTCCGATTCACCAAGCTGCGGCACTACTTCGATTCCCCAGGTTTCATCGAGGCGAACGCCGATGCGGTCCGCGACGCGCTCGGCCGGCTGACGCAGCCGGAAGAGGCTCGGCTGGTGTTCACCGCGCACTCGGTGCCGGTGAGCATGAACGAGACCGCGGGGCCCTCCGGTGGTCTGTACCTGGCCCAGCACCTGACCACGGCCAGGCTGGTCGCCGAGGCGGTACGCGGTCCTGGCGCCGACTTCGACCTGGTCTGGCAATCCCGTTCCGGGCCGCCGCAGGTGCCCTGGCTGACACCGGACATCAACGATCACCTGGCCGCATTGGCCGAATCCGGTACGCGGTCGGTGGTGGTCACACCGTCGGGTTTCGTGTCCGATCATCTCGAGGTGCTCTGGGACCTCGACAATGAGGCGGCCGAGACCGCGGCCGGCCTCGGGCTGGAGTACGCCCGCGCCGCCACCGCCGGCACTCATCCGGCCTTCGTCAGTTCCCTGGTCGATCTGGTCATGGAGAAGGTGCGCGGTCAGCAACCGGCATTCCTCGGGGAGTTGGGCGTCTGCGGCTGGGAATGCCCGGCAACGTGCTGTCCGGCCCCGGCCCGGCGTCCGGGCTGACGTCCGATTCTTGCCACCCTTGGTCCGATACCGGCCGTAGGTGCTTTTCGTGTCGATAAAGCGGGCAACATCCTCATTGCTCGGATCTACGACATGAGGAGCTCCATCGTGAACAAGAAACTTGCCGGACTGGTCGCCGTCGGTGCGTTCGCCGTCACCGGACTGGCCGGTACGACCGATGCTGGTGCGGTCACCCCCGCCGCGGCGCCCTGCACCATCGACACCTACGGCCACGTCCAGTTGGTCGACTGGTTGAAGGTGCACACCTCGCCGGGCATCACCACGCCGGCGGTCGGTCAGCTCAAGGACGGCGCGACCTTCCATCACTGCACCAGCGACGTGAAGATCGTCGGCGGCCGCGGTTGGGTCTATGGCTATGGCTACAACGGAAGTACGAAGGTGACCGGTTGGGTGGACGGCGACTACATCACCGGCCCGTAACCCCTAGATCGTGGTCGCGGTCCGTACCGCAAGGTCCACGTGTCCTTTC
>CAZZZW010000272.1:4202-5929 GCA_964658795.1 Phormidium nigroviride PCC 7112
GGTCCGTACCGCCATGTCGGACCGCGACCACCTTTCGGAGTGCTGGCATCGCACGGTCGGACGACACCTCAGGTGGCGGCAACCTCGGCCGGCGCGTTGTAGCCCGCGACCAGCGCGCGGCGGACCGCCAGCCGCAATGGAGCCAGTGCCCGCAGCTTCTCCGACAGCTCCGCGGCGGTCAGCGCACCGGTGTCGTCGCGATCGACCACTGAGAACACCGCGGTCAGCCGCTCGGCCTGGGCGATCAGCCGGACCGCGCGCGGTGGGTGGCTGGCCGGCAGGTGCAGACGTTCACCGGCGCGCCGCGCATCCGACAGGGCCGGGGCCAGGTCGGTCAGCCAGCTGGTGGCGCCACGGCGGGCGAAGTCGGACGCGGTTTCCCTGATCGCCTCGGCCAGATCGTGCTCGGCGTCCTGCAGCCCCAGCGGGTCCGGCGGGAGTTCGGTGTAATCACCCCGATGCCAGCTGTATTCACGGCCGGCGCTGCTGGGCGTCTCCCGGCCGGGCCGCACGGTGACGCCGAAGTCGTTGCCATAGACCGCCTGACCGGCCTCGATCACCTGCGAACGGAACTCCGCCGGGCCGGCCAGCCCACGAACGTCGCCGGGCACCGGCAGCGCCAGCCGCAAAGCCGGAGTACCGGCGCGCTTCCAGTCGGTCAGCGCGACGCCGACCGGGTTCAGGCCGGCCAGGTCGAAGCTGGGGCCGCCGACGTGCCGGCCACGACCGGTGACGGCATCCAGCACCTGGTCGAATGCCGCCGAGCCGGCCAGCCAGGCCGAACCCCAGGCAGCCAGTCGCGCACAACGACGATGATCTGACACGAGAAACAACGGTACCGACTGATTCTGGCCCGGGTGTGGCAACCCCGGATCCGACTCGTCGTTGCCTAGGTTCGACGGGTGTACTCCGACGACGTACTGAAATCCTCCCCATCCCGCCGCCGTGCCGTGCGCGAGGTCCCGGCCGAGCCCGACCTGGTGGTCGAGACCGCCGACGGCAAGTTCTGCGGCGCGGTGATCCGGGTCGGCCGGGCGGTGATCGCCGGCGAGCAGCGCGACACCGTGGTGCTGGCCGACCGGTTCGACCGGGAACGGGAGTTTCCGCTGCTGCCGGCCAGCTTCTTGCTCGAGGGAGAACTGGTCACGCTGATCAAGCCGGCCCGGAGCGCCGTCGCCGCGAAGAAGCCCGGTCGGACCGCCTCCGGTTCGGTCGCGGTCGCCGGCGTCCGGGCCCAGGTGGCCAAGGCCAGCCGGATCTGGGTCGAGGGTGTGCACGATGCTGCCCTGCTGGAACGGATCTGGGGCGAGGACCTGCGGATCGAAGGCATCGTGGTGGAACCGCTGGGCGGCATCGACAACCTCGCTGAGGCAGTGGCGGAGTTCCAGCCGTCGGCCACCCGACGGCTCGGCGTGCTGGTCGACCATCTGGTTGCCGGCTCGAAGGAAACTCGGATCGCAGGCACGGTGAAGTCACCGCACGTCCTGATCAACGGCCACCCGTACGTAGACGTCTGGCAGGCGGTCAAACCGACCGCGCTCGGCATCAAGGAATGGCCGGTGGTGCCACGCTCGATCGAGTGGAAACAGGGCATCGCCGATGCGCTCGGGGTCTCGGACCCGCGGGAGATGTGGCGGCGTGTGCTCGGCTCGGTGAACAGCTACGCCGACGTCGAGGTACCGCTGCTCCGGTCGGTGGAGGAGCTCATCGATTTCGTGACCGTCGGC
>CAZZZW010000273.1:0-5918 GCA_964658795.1 Phormidium nigroviride PCC 7112
CAAAAGGGACATATCCTCTCGACGGCACCCGTCGAGCCGGCGGGCTCCTGCCACCGGAAAGGAACGCGATGAAGAGCCGAGTCGTCCGCCTCAGCGACATCGAGTGGCCGCACCTGCCGCAACGTTGGCGTCAGGTGCTGATCCCGGCCGAGGTGCCCGGGCTGGCCCGGGACATCGTGAGCCTGATCCAGGAACAGGTACCGGAGTACCGGCGGTCGCTGGAAGGACCCTACGGGCGGGCGATCCGGCGCGGGGTCGAGGGTGCGCTGACCACCTTCGTCGGGCAGGTGACGCGGACCGGCACGTTGTCACCGGCCCATCTCGAGGTCTTCCGGTCCCTCGGCCGCAACGAGGCTCTGGCCGGCCACAGTCATGACGCACTGCAGTCGTCCTACCGGCTCGGCTCGATGCTGGCCTGGCGCCGGATCATGCGTCTGAACGAGACGGACCCGCTGCCGCCGGCGACGATCGCGGCCCTCGCGGCTGCGGTGTTCGGCTTCGTCGATCACCTGGCTGCCGTGTCGGCGGCCGGCTATGCCGAGGCCGAGCTGACCGGGGACGAGTTGACCGTGCATCGAAGGGCTCGGCTACTGCAGCTGTTGCTGGATCAGCCGGCGTCACCGGCCGGCGCGATCCGGGAGCTGGCGACGCAGCTGGACTGGCAGTTGCCCGATGAGGTCACGGTGATCGCCTTGGAGCCCGGGGCCGATGCCGGCGATGCCGAGTTGGCCCGGATGGCCGGGCAGCTCACCGGTGACGGCCGGGCCCTGGGTGGCCGGACCGGCTTCGGCTGCGCGTTGCTGGTGCCCGGGCCGCTCAGCGAGCCGGAGCGACTCGCGCTGGGCCAGCTCAACGCCAAGGCCGAGCTGTCGGTGGGGGCCACCGTGCCGCTGTCGATGGCGGCGACCTCGTTGCGCTGGGCGCAGCAGGCGACCCGGCTGGTCGCGGCCGGGGTGATCGCCGAGCCGTTCCCGATCTTCTGTGACCAGCACCTGCCCGAGTTGCTGCTGCACGCCGAGAAGCCGTTGTTCGATCAGCTGATCCGACGTCGGTTGGCCCCGCTGGCCGAGCTGTCCAGCAGCAAGCGCCTGAAGTACGGACAGTTGCTGTCGACCTGGCTGGAGCTGGGCTGTACCCAGGGGGAACTCGCCGGCATCCTGCGGTTGCACCGCCAGACCGTGCACTATCAGGTCGGACGGCTGCAGGTTCTGTTCGGCGATCAACTGCAGGATCGGACCGCCCGGGTCGAGCTCCTGCTCGCGCTGCGGGCCGCGCTGCCGGAGTGGGCCGGTCTAGCCAATAGCTAGGCCCCGCGCCCGAACGAGGGCGACGGGAACCGGCGGCTGGCGACGAACACGCCGCCGCCTCGTTGCAGAGGCGGCGGCGCGGGATCGCCTGGACGGAGTCCGGGACTAGCCGGCGAACCGTCCGTTGGACAGCTGCAGGTTGATCGTGTTGTTCGTGCCGGGCACGAGGGCGTTGATAGTGATCGAGCCCAGCCCGAAGATGTCGGGCAGGTGCAGCGGGGCGCAGTTCTGGAACAGCCCGATGGTGTACTTGCCGGTCAGGTTGCCGCCGGTGACCACGTCGAAGCTCTGGCCGGCCGGAGTGGAGGCGGTGATGGCGACCGGGTTGATCGTCTGGCAGCTGCTGCCGATACCCAGCGGGATCCAGACGCCCAGGGCCTGCGCGCTCACGTCACTGAGCTTGATCGTGTACGACACGTGGCTGACCACGGACAGGTTGCCGGTGTTCGGATCGGAGGAGATCGTGCCGGTGACCGGCGAGGTCTCGACGAGGCTGACCGTCGCCCGGATCGGCACGATGCCCAGCGCCTTGAACTGGATCTGCTTGCTCGGTACGGGCAGCGAGCCGGTGACGATCGGGTAGACGTTCGGGTCGGCGTTGTTCAGGTTCAGCGTCTCGGTCAGTGTGGTCGGACCGATCGGCAGGGTCGAGTTGATGCTGCCGATGTTGCTGCTGCCGACAGCATCGAACAGATCGGTCAGCAGGTAGGGCGGCGGATCCGCCTTCGGGGTGGCTGCGCCGGCCGGGCTGGCTGCAGCCACACCAAGCCCGAGGGTCAGTGCGGCGCCGACTGCGGCGAGCCGGACCCAGCTTCGTCGAGATGACATTCGTCGTACTCCATTCGTAGGAACTTGCAGTGGATATTGCTGTCACCGGGCGACGCAACGGGTGGTGCAGTCAGACAAGTTGACCGCACCACCCGCTCTAGCGATGGCGTTCCGCCGATGGTGTCTTAGCTGATCGTGACCAGCGGGCTGATCACGATGACGCCGGTCAGGTTGGCCGTGTGGCCGTTGACGACGTGCACCAGGTTGCAGCCGCTGCCGCTCACGTTGGAGATGACCAGCCCGGACGGGGTGCTCGCCGCGGTGAACTTGCCGGTGGTGCTGTCGTAGCTACCCGGGATGTAGCCCTTGGCGTCGAAGACGCAGGTGGCGGCGGCCACGTGCGCGGACACGAAGTCCAGGTAGCCGGTTGCCGTCGTACCCGACTTGCTCACCACGCCGAAGCTCCAGGTTCCGCTCGGGGTGATGGTGGTGGCACCGACGGTGACGTTGGAGCAACCGGACAGGCTGCTCGACGTCAGGGTGGTGGTGAGGGCGGCGTCCAGCGGCGGGGCGGTCGGCGGGGTGGCCGGCGCGAAGGACGTGTGGGCGCCGACGTTGGCGTGACCCGGGGCGCTGAAGCCGGTGCAGGTCAGGATCGAGCCGCCGCCGGTCGAGGTGTCCTTGAACACCAGGTTGCCGGAGTTGGTCAGGGTGACCGCGCCGCCCGTGCCACCACCGGCGACGGTGTAGGCGGTTACCGCCGGAGCAGCATTGGCAGCACCGGACAGGGCGACCACGGCGGCTGCGGCGGTGGCCGCGACGGCCCCCGCAACGAACTTGGCCTTGGTGAGCTGCATGTAAGTCTCCGTTCACTGAACCGGCAGAGCCGGCATGGTTTGTGAAATGGCCCCCCCGCGATTCCGGGCCATATTGGCTGGAGGCACTGTGCGAAGAATCGATCAACGCGAGCCGAACGCTAAACGCCGAATACGTTGGCCAGCAAGGGTTTTGCCTAGACGAATCGTGAGGTGCAGGCAAATACGACGCGTGGTCAAGATGGTGGCCCAGAAATTTTTACCCCGGTACCAACTTTGTCGCAGACAATCGTGCCGGGTGACCGATGGAATGGTGCTGAAAACCAGGGTTAATCTCCGGGTAATGACCCGCAGTCGCCGGACGGACGCGTCGCGGGACGCTTGCCCAATTGCAACTCAGAACCTATTCTGCCGGGGTGGCTTCGCGGCCAGTCGAACCAACCGAGGGGTCTTTGTTGAAACAACCACGAGCCAAGGCCACTCGCCGGACGGTTCGGTACGGGGTGCTCGTCGTCGCCCTGGTCGCCGCTACGGTCGGCGGCCTGAGCAACAGCAGCGCGGCGCCCAGCGATGGCCCGATCACTCGCGATCAGGTGGCCGCCGCCAACGGCCAGACCAATGTGAGCCCGGCGGCATCACCGGGGCCCAGCCTGCCGATCGCGTCCGACTACTCCGACAGCGGTGCCTCGGGGCTTTCGCCGACGATGAAGTCGAACAAGGCCAAGCTGGTGGTCAAACTCGACGTCACACTGGCTGCGCTGTACGTCTTCAGTAACGCCGAGCACGACAAGACCCAGGGGTTCGTGAAAGCTATCCCCGCCCGCCAGCCGCCGTGCGCCACCGCGGCCGACCCTGCCATCGACTCCTACATCACGGTCGACTCCTACGCGGTATCGACCGCACCGGGTGCCCGCCCCTACGGCGCCTTCCCCGCAACCAAGGTGTCGATGCTCGCGTTCGGCTCGATCCCGGTCACGGCAACGGTGCATCTGAATCAGCTGGTGTCGAACAACAAGATCCAGCCGATCAAGGTTGTGCAGTATTTCGCCAATCAAAGCCCGGCCTGCGATCCGAACTGGTCGAACGAGGTGCCGGCGGCCACGAACATCGTCCGCGGCAACGTGAACCTCAGCATCAGCGATGTCACGGTCGATCAGGTTCCTTTGAACGTCGGATCAAACTGCCACACGGCCACGCCGGTGTACCTCAACCTTTGGGGCGACCAGACGTACTTCTACGCCGGCGGAGGCACCTTGGTCCAGCAGGCCAACGCGACCAAGGTCAACGGCTATGTCCTGCATCCCGACTCGACCGACCTGACGATCCCGCCGTTCACCGGTTGTAACAACGCCGGTGACGACGTCAGCCGATTGATCACGGCGATGATCTCCGGACCCGGTAACGAACTCAAGGTCGCGCAAGGCGTGGCCAAGCTCGGCGGATTCGATCCCAACGATCCCACGGCCTGCTATTACGACGTCAACAACAACTTGGTCTGCCCGTTGCCGGCGCCGCCGTACCCGACGTTCCCGTAGCCTGGTTTTGCTTGTGTCGTCGGGAAGTTCTGCCCATTGCTTGCTCTGCGTCCGCCGTGCGTGGTGCACTGATCCGGCTCACCGCAGAACGGGACGAACAGTGAGGAAGCGATGACGACAGCCTCCGGACTCGACGTCGACCCAGCGCCGATGTCGGACGACCTGGCTGAGGTCATGCGTTCCAAACTGGCCGAACTGACCGAGCACATCGCCGTCGAGATCGGCCGGCACATCTCCGAATACGCGGCCGAGCCGCATGAAAGCTACCTCGAAATCGCCGAGACCGGGGTATCGCAGGCGATCGGCTACTTCATCGACCGGATCAGCGATCCGACCGCGACGCGGGAGCACGTCGACGAGACGTTTCAGCGGATCGGACGGGGCGAGGCCTACGCCGGCCGCAGCCTGGAGTCCCTGCGTAGTGCCTACCAACTTGCATCCGGAATAGCCTGGAAAAGTCTGCATGAAATAGCTCTGGACATGAAGCTGCCGTCCAGCACGCTGGGTGAGCTGGGCGATGCCCTGTTCGAGTTCATGAACTCTCTGGCCGAGCAGTCGGTGTTGGGGTTTCAGGAGGCCCAGAGCCAGCTGTCCGACGCCGCCTACCAGTGGCGGGAGCGGCTGCTCGAGCTGATCCTGAGTCCGAACGGCAGCGCTCGCGACATCAACCAGCTGGCCGCGACGGGCAACTGGACGGTGCCGGCCCAGGTCGTGATGATCGCCATCACCCGCTCGTCGGAGATCCTGCCGCCGCCACGGCGACTACACCCCCGAGCATTGGCAAATCTTCGTGGCGTGGTGCCGATGGTGCTCGTGCCGGCGCCGCTGGACCCCGACGGGCGGAACGAGCTGGCCACCATCTTCGCCGGACACACGCTGAGCATCGGCTGTCCGGTCGAACTGGCCGACGCCGCGTCCTCATTGCGGTGGGCCCGACGTGGTCTGGAGCTGATCGAGTCCGGCGTCATCGAGCCGACGCCGATCCTGGATTGCGCCGACCACATGGCGACGCTGTGGTTGCACGCCGAGCCGCTACTGCGGCAGCGACTGACCCGGCAGGTGCTGGCCCCGCTCTTCACCCAACCACCGCACAGCCGGCGCATCCTGGCCGAGACCATGTTGGCGTGGCTGGAGGCCCGAGGCAGCGCGCCGGCCCTGGCCGCCCATTTGGGCAAGCACGCCCAGACGGTGCGCTATCGCCTGAAGCGGATGCATGAACTCTTCGGCGATCAGTTGGCCGACAACGATCGCTGCTTCGAGATGTACCTGGCCCTGCGGGCGAGTATGCCGCTCTGGCGGGCGGGGGAGCTGACCGATGATCTGCGGCCACGGCCCGCTCGTCGAACGGATCGTCCGGTCCAGCGCGCCCGCTGAGCGGACCAGGTGGAACTCAGCCCTTGAGAGCGCCCCCTAAACCAGCCCCTCTCAAGAAAACTCTTTGCACCACGAGGAAAAGCAACACCGGGAGCAGGGTGGTGATCAGCAGACCGGCC
>CAZZZW010000274.1:0-5891 GCA_964658795.1 Phormidium nigroviride PCC 7112
ATACCTGGCCATTCGTGCCGGAACTGGCCATTCGCGGGTGGACGGTCCGCAGGCGTCGGAGCTGTGGTCCCTAGACTCGGGGCGTGACGACACCGGCGAAGAAGCAGGACGCGGCCCGACGCCAACAGGTCGAGGCGGCGCTGCTGGCCCGGTGGGGCGAACACAAGATCTCGCCGTCGCGAGAGCGGGTCGAACGGGTGCTCGACCTGCTCGGCCAGCCACAGCGGGCCTACCGGGCCATCCACCTGACCGGGACCAACGGCAAGACCTCCACCGCGCGGATGGTGGACGAACTGCTTCGCGGCTTCGGACTACGCACCGGCCGCTACACCAGCCCACACCTGTCCAACATGACCGAACGTATCGTGCTGGACGGAGAGGTGGTCTCCGATCGACTTTTTGCCGACGCCTACGACGAGATCGCGCCGTTCCTGGCCCTGGCCGACCAGCAGTCCGACATCCCGCTGACCTTCTTCGAGACCGTTACCGCGATGGCCTTCGCGATCTTCGCCGACGCCCCGGTCGACGTGGCCGTGGTGGAGGTAGGCATGGGCGGTACCTGGGACGCGACGAACGTCCTGGAGGCCGAGGTCGCGGTCGTCACGCCCGTTGGGCTGGACCACATGGAGTACCTCGGCGACACGGTGGCCGAGATCGCCGCGGAGAAGGCCGGCATCATCCACGAAGGGGCGGCCGCAATCCTGGCGTCCCAGCCGAGCGAGGCGGCGGCCGAACTGCTCAAACGCGCGGCCGAGGTCCAGGCCCGGGTGGCTCGGGAAGGTCTCGAGTTCGGGGTGCTGGACCGATCGCTGGCCGTCGGCGGGCAGCTGCTGACGCTGCAAGGCCTGGGCGGGGTCTATGACCAGATCTTCCTGCCGTTGCATGGAGCCCACCAGGCCCAGAACGCCGCCTGTGCCCTGGCGGCGGTGGAGGCATTCTTCGGGGCCGGCGCGCAGTCCGGTCCGATCGAGATCGAGATCGTCCGGGCCGCCTTAGCCGCTGTGCGCTCACCCGGCCGGCTCGAACCGGTCCGATCCGCCCCGACGGTGCTGGTCGATGCCAGCCACAACCCGGCCGGCATGACGGTCACGGTCCAGGCGCTGTCCGAAGGTTTCGACTTCCGCCGGTTGGTCGGGGTGGTCTCGATGCTGTCCGGCAAGGACGCCGAACGAACGTTGGAGATCCTGGAACCGGTCCTGGACGAGATCGTGGTCAGCGAGAACTCCTCGCCCCGGACGATGGACGTCGACCAGTTGGCCGCGTTGGCGGTCGAGGTGTTCGGCGAGGACCGGGTGACGGTGGAGCCCCGGCTGGACGATGCCATCGAATCGGCCGTGCGACTGGCCGAGGAGAGCAACGACGGCCAGTACGCCGGATCCGGGGTGTTGATCACCGGGTCGGTGGTCACCGCCGGTGAGGCCCGCACGCTGCTGACCGGGAAGAACTCGTGATGACCGAGCAGAGCCAGCCGGCCGAACCGAAAGGTGGCGACGGCGAATCGGCAGAGCAGGAGAACCAGTCGGCCGGGAGAGAGAATCACGCGTTCGAGCACGGGGAGGACCTGCCCACCGAGGAACTGCTGGCCGAGCGTCGACGGCGGGCTGACCGGGCCACCCGGGGCGGCCTGGCCGCGATCCTCTGCCTGGAGGCGTTCGTGGTGCTGCTGGTGCCGCGTGCGATTGCGCAGACCTCGACCGGACTCACCGGCACCAAGACCGGGCTGCTGATCGGACTGGCCGTGATCCTGATCGCGACCGGCTTTGTGCTGCGGCGGCCGTGGGGGATCGGGCTCGGCAGCGGGTTGCAGCTGGTCGTGGTGGCGACCATCGCGTTGATCCCGCCGATCGCCGTGGTGGTCGTGTTCTTCCTGCTGATCTGGTGGTATCTGCTGCGCACCCGGCGCCAGCTGGTCGGCACTCCGGCCGGCTGGCGGATGCTGGTCAACTAGCGTGCTCCGACGGCTCGTCGCCGGCGGCCGGATCGGCTCGATAGGCTGACCGGCATGACCGATGCTGCCGTGCAACGAACCCTGATCCTGGTCAAGCCGGACGGAGTGGCCCGCAACCTCACCGGCCAGATCCTGGCCCGGGTCGAAGGCAAGGGCTACCGGATCGTGGCGCTGGAGCAGCGCCTGGTCGGGGTCGACCTGCTCAGCCAGCACTACGAGGAGCACGTCGGCAAGCCGTTCTACCAGCCGCTGGTGGACTTCATGTCCTCCGGGCCGGTGGTCGCGGTGGTCGCCGAAGGACACCGGGTGATCGAGGGGTTCCGGGCCCTGGCCGGCGCCACCGACCCGACGGTCGCGCTGCCCGGCACCATCCGCGGCGACTTCGGCCGTGACTGGGGCCTGGCCGTCCAGCAGAACCTGGTGCACGGCTCGGACTCGCCCGAGTCGGCCGCCCGCGAGATCGGACTCTGGTTCCCCGCCGGCTGAGCCGCTACTGCGGTATCTGAGCCCCGGTTGAGAATCCGTAGTCAGGGGCGGCCTCTGCACTTTCTCCGATGCCGGTCGGGCGCGTCGCAACCCGGATTTACTGGGCTGCGCACCTACGATCATGAGGCCGGTTCACACCAGTAACACTGGTAACAGGGTTGCTTCCACGGACCGGCTTTCGACGCCCACCACGCTTGCAGAGGTAGCCCGGTCCGATGGCTTTCACCCCGATGTCGTTGTTGCGGGGCGACGCGCGCGCCGGGGACCTGCTCGGTGGCGACCTGGCCGTCGATCTGGGTACCGCGAACACCCTGGTCTACGCCCGTGGTCGGGGCATCCTGCTGAACGAGCCATCGGTGGTCGCCATCGACACCACCACCAACTCGGTGGTGGCCGTCGGCGCCGAGGCCAAGCGGATGATCGGCCGCACCCCGGGTCACATCCGGGCGGTTCGCCCTTTGCAGGACGGGGTGATCGCCGACTACGACACCACCGCGGAGATGCTGCGCTACTTCGTCCGCAAGGTCACCGGACGGCGGGCGTTCGCCGGCCCCCGGGTCGTCGTCTGTGTCCCCTCCGGAATCACCTCCGTCGAGCAGCGCGCGGTCAGTGAATCGGCCTACGCGGCCGGGGCCCGCCGGGTACACATCATCTCCGAGCCGATGGCGGCCGCGATCGGTGCCGGTCTGCCGGTCAGCCAGGCGGCCGGGTCGATGGTCGTCGACATCGGCGGCGGCACCACCGAGGTGGCCGTGATCGCGCTGGCCGGCATCGTGGCCAGCACCAGTCTGCGGGTGGCCGGCGATGCGCTGGACCGGGCCATCGTCGAGCACGTCCGGTCGGAGTTCTCGCTGCTGATCGGGGAGCGGACGGCCGAGGAACTCAAGATCTCGATCGGTTCGGCCTTTCCGATCGCCGGCCCGATGCGGGCCGAGATCCGGGGCCGCGACGTCGCCAGTGGGCTGCCGCGCAATGTCGCCGTCTCGGCCGAGGAACTCCGGCGTGCGATGTCGGTGCCGATCGGCCGGATCGTGGCCGCGATCAAGGCCACCCTGGACCGGTGTCCGCCGGAGCTGTCCGGCGACCTGGTCAGCCGCGGCATCGTGTTGACCGGTGGTGGAGCGCTGTTGCGTGGCCTCGATGCCCGGTTGCAGCACGACATCGGCATCCCGGTCCTGGTCGCGGAACGCCCGCTCGATTCCGTCGTGCTCGGCACCGCCCAGGTGGTGGAGCACTTCGAGTCGCTGCACCGGGTTGTCGTCGACGGACACCGCCGGTAGTCCGCCGCCCATGCGCAGGCTGACCCGACGCCAGCAGTTGTCGACCGCGGTGCTCGCGGTGGTGGCGTTGCTGTTCATCTCCCTCGACTTCACCGGCGGTTCCTTCGCCGACTCCCGCAGCGGCGTGTCCGGCTCGCTCGGTTCGCTGTACCGCGGCACCGATTCGGTGGTCGGGCCGATTCGCCGTTTCATCCAGGGCGTGCCGGACGTCGGCCGGGATCGGACCCAGATCGCCCGACTGCAGCAGCAGAATCGCCAACTGCAGTCCAAGCTGGCCGCCGCCCAGGCTGACCGGACGACCCAGGCGAGGCTGGATACCCTGCAACTGCAAGCTGATTCCCAGTCGTGGAAGATCCTGCCCGCCCGGGTCATCGGCACCAGTCCCAGCGCCGGCTTCCAGTGGACGCTCACCCTCGACGTCGGCAGCCGCGAACACGTGATCGCGGGCCAGACCGTGACCGACGGGGTCGGACTGGTCGGCCGGGTGCTGAGCGTGCACGCGACCACCAGCGTGGTGTTGCTGGCCGCTGACCCGACCTCCGGCGTCGGCGTGCGGGACACCCGGACCGGCGAGTTGTTGCTGGCCACCGGCCGCGGTCCCAACGGCATCACCGCCAGCCCGATCGACGACCGGTTCGACGTCCGCAAGGGTGACACGTTGGTCACCGGCCCGACCGGCAAGACGACCTACGCGCCAGGCCTGCCGGTGGGAACGGTCGGTTCGGTGTCAGTGGGCCTGGACGGTGCCGTGACCGCGGTGGTGACGCCCACGGCGAGCATGACCCGGCAGGACCTGGTCGGCATCGTGCTGCTGCCGGTCCGGACCACCGCCCGGCCGCCGTTGACCCCGGGGACGTCACGATGATGCTGTCCCGGCTCGCCGCCGCGGTGGCGGGGGTGATCACCGTGCTGCTGTTGCAGACCACCCTGATCGGCCCACTGACGTTTCCGGTGCCGGTGTCGCTACCGGCGCTGATGGTGATCGTGGTCGGCATCTACGCCGGTCCGGGCATCGGCGTCGGACTGGGCTTCGCCATGGGATTGCTGGCTGATCTCGGCTCCGACAATCCGGCCGGGGTGCAGGCGCTGTGCTTCCTCGCGGCCGGTTTGGTGGCCGGCATCGTCGGTGGTCTGGCCACCCAGCGCGGCTACGGCACCCGCGGCATCGCGGCGATGGCAGCCGCTATCGGGACCGTGACCTGCGTGGCCGTCGGGTTGCTGCTGAGTGTCCTGGGCTCGCACGCGGCCAGCCTGCAACTGACCGCGCGCAGTGTCATCCCGGTCGCGCTGACCGAGGCCCTACTCGGCCTCCTGGTCGTGCCGGTGGTGCGGAAACTGCTGCGCGCACAGGGGATTCGCGCTCCCCGGACCCCGACCAGCGTCCTGTCCCGGATGCCCGATGTTGCTCGCTGAATCCCGCGCGATGGCGTCCCGGCGCCGGCTGGCGGTACTGCGGCTGCTGGTCGGTTCGTTGCTGCTGACCCTGATCGCCCGGCTGGCCTACGTGCAGCTGTTGGATTCGAACAAGCCGCAGCAGTCGGCCGGGCTGACCCACCTCGGCTCGATCACGATTCCCGCGCCCCGGGGCCAGATCCTCGATTCCTCCGGACGGGTGCTGGTCGGCAACCGGAGTACCCACGTGCTGACCGTGGATCGCGATCAACTGCAACAGCAGGACGACCACGGCGTGAGCGTGTTGAACGCCCTGGCGCCGCTGCTCAAGACGACCGCGGCTGACCTGCAGAAGCAGATCACCCCGTGCGGGCTGAAGGTGCCGGCGCCGTGCTGGACCGGTGAGCCGTATCAGCCGGTTCCGGTGGCCACCGACGTCGATGCCGGCGCAGTGCTGGCGATCTCCGAACATTCGGAAGAGTTTCCCGGCGTCGCCATCGACGACCAGACGGTGCTGGCCTATCCCGGTGGCACGTTGGCCGCCCACGTGCTGGGCTACACCGGCGCGGTGAGTGCCGATGATCAGAAGTCGAACAAGAAGCTGGTCGATGCCGACACCATCGGCCGCAGCGGGCTGGAGCAGTCCTACGACTCGGTACTGCGTGGGGTCGACGGTACCCAGCAGCTCAACCTCGACGCGCTCGGTCTATCCGTCGGTACCGCCAAGACGATCGCCCCGGTGCCGGGGGACAGCCTGGTCACCAGCATCGACCAGAACGTGCAGA
>CAZZZW010000275.1:0-5889 GCA_964658795.1 Phormidium nigroviride PCC 7112
CGAGCTTGTTCCACTCGGCGGTGAACTGGGCCGTGACCTGCTGGATGACCTCGTCCGCGCTCATACCGGGGCTGAACTGGTAGGTCGAGGGGAACAGGAAACCTTCGACCGACTTCGGTGTGAAGCCGGCCGGCAGACCGAGGTTCTTGATGGCGCTGGCCGACTTCTGCAGCGCAGCGACCGGAAGCTTGGTCTTGGCCGACAGCGCGGACAGGACCTGGGACTCGATATAGCCCTCGGGGATCGTCACCTGCAGCACCAGCTTGTTGGCCGGATCGAGGATGGCGGCCATCGCTGCGGCGCCCGAGGCGTGCACCGGCACCTTCCACACGCCGGGCTGGATGTCCTGGGACCGACCAGACTTCTTGGCCGCGTTGATGAACGCCCGGCTCGACTCGACGACGCCGGCCTTGACCATGGCCGCGGCCACGTCATCGGCGGAGTCACCCGGGTTGATGGTGATCTGGGTCGTTCCGGTGCCGGCTCCGGCGTAGTCCTTGGTCCGGAAGTGGTTGGCCGCCTCCTTGACCAGCACGTAGCTGGCGCCGATCAGCACGATCACGATGATCAGCGACAGCAGCGGGACCAGCTTGCGCCGCTTGCGTCCTCGGTTACGCCGACGGTGCCGGGATGCCCGCGTCTGGGCACCGGGAACGTAGGCGGCTGGTTCGTCGGTGCCGAAGAGCGGGTGTTCGTCATCCCGAAGCTCGTCGATCGAACCCTCCACGCGTCTCGGCCTCTGTTCCCATGTCACCGGCCCGGCCCCTGTTTGGGCGAGCTTGCCAGATATGACTGCAGGATTTCCACTGCCGCCGCCTGGTCCACCACGGCTCGCTGAGCCTTGGCCCGGACGCCGCTCGAGCTGAGATTACGCTGCGCCACGACGGTGGTCATCCGCTCGTCAACGTAGCGCACGGGGATGGGATCGATCAGCGAACCGAGCGCATCGCCGAACCGTCGGGCCGCAAGGGCAGCCGGACCCTCCCGCCCGGCCAGGGTCTTCGGCAGGCCGACGACGACCCCGACGGCCTCGTGTTCGGCGATCAACCGGCCGATCTCGGCCAGGTCACTGCGGTGGGTCGGGTCGTCATCCGGCCCGGCGTGCTCGCCGTCGAACCGGACGGTTCGCACCGGAAACGCCATGATCTGCGAGGGATCCGTCCGTGACACCCCGACCCGGACCGCACCGACGTCGATGCCGAGCAGAACCCCACTCGGCGGCAACGCCGGCCCCGACCCGGTTCGTGGTTCAGGCACGAGCCGCCAGGGTCCGGGTGACGGCGGCCAGGGCATCGCCGACCTTGGCCGGATCGCCCCCGGCGCCCTGGGCCAGGTCGGGTTTACCGCCGCCCCGAGCGCCGAGCACCGGGGCGAACTCCTTGACCAGGTCACCGGCCGACACGCCGGCTTCCTGACCCGGCTTGTTCACCGCAGCCACGAAGTGCGCCTTGCCCTCGACAGCGGACATCAGCACGACCACGGCCGGCCGGCCCTGATCGAGCCGCGCCCGGACGTCCAGGGCGAGGGTGCGCAGGTCGCCGCCCGGCACGCCGTCCGGGGCCGGCACGGCGACCAGCTGGAGGCCCGCGACTTCCTGGACCTGGGCGGCCAGCTGACCGGCGCCGGCCAACACCGCCGCGATCCGCCCCTTCTCCAGCTCCTTCTCGACCGCCTTCAGCCGCTCGACCAGGGCCGCAACCCGGTCCGGGGCTTCGGCGGCCGGCACCTTCAGCGTCTCGGACACCGCGTTTAGCAGAGCCCGCTCGGTGGCCAGGTAGCGCAACGCGTCCAGGCCGACGAAGGCCTCGACGCGGCGCACGCCGGCCCCGACCGAGGACTCCCCGACCACCGTCAGCGCACCGACCTGGCTGGAGTGTTCGACATGGGTGCCACCGCACAGCTCGCGCGACCAGGCGCCGCCGATCTCGACGACCCGGACCTCGGCGTCGTAGGTCTCACCGAACAGCGCCAGCGCCCCGAGTTCGCGGGCCCGTCCCAGCGGCATGTACTCCACCGTCACCGGCAGGTCCGCGCGCAGGGCCCGGTTGGCCACGTCCTCGATGTCCTGCTTACCGGCCTCGGACAGCCCTGAGCCCCAGGCGAAGTCGAGTCGCAGGTAGCCGGGCTTGTTGTACGAACCGCTCTGCAACGCGGTCGGGCCGAGCACCTCGCGCAGCGCCGCGTGCATGACGTGGGTACCGGAGTGGGCCTGCCGGGCGCCGACCCGCCATTCCGGATCGACCTGGGCATCGGCGCTCGCGCCGGACTCCAGCTCACCGTCGATGATCTCGACCCGGTGCACGGTCAGCCCCTTGATCGGCTTCTGCACATCCAGCACCCGCAGCTCGGCCGAGCCCGCGAAGATGACGCCCTCGTCGGCGATCTGGCCACCGGACTCGGCGTAGAACGGGGTCTCGTCCAACACCACTTCCACGATCTGGCCGGCCTGGGCGGCGGGCACCAGCGTGCCGTCGGCGACGATGCCCCGAATCCTGGACTGCGTCTGCAACTCGGTGTAGCCGGTGAAGACCGTCTCACCTTGATCCCGCAGTTCGCGGAACGCCGGTGAATTGCCGTGCGCGCTCTTGTTCGCCTTGGCATCGGCCTTGGCCCGCTCGCGTTGTTCGGTCATCAACCGCCGGAACGCGTCGGTGTCGACCTGCAAACCCTGCTCGGCCGCCATCTCCAGGGTCAGGTCGATCGGGAAGCCATAGGTGTCGTGCAACCGGAAGGCCTGGTCGCCCGGCAAGGTCGCTCCCCCGGACGACTTCACCGTGCTGACGGCGGTGTCGAAGATCGTGGTGCCAGCGGCCAGGGTGCGCCGGAAGGTCTCCTCCTCGGCGTAGCCGATCATCGCGATTCGGTCATAGTTCTCGGCCAATTCGGGGTACGACGGGGCCATGCAGTCACGGGCCACCGGCAGCAGTTCGGGCAGCGCCGGGTCGCCGTAACCGAGGATCCGGACCGACCGGACCGCACGACGAAGCAGCCGGCGCAGCACGTAGCCCCGGCCCTCGTTGGACGGCGTGACGCCGTCGCCCATCAGCATCAACGCGGACCGGACGTGGTCGGCCACCACCCGCAGCCGGACGTCGTCGGGGTGCGATTCGCTGGCCGCGTGACCGGAGCGCGCCCCGTACTTGGTGTTCGTCAGCTCGGCGGCCTTGTCCAGGATGGGGCGGGTCTCGTCGATCTCGTACAGGTTGTCCACGCCCTGCAGCAGCGTGGCCATCCGCTCCATGCCCATGCCGGTGTCGATGTTCTTGTTCGGCAGGTCGCCCAGGATCTCGTACTCACCCTTGCCGGCGCCGGTGGACTGGCCGCGCTCGTAGGCCATGAAGACCAGGTTCCAGTACTCCATGAACCGATCCTCGTCGACGGCCGGGCCACCCTCGGGGCCGTACTCCGGACCGCGGTCGTAGAACAGCTCGGAACAGGTGCCGGCCGGGCCGGGGATGCCCATGTCCCAGGTGTTGTCGGCCTTGCCGCGCCGGACGATCCGCTCGGTCGGTACGCCGATCTGATCGCGCCAGATCGCCTCGGCCTCGTCGTCGTCGAGGTAGATGGTCGGCCAGATCCGCTCCGGATCGAGCCCGAAGCCGCCGTCGGCCACCGACTTGGTCGAGAGGTCCCAGGCCAGCCGGATGGCCTCCGGCTTGAAGTAGTCGCCGAAGGAGAAGTTGCCGTTCATCTGGAAGAAGGTGCCGTGCCGGGTGGTCTTGCCGACCTCTTCGATGTCCTGGGTCCGGATGCACTTCTGGATACTGGTCGCGCGCTTCCACGGAGCGGCCTGCTGACCGATGAAGTACGGCACGAACTGCACCATGCCGGCGTTGACGAACAGCAGGTTCGGGTCGTCGAACGGCAGCGGCGCGCTCGGTACCACGGTGTGTCCGTTCGCTTCGAAGTGCGCAAGAAAGCGCCGCCGGATTTCGGCAGAGCGCATGGCGATTCCCCTTCGGTAGTTGGTCCTTGTCAGGCGGGTCGGAACAAGCGCCTGACGCAGCCGGGCTTACTCGTTGGTCTCGGTGAACTCAGACCAGACTAAGCCGCGCTGGCGACCGGATTGCTGACGGGCGTTGCCACCGGTCAGTCGGTCGCGCGGTGGCTGGCCCGGATGGCCGCGGCAGCGGCCGGGCCCGAGCCGGTGTCCAGTCCGGACGCCTCGCGCAGCGCCGCCTCCTGCGCCGACATCGATTCGCGCACGTCGGCAGCGAAGTCACGCAATCCGTAGGCCAGCTCGTTGAGCCCGGCGGTGAAGCTGCGAGCCATGCTCTCGGGGGTCAGTTTCTCGGCCGCCTTGGACAGCTTGCGCACGATCAGAACCCCCAGGGTCACGCCGAGGGCGAGCCAGAACAGTCGCCGCATGTCAGCGGCCCCGCCGACGGCCGCGCTTGACCTCGGACAAGGCTTGCGCCTCCTGCCGCTTCTTCACCGTCGAGCGCACGCCGTAGGAGAACGCAGCCACCTTGATCAGCGGGCTTCCCACGGTGGACGACACGATCGAGGTCAGGGCCGCCGCATTGGTGGTCATCGAGCCGACACCCCGGGTGATGTCCTCGAGTTGCTCGAGCTGGCTGTTCACGTTGCTCACCGTGACCTGCGCGCCCGAGAGCAACGGCGCTGCGCCCTCGTGCGTCTTGCGGATGGCCAGGGTGGCCTCGTCCAGCGTCTTGCCGAGTTTGAACAGCGGTATCGCCATGAGCAACACGAGTACCGCGAACGCGATGGCCGCGATCAATCCGGCGATGGCTCCAGCGTGCACTTCGGCGTCTCCCACTATCGGCGATTGAGCCCAGCTTCTACAGGCCAGATCGGTTGGTCAAACCCTACCCGGTGGCTATCGGCGCTGTTTGCCGCGGATGATCGAGCGCAGTCGGACCAGCCGCTCACCGATCGCCCGCTCGTTGCCCCGTTCGCTCGGACGGTAGTAGTCGATGCCGACGAGTTCGTCCGGCGGGTACTGCTGACCGGCCACACCTTCGGCCAGATCGTGCGGGTAGACGTAGCGCTCGGCATGTCCGAGTTTCTTCGCGCCGGAATAATGGCCGTCCCGCAGCGGTGGCGGCACCGAGCCGGCTTTGCCTTGCTGCACATCAGCAATCGCCTCGCCGATCGCGGTTACGACGGCGTTCGACTTCGGAGCCAGGCACAGGTGGATGGTGGCCTGGGCCAGATTGAGCCGAGCCTCCGGCATGCCGATCAGCTGCACCGCCTGGGCCGCCGCGGTGGCGGCCAACAAAGCGGTCGGATCGGCCAGGCCGATGTCCTCACTGGCGTGCACGACCAGGCGCCGGGCGATGAACCTCGGATCCTCACCGGCCACGATCATCCGGGCCAGGTAATGCAGTGCGGCGTCGACGTCGGAACCCCGGATGGACTTGATGAATGCACTGATCACGTCGTAGTGCTGGTCGCCGTCGCGGTCGTAGCGGACCGCGGCCTGGTCGATGGCCTGTTCCAGCTCGGGCAGGGTGATCTCTGACCGGCCGGCAGCCTGGACCGAACCCGCCGCGGCCTCCAGCGCCGTCAGCACCCGGCGACCATCGCCACCGGACAGCCGGATCAGGTGATCCCGGGCTTCCGCGGCCAGACCGACCTCGCCGTTCAACCCTCGTTCGTCGGTCAGAGCTCGATCGATCAGGGTGCCGATGTCGTCCTCGGTCAATGGCTGCAGGGTGAGCAACAGGCTGCGCGAGAGCAGTGGCGAGACCATGGAGAAGTACGGATTCTCCGTGGTCGCCGCCACCAGCGTCACCGTCCGGGCCTCGACCGCGGCCAGCAGTGAATCCTGCTGGGTCTTGGAGAAGCGATGGATCTCGTCGATGAAGAGCACCGTCCGGTGGCCGGCGCGGTGTATTTTTCGCAAGGCGATCGGGCGATCTACAA
>CAZZZW010000276.1:0-5879 GCA_964658795.1 Phormidium nigroviride PCC 7112
CTCATGCCAACCCCGGTGCTCACACCAACCCAGGTGCCTATGCCGGCCGCGTCATCGGAGCCCATGTCGACTCCACCGATCCGCTCAGCCACGCGCGGTCCGTCGATGCCGCTGTGATCCAGTTCTTCCTGGCCGATCCGCAGGGCTGGAAGGCGCCGAAGGCCCATCCGCACGCCGAGGCGATCAAGGCCAGTGACCTGGCCGTATATGTGCATTCGCCCTACGTGCTGAACGTCGCGACCACCAACAACCGGATCCGGATCCCGAGCCGCAAGCTGCTCAGCCAGCACGCCAAGGCCGCCGCCGCCATCGGGGCCAAGGGGCTGATCGTGCACGGCGGCCACGTCACCGGCGACGACGACCCGGCCACCGGCGTGGCCAACTGGCGCAAGGCGTTCGCCAACGAGGCCGAGGCCGGCGGCTTCCCGTTGCCGATCCTGATCGAGAACACCGCCGGGGGCACCAAGGCGATGGCCCGCCATCTGGATGCGATCGACCGGCTCTGGGACGCCATCGGCGAGTACGAGCCCGGTTTCTGTCTCGACACCTGCCACGCCCACGCCGGCGGCGAGGATCTGTCCGGCCTGGTCGATCGGGTGCTGGCGATCACCGGGCGGATCGATCTGATCCACGCCAACGACAGCCGGGACGCGTTCGACTCCGGCGCCGACCGGCACACCAACTTCGGTACCGGCTTCATCAAGCCGGACGCGATCGCCGAGATCGTCAAGCTGGCCGGTTGTGATGCGCTGGTCGAGACGCCGGCCGACGGACAGGGCGAAGACATCGCCTACCTGAGGGAGAACGCCACCTAGCCACCGGCGTCGTGCGGCCCGGTCGTCCTCGGTAGGCCCGACCGGCCCGTCCCAACAACCAGCCCGGGCTCAGCCGGCGGCGACGGCGGCCTGAACCACGCCGACAGCGTCGGCCAACGGTACGTCCTGACGTTCGCCCGATTTGCGATCGCGCAGCTCGACCAGGCCATCGGTCAGGCCGCGGCCCAGGATCAGCACCGTCGGCACACCCAGCAGCTCGGCGTCCTTGAACTTCACCCCGGGCGAGGCCTTGCGGTCATCCAGCAGCACCCGCACTCCCAGACCGGCCAACTCGGCCGCCAGCCGCTCGGCCTCGGCCACTGTGGCATCGTCCTTGAGCGTCGGCACGATCTGCACGTCGGCCGGCGCCACCGCCCGGGGCCAGCACAGTCCTGACTCGTCGTAGGTCTGCTCGGCCAACGCCGCGACCGCCCGCGTAATGCCGACCCCGTAGGAACCCATGGTGATGGTCACCGGCTTGCCATTGGCATCCAGCGCGGTCAGGCCGAACGCCTCGGTGAACTTGCGCCCGAGCTGGAACACGTGACCGAGCTCGATTCCCCGCGCGATCTGCAACGGCGACCCACAACGCGCACAGCGGTCACCGTCCCGGATCTCGACCGCGCCGATCTCGCCGTCCGGGGTGAAGTCCCGGCCCCGGACCACGAACGCAGCGTGCTTGCCGGCCTCGTTCGCCCCGGTCACCCAGGCCGATCCCTCGACCACCAGCGGGTCGACCAGATAGCGAACCTTCAGCTCGGCCAGCACCTGCGGACCGATGTAGCCCTTGACCAAGCCGGGAACGCGAGCCAGATCCTCCGGTCCGGCCTGCTCGACCAGCACCGGTTCGAGCTGGCCACCCAGGCGCTTCAGGTCGACCTCACGGTCACCGGGCACACCGACGACCAGCAGCTGCCACTCCGAGGCCCCCGGCGCCAAGGTCTTGAGCACGACGTTTTTCAAGGTGTCGGCCGCGGTGAACTCCGGCGCCGACGAAACACCGGCCGAGGCCCAGTCGTAGCCGTTCAGGGCATCGACCAGCGTGGCGATGGTCGGCGTCTCCGGGGTGTCCAGCACCAGCGAGGCGGGGTAATCCGAGCCGTCGTGCGGTTCCGGCGTGGCGATCTCGACCGCTTCGGTGTTGGCCGCGTAATCGCAATTGGTGCACTGGACGAAGGTGTCCTCACCGGACGGCGTCGGGGCCAGGAACTCCTCCGAAGCCGAACCGCCCATGGCACCGGACACCGCGAACACGATCCGGTAGTCGAAGCCGAGCCGGGTGAAGATCCGCTCGTAGGCATCGCGATGCGCCTTGTACGACGTCTCCAGGCCCTCGTCGGTCAGGTCGAAGGAATACGAGTCCTTCATGATGAACTCGCGCCCGCGCAGCACGCCGGCCCGGGGCCGCGCCTCGTCCCGGTACTTGGTCTGGATCTGGTACAGCGACAGCGGATAGTCCTTGTAGGAGGAGTATTCGCCCTTGACCAGCAAGGTGAACAGCTCTTCGTGGGTCGGCCCGAGCAGGTAGTCGACGTCCTTGCGATCCTTGAGCCGGAACAGGCCGTCGCCGTAGTCGTTCCACCGGCCGGAGGCCTCGAAGATCTCACGCGGGATCAGGGCGGGGAACAGCACCTCCTGCGAACCGATCGCGTTCATCTCTTCCCGCACGATCTGTTCCACGTTGCGCAGCACCAACATGCCCATCGGCAGCCAGCTGTAGATGCCCGGCGCCACCCGGCGCACGTAACCGGCCCGGACCATCAGGCGATGGCTCGGCACCTCGGCGTCGGCCGGGTCGTCCCGCAGGGTTCGCAGGAACAACGTCGACATCCGCAGCAACACAGCAACTCCCAGAGGGGCTCGAGAAAGCAACGACAAGTCAGGCTACCCAAGCCCGGACGGCTTCAGCGACCGACTAAAACTCAGCAGGAGCGTTCGACGAAGTCGGCCAGGTCGGCCGACTGCTGCACCCGGGACGGCTCGTGGACGTACATCATGTGACCGGCCGGGTAGTAGGCCGACTCGATGTTCGGTCGCAGCTCCGGCGGGATCGGCAGGTGCGCCAACACGTACTCGGCGGCGAAGTACGGCGTCGCGCCGTCGTGGTAGCCGAAGGCGACGTGCACCTTCAGGTGCGGATTGGCCCGCATCGCGCGGGCCAGCTGCCGGGTCACGGTCACCGACCGGTTCTCGAACTCCTTGTAGGACCACGGATTGACCTTGGGCGAGATCATTTCGTAGGGCAGGTCATTGACGTAGTCGAGTTCGGCGCGCAGGTAGTGGTTGATGCCGGCCGCATAGGGCCCGACGATCGCGTCGTAGCTGGGGTCCTCGTCGAAGAGCTCGGCGTTGCCCTCCTGCAGCCAGCCGGTGAACCGGCCGTCCAGCCGTCCGATCGTCCGGCCGTCGGCCCGTAGCAGCTCGCTGAAGAAGCGGTGCCCGTCGATCCTCAGGTCGGCCCGCAGCACCCAGTCGGCCGACAGCCCGGTGAGTTCGGCCAGCTTGGTGGCCGCATCCAGCCGCTCGCCCTCGGACAGCCGGTGCCCCCGGGAGAGCAGGTAGGGATACTCGCGCGCGGCGTAGTCCTCGGCCTCCCGCAGCACCGTGCGCAGCGACTTGCGGCCGTGCTTGCCGTGGTATTGCGCCAGCGCGGCATAGGTCGGCAGGAACAGCGCGGTCGGCAGGTCGTTGTCCTCGTGCGGCCGCAGCGTGGCCATGTTCAACACGCTCGAGATCAGCATGACGCCGTTGCAATACAAGCCGAATCTCGTTTGCAGCAGTTCGGCCAGCGCGGCCGCCCGCAGCGTCCCGTAGGACTCACCGGCCAGGAACTTGGGCGACATCCAGCGGCCGTTGCGCGAGGTCCACAGCCGGATCAGCTCGGCGACCGAGTCGAGGTCGCGCGCGTAGCCGTGGAACTCCTCGGCGTTCTCACCGGCGGCGGCCCGGGAGTAACCGGTGGATACCGGGTCGATGAACACCAGGTCGGCGTGGGTCAGCAGCGTCTCGGCGTTGTCGGCCAGGGCATAGGGCGGTCCGGCCAGGCTGCCGGCATCGCCCATCACGATCCGCCGCGGCCCGAACAGGCCCAGGTGCAGCCAGACCGAGGACGACCCCGGACCGCCGTTGAACACGAACACCACCGGACGCTTGGCCGCCTCGCCGGTCGAATCGGCCACGTAGCTGGTCAGGAACATCTCGGCCCGGGCCACGGTGCCCTGGTACTTGCCGTCGGCCCGCTTCTCCTCCCGGAGCACCACCCGGCCGGCGGTCGCGGTGTAGGACAGCGTCCGCCGTCCGATCCGCATCGTGTGGTGGGTGCTCACCAGATCGTCAGCCGGTTCGACCGGAGCCGACGCGGAGGGTACGGCGCTCATGGCCTGCGGTTCGCTCACGCCTGCACTGTAGAAGCCGCTTCGGGCCGGCGCAGCATCCGGTCCTCCGGGGCGGTCGCGAACAAACCCGCTCCGGGATCGGAATCGGCGCTCCAGCGGACCACGTCGCGATCCGGGTGATACATCTCGAACACGATCATCCCGACAATGACCAGCAAGATGGCATCGCGCAGGAGGAGGAACCAGGTCAGTCCCTCGTAGGTCATCGACTTGTTCGGGTCGACGCCTGCAATGAGCCAGAGCAGGGTGGCCACCCAGACCGCGATCTCCGAAATCTGCCAGATGATCGCCATCCGCCAGCGCGGCCGGGCCAGGGCCAGCAGCGGCACCAGCCAGATCGAGTACTGCGGACTCCAGACCTTGGTGGTGAGCAGGAACGCGGTCACGGTCAGGAACGCCAACTGGGCCAACCGCGGCCGGGTCGGTACCGACAGCGCCACCAGCCCCACCGCGCCCAGACCGATGATCAGGAACACGGCTACCGCCGCGCCGGGCGGGGTCCACCCGCCGGACGGTGAGGAGAAGTGGCTCGGGAAGTAGTTGTTGAGCATCGCCCAGAACGTGCTGGCCTCGGCCGGCCGGGACTCGGAGAAGGTGTAGAACTCCTTCCAGCCGTCGGTCCAGCTCAGGGCGATCGGCAGGTTGACCGCCAGCCAACTGGCCGCGGCCGCCATCGTCGCGCCGACCACCGGACGCCACAGCCGGCTGCGCCAGGCCAGCAGGAACAGGGGGAACAGCAGGAAGACCGGATAGAGCTTGGCCGCGGTGCCGAGGCCGATCAGGACGCCGGCCAGGATCGGTTTGCCCCGGGCCCAGGCGAACAGCGCGCCGGAGGCGAAGGCCATCGCCAGCAGGTCCCAGTTGGAGAAGGCGTGGAAGATCAGCAGCGGGCTGGCGGCGAAGATGGCCATGTCCCACACCCGTCTGGAGCCGGCCGCGCCCGCGGTGAAGTAGGCGGTGAGCAGTCCGCAGATGCCCAGCAGCGCGCAGGTGATGACGCCGAACATGATCGAGTCGGTGTCACCGGGCAGCCAGCCGTTGCGGGCCAGCGAGGTCCAGCCGTGGGTCAGCTCGGCCGAGACATACATGAATCCCCCGGTGAGTACGGGGTATTCGACGGCGTGATCGCGATAGGGCACCTGGCCCTTGTCCAGCCCCTCGGCCGACCAGAGCGGGATGACGTCGGAGTAGCAGACGTGGGTGTACTGCTTGTTCGCCACCCAGTTACCGTCCGCACAGGGCAACTTCTCGCCGTAGCCGAGCAGCATCGTGAACGCGGCGATGGCCATCAGCACCCGCAGCGGCGTCCACCACGAACTGCGGTAGCGGGCGTACCGGCCGAGCGGGCCGCCGGCCACCGCACTGGCCCGGCCGATCGTCTCGTCGTTCAGGGACGGGGCACTGACCATGACTGCCACCCTAGGGGCTTAGGTGCGTGAGCATCGCGGCGAGGCACGAGCGAGGAGCGGAGCGACGGGCCAGCTCAGCGCCGGTGCTCAGCCGCCCGGACTGCTCGAGGTGTTCCCGCTCGGCGGGGCCGGCGTGCACAGCGGGTTCTGCACCGTCGGAGTGCAGGACGGCCCCGGCGGTGCGGTCGTGGGCGGCGGCGTCTTCGACGGCGGCGCGCTGGACTTCGGCGGGCTGGACGTCGTCGGCGCCGAGCTGGTCG
>CAZZZW010000277.1:0-5811 GCA_964658795.1 Phormidium nigroviride PCC 7112
CGACCGGTGTCGGTGACGGGGTCCGGGCCGGCTTCCTGTCCGCTCGCACCTGGGGCCTGTCCTGGGAACGGTCGGCCCAGGTCGGCAGCCTGCTCGCCACCCTGGTGCTGGAGACGGTCGGCACCCAGGAGTACGAGGTCAAGCCGGCTGACTTCTGCGACCGCCTGGCCGAGTCCTACGGTGAGGACGCTGCCGCCGAGGTGCAGCAGTTCGTCAAGGACTGACCCTCGTCCCGCAGTTGGTCAGCTGACCTTCTCGCTGGCGTAGGTGTGCCGGATCTGCCGGGCGAAGTAGCTGCCCAGGCTGTCTGCGGCCAGAAAGGCCCGGTGTACGGACGCCGGCACCGCGAAGTACTGGTAGGTGTCACCCTCGACGAACTCGATCTCGAGCACGTTGGTCGCCGGCTCGTAGCCGACCGAGGCCACGGCCGAGCTGTGCACCGGTTCGCGCCGCACGACAATCCTCAGATCTTGACGGGATAGACGGGCTCGGGGATGGCCGGCCTGATCCGGCCCTCGACGAAGATGCCGTGCCAGATCATGAACACCAACAAGGTCCAGATCTTGCGTGAGTAGTCGATCGAGCCGTCCCGGTGGGCGTCCAGCAGCCGTAACGCCTCACCCGTGTCGATCAGGTGACCGGTGCCGGCCGAGGTGATGATGTCGCGGGCCCAGTCATACATGACGTCCTTCAGCCACGGCCGGGTCGGCACCGGAAAACCGAGCTTGGCCCGGTTCAACACGTGCGGCGGGACGATCTCGGCCAGGGCTCGGCGCAACGCGTACTTCGTCGTCTCCGGCGTGATCTTCTCGCTCACCGGCAACGTCTTGGCGATGTCGAACACCTCGGTGTCCAGGAACGGGACGCGAAGTTCGAGGGAGTTGGCCATCGTCATCTTGTCGGCCTTCACCAGGATGTCGCCACGCAGCCAGGTGAACAGATCGATGTACTGCATCCGGGTCGAGTCGTCCAGGTGCGTGGTCGCGGCGTAGTGCTCGGCGGTGACGTCGGTATAGCTCACGGTCGGCGAGTACGTCTTCAACAACGACTGCATCTCATCCGGACGGAAGATCCGGGCGTTGCCGTAGTAACGCTCTTCGATGCCGATCGAAGCTCGGCGCAGCAGGTCCTTTCCGCGCATTCCCGCCGGCAGTTGCCGGCCGAGCACGCCGAGCAACCTACGGACCGGATCCGGCGCGGCGGTGAAGCGGCGAAGCGAGATCGGCTCGCGATAGATGGTGTACCCGCCGAACAGCTCGTCGGCGCCTTCGCCGGATAGCACCACCTTGACGTGCTTACGCGCCTCGCGGGCGATGAAATACAGCGGCACCAGAGCCGGGTCGGCCACCGGATCGTCGAGGTACCAGATGATCAGCGGCAGCGTGTCCATCATCTCCTGCGGCGTGACGACCTTGGTGATGTGCTTCACCCCGATGGCAGCAGCGGATTCAGCCGCCACGTCGATCTCGGAGAAGCCCTCGCGCTCGAAGCCGGTGGTGAAGGTCAACAGGTCCGGGTTGTGTTGCCGAGCCAATGCCGCGATCGCGGTCGAGTCGATGCCACCGGACAGGAACGAGCCGACGGTGAAGTCCGATCGCATGTGTTTGGCGACCGAATCTCGCAATGCATCGGCGATCTGGTGATACAGCCGGTCGGCCTGAGACACCGATCCTGGCTTCTCCGCGCGGCTAATCGGCGTCGGCCGGAAATCAGGGGTGAAGTAGCGCCGGGTCTGGAGTTTCCCGCCTGGACGCAAGGTGAAACAGGTCCCGGAGTCGATCCGGGTGATCGGGGTGTGCAGCGACTGTGGTTCAGGAACGTACTGCAACGTGAGGTAATTCTGCAGCGCCGTGGTGTTCACCTCGGCGCTGACGGAGTCCGGAGCGACCGCCAGCAACGCCTTCTTCTCCGAGGCGAAGAACGAGCCCCGCTCATCGGTGTAGGTGTAGAGCGGCTTGATGCCGAACCAGTCCCGGGCGCCGAAGAGCACCTTCTCCTGCGAATCCCAGATCAGGAACGAGAACATGCCCCGTAGCTGCTCGACGATCTGCTCGCCCAGATAGTGGTAACCGGCGACGATCGCCTCGCCGTCTCCGCTGGTCTCGAAGGTCGCACCGAACTGCTCGGTCAGTTGTTCCCGCAGCTCCAGGTAGTTGTAGATCTCGCCGTTGAAGATCAGGTGGTAGCGGTTGTCGAGATAGGGCAGCGGCTGGTGGCTGTGCTCCCAGTCGATCAGTGCCAGTCGACGGAAACCGATCACGACGTCGTCGTCGTACCACGTCCCCGAGTCATCCGGTCCGCGATGCCGCATCTGGACCAGGGACTTCTCGATCGCCTGCTCTGTCTGCGGGGCGGCCCCGGGACGGGCGGCGAGAAAGCCGATCAGACCGCACATACTCAGGCGCCCGTGCGGACGTCGCTGAACTTGGGCGCGCCGGCGTCCTTGGCCGAGATCTGGGCCGGGTCGTTCACGTCGATCGGCAAGGGCCATTCGATGCTCAGACCGTCGTCGAGCGGGGAGTAGGCGACACCGGCCATGCCCGGCTGCCACTCTTCGGTAAAGCAGTACAGGTATTGGGTGCCCTGCTCGGACAGTGACTGGAAACCGTTGCACACGCCGGCCGGCACCAGCACCTGCACACCCGGCTCGAGCGCGACGGTGGCCACGTTGCCGTAGGTGGGTGAGCCCGCACGGGCGTCCAGGTAGGCCCCGAAGGCCCGGCCGGAGACGCAGCTGACCAGCTTGGTCATCGCCTCGCCGTGCAGCCCGCGCACCGCCCGGTAACCGGATTCGGTGATGTTGATCTGCTGCCAGCCGCCCAGGCCGTCGTAGGCCGACGTGCGGAAGAACTCCCGCACCGTCCCGCGCTCGTCGGTGACCTGCTTGAGCGTGAAGACCTGCAGGCCCTCGATCGCGGTGCTGGTGTCGGACTTCTCGATGATCTCAACGGGCATGCCACCGATTTTGTCATGCGCCAGGGCGGCCGCCGGCCAACCGGACCGGTCAGTGCACGCGACGCACCGTGTAGGTCCCGGGCCGGCTGTCGCTCAGTTCCTGCCCGGTCAGCCGACACCACGCGGCGATGTCCGGGCCGGCGGCCGGGTCGTCGGCCAGCACCACGACCTGATCACCGACCTCGACCCCTGGCAGCGTCCGGGCCAGGTCCAGGATCGGCAACGGGCATCGGCGACCGCGGCTGTCGATCGTCCGACCGACCGGGCCGGCCTCGGTCTCGACGGCTGCGGACGTGTTCGCGGAGTCCGGCAGTTGGGCCCGAACCCCGGCCACCACACCCGGCAGGACGGCCAGGAAACGGTCCACGTCGGCCTGTTCGACGCCCGGATGCAAGGAGATCCGTAGGTTGCCCGAGGTCAACGCGCCCATCGCCACCAGCACGTGCGACGGCGTCAGGGTGTCCGACGTGCACGACGAGCCGGAGGACACCGCAAAACCCTGCCGGTCCAGCTCGGTGAGCAGGGCCAGCCCGTCGGCGTAGAGGCAGGAGAACGTGACGACGTGCGGTAGCCGGCCGTCAGGATCGCCCAGGACCTCGCAGTCCGGCACCAGCTGTGGAACCTGCTGCCTCAACTGCGCGACGTAACCGTGCAGCCGAGCCCCGCCGCCGTGCGCGCGAACCGCTCGGAGCGCCGCGGCCGCGGCCAGGATCGCCGGTACATCGGGCGCTCCGAGGCCACGACCGCCCTCGGACTCGTCCACCGGGAACGGAGGTCGCCAGCGGGTACCGCGGCGGATCACCAGCACGCCGACATCCGGACCGCCCCAGAGCCGGGCATCGAGGGTGAACACCGACGCCTGCTCGGGCGCCGAGCCGTACAGGATCGAGTGCGATGCATCCACCACCAGCGGCACACCGTGGGTCTCGACCGGGGGCTGGACGGTGCCGACCTCATGGTTGGCCGCCTGAAGGACCGCCGCAGCCACGCCCGGTTCGGCACAGGCCCGGGCGAAGGCGCGCTGGTCCACCCGCGCAAGCCGGTCCACACCGATCTCGACGCTCGGACCGTCGTGCCAGGCGGCTGCCTTGAGCACCACGCTGTGTTCGACCGAGGAGTGCACCAGCGTCCGGCCGACCCTACGGCGACCGGACAGCGTGCCCAGCACCGCCACCTGCAGGGCCTGAGCGCCCGAGCCGGTGAACACCACCTCGTCGGGCTGCACGCCGAGTTCGGCCGCCACGGTCTCCCGGGCGGCGTTCAGCAGCACCGCGCTGCGGCGGCCCGGCCCGGGCAGCCGGGCCGGGTCGGCCCAGCCGTCGGCCGCAGCCGCCTGCATCGCCTCGAGCGTGACCGGATGCCAGGGCAGTCCTGAGGCCGCATCGAACCAGCCGTTCGCCATGTCCGGAAACGCTAGTGGACACCCACCGCCCCCTGCCGCGCCCCGTCCGGGGAGTCCGATAGTCTGCGAGACATGAGAAAGGCGGTGTCGCCCGTGCAGCGCAGGTTGAAGCGTCTGTCCCAGATCGGTCTCTTGGCCGGTGCGGCGGTCCTGCTCAGTGGTTGCTCGGTGCATGACGCCGAGCTCAAGATGCGGTTCGGCTGGCCGACCGGCGTCACCCACCAGGCCGATCGCATGCGGACCCTGTGGACCTGGTCCTCGGTGGCCGCCCTGATCGTCGGTGTCATCGTCTGGGCGCTGATCTTCTGGTGCTGCATCCGCTACCGCAAGACCAACGATCTGCTGCCGACGCAGACGAAATACCACCTGCCGATCGAGATCGCCTATTCGGTCGCGCCGTTCGTCATCATCGCCGGCCTCTTCTACTACACCGCGGTGACCGAGAACTACGTCGACAAGCTGACGCCGAACCCGGACACCACCGTTCAGGTCGATGCGTTCAAGTGGAACTGGCAGTTCGAATACCTGAACAACACCACCGACGGCAAGATCACGCCGACCAACTACGGCTCCTCGGATCCGTCCGCAGGCAAGCCGATCTCGACCATCGGCTCGTCCACCGAGATCCCGATCCTGGTCCTGCCGGTGAACAAGCGCGTCCGGTTCGTCGAGGTCAGCGAGGACGTCATCCACTCGTTCTGGGTGCCGGAGTTCCTCTTCAAGCGAGACGTCATCCCGCAGCCGAAGCCGAACCAGTTCGAGATCACCGCGACCCACACGGGCAGCTTCGTCGGCCGGTGCGCGGAACTCTGCGGTACGTATCACTCGCAGATGAACTTCGAAGTCCGAGTGGTCTCTGATGCCGACTACGCCAAGTACCTGACCAACCTGGCCGCGATCAGTTCGGCCGACCCGGCCCGGCAGCGTGAGGCGTTGGCCTCGATCGGTCAGAACCCGTGTGCGACCACCACGCACCCGTTCAACACCAGTCGTACGGTCCGGGCGGAGTCCTCGGCGCCGATCTGCGAAGCCAGCGGAAACTAGGCGGTGACGGCATGAAAATCGAAGCCCGGATCTTCTTGTGGATCGCGATCTTCTGCTTCGTCGCGGCGGCCGTCTACGGCTGGTGGACCGAGCGGGACTTCGGCCGGGTCGAGGTGGCCGGCACGGCGGCGCTGGTGCTGTCCGGCGGTCTGCTCGGCATCGGCGGATCGTTCTTCTGGTTCGTGTCCCGACGCATCGAACCGCGTCCGGAGGACCGCAACGACGCCGAGATCGCCGAAGGCGCTGGTGAACTGGGCTTCTTCTCGCCGGGCAGCTACTGGCCGATCGGCATCGCCCTGGCTGGCACGGTGGCCGGCGTCGGCATGGCCGTCTTCCAGGTCTGGCTGTTCGTGGTCGGCATCGCGCTGATCCTGTTCACCTCCGGCGGTCTGTTGTTCGAGTATTACGTC
>CAZZZW010000278.1:0-5805 GCA_964658795.1 Phormidium nigroviride PCC 7112
CTGCCGTTCGAGGCGCTGCCATTCTTCGAAGGCGCGCCGTTGGCCGCGGACGTGGACGCTGAGGCGACGTTGGATGACGCGGACTCGGGCAACGTGGCTTCGGCCGCGCCGGTCACCACCGCGCCGGCTGGACGGTAGTCGGTGAAGAAGTCGTGCCAGGCGGCATCCACGCCGTTCGGATCGGCGAGGTAGCGCTCGTACATCTCCTCGACGAGCCATTCGTTGGCGCCGAAATCGGTGTTGGAACTTGCCGGTTCACTGCCAGTCGAGGACTGCGCGGTCACGTTGGTGTCCACCTTCTTCGTATGTACGTAACCCATGGGTGGGGGTACGCCCGGCGAGACGAAGATCGGTGACTGCCAGACCGGCACGGACCCGAATTACCAGCCTACGCGCGACGGCTGGACCGAGACAGCGCCGTTCCAGCAACCGGTGCCAGAAATTCGGTGCGGTTGCTCACAGACCGGTGCTCAGGTGATGTCGCGGTTGAGGCTGAGGTAGCCGCCGGCGATCAGTACGCCGACACACCAGATCAGCAGTACCAGGCCGCCGACCATGGGCGCGATGTGTGGCACGTCGGAGAACGGGGCCGCGTCGCCGCCGTGTTTGGAGTTGAAGAACTGCAGCGCGCCGCCGGGCTCGAACGGGTAGGCCCGCCGGACCCACGGGATCGCGCCGAGGATCGGGCTGAGCACGAAGATGTAGACGATGCCGAAGACCATGCCGGCCGCCTGGTTGCGCAGCAGCGCACCGAGGCCGATGCCGAAGAACGCCAACAGGATCAGCGACACGAACGCCTTGAGGATGCCGGCCGGAACTCCGTCTGCGGTCAGGCTGACCGGCAGTCCCTTGGCCTCCAGGCAGATGATCGCGACGATCACGTTGACGATGATCGAGGCAATGCCGTAGGGGATGGCGATCAGGACGTAGGCCAGGGTCTTGCCGAAGAGGAACCGCCACCGGTTGGGCGTGGCCAGCAACGACGGTGTGATCGTCTTGTGCCGGAACTCGGTGGTCAGGGCCAGGATGCCCAACACCAGCAACGCGACCCCGGCCAGGCCGGACGCGGTGAAGATGTCGTAGTAATCGATCTCCGCCTTCGGCGTCCCGTCGTGCACGGTCAGCGCGGGACCGAGGGTGAACAGCGACGTCAGGGCCACGGCCACCACGAGCATCCAGAACCAGACCTGGGTGCTGCGGATCTTGAGGACCTCGGACTTGATCAGGTTCAGCATCAGACGGCCCCCGCCCCGTAGTTCGGTCCGGGCGGTGGCCCGGATACGGGCGCCCCGCCGGGTGGTTGATCGAAGCTCTGGGCCTGGTATGCGCCTTCGGTCAAGGTGAAGAACAGCCTTTCCAGATCGAACTTCTCCAGGCTCAGCTCGTGCAGTTCCACCTGGTTGGCGAACGCGATCTGGCCGATCTGGGCCAGGTTCTCGGTCTGTACCCGGATCGAGCCGTCGGCCTCGTTGGATCCGGACAGTCCCAGTTGCTGCAGCGCTGCCGCGAGTGGGCCGAGGTTCGGTCCGCGGACGATCGCGTGTGAGGTGCCGGCCGACAACTCGGCCAGCGTGCCGGCCCGGACCAGGCGGCCCCGGTTCAGGATGACCGCGCGATCGGCGACCTCCTGGACCTCGGCCAGCTGGTGGCTGGAGACCAGCACGGTTCGTCCCTCGGCGGCCAGATGCCGGAAGAAGCCGCGCAGCCAGCGGATGCCCTCCGGGTCCAAGCCGTTGGCCGGCTCGTCCAGGATCAGCACCTTCGGATCACCGAGCAAGGTGGCGGCCAGCCCCAGACGCTGGCGCATACCCATCGAGTAGCCCTTGGTCTTCTTCTTGCCGTCGCCGGCCAACCCGACCAGCTCCAGCACCTCGTCGGCGCGGCTGGCCGGAAGCCCCGCCGCGGCGCAGTAGATCCGCAGGTGCTGCAGTCCGGTGTGAGCGGGGTGGAAGCTCGAGGCCTCGAGGGCGGCGCCGACGGTCTGCAGCGGGCGGGCCAGTTGGGCGTAGCGCTGGCCGTTGATGGTCGCGCTGCCCGAGGTCGGCGAGATGAGGCCGAGCAGCATCCGCAGGGTGGTGGTCTTGCCGGCGCCGTTCGGGCCCAGGAATCCGGTGACCGAGCCGGGCTCGACGGTGAACGACAGGTCGTCGACCGCTTTCTGGACACCGAAAGTCTTGGTCAGGTGCTCGATCACGATCCGTCCGTCTCCGGGCGCACCGGGACGCTGGGCTACTGGCTGGCCGGAGACAGTCATAGGCACATCCAAACAGACACCCGACGGCGGGCGAATATGTGGCATCTGCAACTACTCAGTGGGCTGCCAGGTGAGGACTCCAAGTCCCGGCTGGTACACAGGCCCCATGGCTGAGCACGCGTTCGACTGGGTGGCCACCGAGGACGTCGGCGATTACGCCATGATCGGTGACCTGCACACCGCCGCCATGGTGTCGCGCACCGGCTCGATCGATTGGTTGGCGCTACCGCGCTTCGATTCACCGGCCTGCTTCGCGGCCATGCTGGGTGATGCCGGCAACGGGTTCTGGCGGCTCGGTCCGGCGGGTGCGGTCATCGAGTGCCGCCGTCGTTACCAGCCGGACACGCTGATCCTGGAGACCCGCTACACCACCGCGACCGGGACGGCGGTGGTGCTGGACTTCATGCCGCCTCGCCGATCGGAGGCCGACCTGGTGCGGATCGTCCGGGGCGACAGCGGGACCGTCGACTTCGCCACTCTGTTGCGGATCCGGTTCGACTACGGCCGGGTGGTCCCGTGGGTGCGTGGCGTGCCCGGCGGTATCGGCGCGGTCGCCGGTCCGGAGGCGGTCTACCTGCGCGCCGACGTCCCGCTCACCGGCCGGGACCACGAGACCGGGGCCGAGTTCACCGTGCACGAAGGGGAGCAGGTCGCCTTCGTGCTGAGCCGAGTGCAGTCCCACCGCGCCGAGCCGGCGACCGCCGATCCGGACGAGGCGTTGGCCGACACGAGCAAGTACTGGCTCGATTGGATCTCCGACTGCGAGTACGACGGCCGCTGGACCGAGCAGGTGCACCGGTCGCTGATCACCTTGAAGGCATTGACCTATCGCCCGACCGGCGGCATCGTCGCGGCCGCAACCACCTCGCTGCCCGAGCAACCTGGTGGCCCGCGCAACTGGGACTACCGCTACTGCTGGCTGCGGGATTCCACCTTCTCCCTCGAGGCGCTGCTGTCCTGCGGCTACACCGAGGAGGCCGGCGCCTGGCGGCACTGGTTGCTGAGGGCCGTCGGCGGTGACCCGGACAACCTGCAGGTGCTGTATTCGGTGACCGGAGCCCGCCGGATCGACGAGCAGGAGCTGGATTGGCTTTCCGGATATGCCAACTCTCGTCCGGTCCGGACCGGCAACGCCGCCGCCGGGCAGTTCCAGCTGGACATCTTCGGTGAAGTACTCGACACCCTGGAGCTGGCTCGGACGGCCGGCATCACCCAACATCCGCACGACGAAAGCCGGACCGAGGTCGATCGGATCGACTCGGCCTGGTCGCTGCAGCGGCTGCTCGGCGAATCAGTCGCGGGTCGGTGGCGGGAGCCGGATGACGGGCTGTGGGAGATCCGTTCCGAGCGCCGGCACTTCGTGCATTCCAAGGTGATGGCCTGGGTGGCGTTCGACCGCCTGATCAGCGGCGCCGAGATCTACGGCCTGCCGGGGCCGGTCGAGGACTGGAAGGCCGAACGCGAGGCCATCCGCGCGCAGGTGCTGGAGCACGGCCTGGATCCCAGTGGCCGTTACTTCGTCCAGGCCTACGGCTCGGACGATCTGGACGCGGCCCTGCTGCTGATGGCCCGAGTCGGCTTCTTGCCCTGGGACGACGAGCGAATCGTCAATACCGTGCACATGATCCGGGACCAGCTGACCGATGCGGCCGGTTTCGTCCGGCGGTACCGGACCTCGGGTGCAACCGACGGGCTGGCCGGTGGCGAGGCCTCGTTCCTGGCCTGTTCGTTCTGGATGGTGGACGCATTGGCCGGCATCGGCGAGCGGGACGAGGCTGAGCGGCTGTTCGGCCAATTGCTGGCCGTGGCCAACGACGTCGGGTTGATCGCCGAGGAGTACGACCACCACGCCGAGCGGCTGTGGGGCAACCTGCCGCAGGCCTACAGCCATGTCGGGTTGATCAACGCCGCCCGACGGTTGGAGGGAACCGGCCTGAACCGCTCCGGCACCGGCTCAACCGAGCAGTCCGGCCAGTAGGGCGGCCAGTTCCTCCGGCCGGTCGAGCTGCTGGTCGGTAGCCGTGCGCAGCTCGGTGACCTCGCCGACCGCGACCGTGAGGGCCGGCCGTCCGGTCCGGTTTCCCCAGCTCCGGACGGCCTGAACGCCGGGCAGATCGCCGAGGTCGTCACCGGCGAAGAGCGCTGCGGTGGTCTCCTCGGTCAGCAGCTCGTCGAGGGCCGTGGCCTTGGACAGCCCCGGGATGCGGATCTCGATGACCTGCTTACCCGGGTGCGCCTCCAGCCCGTGCTCGGTCACCAGCGTGGTGACCGGGTGATCGAGTTCGGCCAGCCGTTGCTCGGGATTCTCGGCTTGACGAGCATGCACGACCAGCGACAGCCGTTTGTCCTCCAGCCAGACGTCGGGCGGCAGGAGGGGCGGCAGGGCCGAGCGCAACTCGGCCAGGCCGGCCGGTTCGGCCCGGGTTTGCAGCGCGCCGTCCCGCCAGGTCTCGGCCCCGTGCAACCCCGACACGACCACTCCCGGGATCCGGCCGAGATCGCCGAGCCCGATCACGGTCAGGGCATCGCGGCCGGTCACGATCGCGACCTGGCAGCCCGCATCGGCCAGCCGGACCAGCGACTCGACCGCGCCGGGCACCGGCCGGGCCTGCATCGGATCGGGCACCAGATTGGACAGGGTGCCGTCGAAGTCGAGCGCGATGAGCGCGCCGTCGAGGTGCTCGCGCAGTTGGTCGAGTGCGGTGTTCACGGCCTCGACGGTAGCGGGGTTGCGCCGACCCTCCTGCGGCAGCCGGGGCTCAGGCCGAACCGGCGCGGCGCAGGTGGGCCGCATGCAGGCCGATCAGACCGGCCCCGACCTGGCCGGCCCGGGAGCCGAACCGGGCCACGACCAACGGCGGTGGCCGGCGCCAGGTCAGCCCGGCGGCCAGCTGCTGATGTACCGGTGCGAGCAGGGCCTCGCCGGCCAGGGCCAGGCCACCACCGAGCACGATCAGGGCCGGATCGGTCAGCATCGTGCAGAACACCAACGTGCGGGCCAGGGCCGTGACGGCCTGTCCGTACACGGTGACGGCCGCCGGATCGCCCGCGGCAGCCAACGCGATCACCCGCTCGGCGGTGGCGGGGTGCCCGCTGGCCTGCTGGTAGCGGCGGCCCAGTGCGGCGGCGCTGGCGTAGGCCTCGGTGCACCCTCGTTGACCACACGCGCACACGACTCCATCGGCGAAGACCGGCACGTGCCCGATCTCGCCGGCCAGCGCGGTCGCACCGGGCACGATCCGGCCGGCCACGATGCTGGCGGCGGCGATGCCGGTGCCGATGGCCACGAACAAGGCGTCGGGGTAGCCACGTGCCGCGCCGCGTTCGGCCTCGGCCAGGCCGGCCGCACGCACGTCGTGCTCGATCGCGAGCGGGCGACCGGTGCGGGCGGCAAGCAGATCGCGAACGGGCAGATCACGCCAGCCGATGTTGGCCGAGTAGCGGGCGATACCGGCTTCGGCTTCGACCGCGCCGGGCAGGATCACGCCGACTCCGACGGAGGAATCCTGACCGGCGCCGAGCTCGTCGATCACCTCGGCGATCGCCTCGAC
>CAZZZW010000279.1:0-5803 GCA_964658795.1 Phormidium nigroviride PCC 7112
ACCGGTCGGACCTGGTTGCCGGTCATCTGCGGCCCGCGTACAGTTTTGCCCAATTGCCCTGATCGTGCACAGTTGTAGTACCGGGCAGAAGGCAAGGCGAACGAGGGTGCAATGGTGATGGATTCGCAATCGTCGACGACGTCCACCTCGACCGGGGTCAAGCAGGTTCTGATCTCCGTGCTCGACCTGCCCCTGGCCCCGGCCGACCTCGACGACGAACTCTCTCTCCGCTCCGATGTCCTGGACATGGACTCGCTCACGCTGCTGCATCTGATCGCAAAACTGGAAGAACGGTTCGACATCGAGATCGACGACGAGGTGATGATGTCGGCGAAACTGGTCGACGTCAGCAGCCTGACCGCCCTGGTCGACGGGCAGGTGGTGCGCAGCCGTCCGGCCCCGGTCCCGTCCCCGGCCGAGGCGGAGGTCCGGCGATAGTGGATCCCAGAGCGCTGACGCAGGAGAAGGGCCCGGACCTGCAGGTCGGGCAGGTGCCGACCCACTGGTACAACGTGATCGCCGACCTCGCGGGTTACGTGCCCGAGGAGCGCCGACCGGCCCGACAGCACGCCTCGGCCGAACTGCAGCCACAGTTGCCGCTGTCGATCTATCGACAGAGCGTGAGCGACAAGCCCTATATCGCCATTCCGGCCGAGGTCCGGGCGCAGTACGAGCGGTGGCGGCCGACGCCGTTGGTCCGGGCCCGGCGGCTGGAGCAGCAGTTGCGCACCCCGGCCCGGATCTACTACAAGTACGAGGGCTCCAGCCCGTCCGGAAGCCACAAGCTCAACACCGCCGTGGCCCAGGCTTTTTACTACAAGCAGGCCGGTGTCCAGGAACTGATCACCGCGACCGGTGCCGGTCAGTGGGCCACCGCGTTGTCGATGGCGTGCGCGATGTACGACCTCACCTGCACCGCGTTCATGGTCCGGTGCAGCTACGACCAGAAACCGCAGCGGCGGATGGTCGTGGAGCTCAACGGTGGCCGGGTGATCCCGAGCCCCAGCCCGTTGACCGAGGCGGGCCGCTCCATCCTGGCCGCGGATCCGGACAGTCCGGGCAGCCTGTCGATCGCGAGCTCGGAGGCACACGAGCACGCGCTGGCCACCGAAGGCGCGCGGTATTCGGCCGGCAGCGGTGACAACCACGTGTTGTTGCACCAGACCGTGATCGGCCAGGAGGCGTTGGTCCAGATCCAGAGCCTGGGGGACTACCCGGACGTGGTGGTCGGAGCACTCGGCGCCGGTAGCAACTTCGCCGGCATCGCGACTCCGTTCTACCGCGACTCCCTGGCCACCGGCCGGATCACCGAACTGGTGGCCGTGGAGCCACGGGCCTGCCCGAAGCTGACCCGGGGGATCTACACCTGGGACTATCACGACGCCATGGGCAACACGCCGATGTCGAAGATGTACACCCTCGGCCATGCGTTCGTGCCGTCGCCCATCCACGCCGGCGGTCTGCGCTACCACGGCGCGGCCCCGGTGTTGAGCTGGATGTATCACGAGCAGCTGATCTCGGCCGTTGCCTATGGCCAGCGGGCGGTGTTCGAGGCCGCCGCCGAGTTCATCCGAGCCGAGGGCGTCATTCCCGCGCCGGAGTCGGCGCATGCCATCGGTTACGTGATCGACCGGGCCAAGCGGGCCCGCGAGACCGGCACCGAGGAAACCATCCTGTTCAACCTCAGCGGTCATGGGCTGATGGATCTCGGCGCCTACGAGAAATGGATGAACGGGTTGCTCGAGGACGATGCCGCCGCCGACGCGGAGGTCGAGCGGGCGCTGACCGAACTGGCGCGCAGGACGACCGGGTGAGCGGCGGCGGTACCGCCGTGGCCGGGCCGGGGCCGGTCGATCGCCCGCGATGCGAGCTGCTGACCTGGGAGCAGTACAGCGCGGTGCTGGGGTGTGTGAAACGAGCTGACGTGCTGCTGCCCCCGGGTTCGGACCGCGCCGGCCGCCGATCGGTGCTCTACCTGCTACACGGGTTCGGAGCGACCCGGGAGACCTGGCACCGCCGGACCCGACTGGTCGAGCAGGCCGCGCGGACCGGTCTGGTGGTCGTGCTGCCCGAGAGCGGGCGTCGCTGGTTCATCAACGATCACCGGGGACATCGCTATGAGGACTATCTGCTCACCGAACTGCTTCCGGCGGTCGAAGACCGCTATCTCAACGGGGTGAGTCGAGGGACGCGGGGCATCGGGGGTTTCTCGATGGGCGGCGCCGCCGCGTTGATGCTGGGCCTGCGCCGGCCCGAGCTGTTCTCGGTGGTCCTCAGCCACGCCGGGGCGTTCGAGGCACCGCGCCGGGAGGGCGACCCCTACGCCGAGTTACGCGGCACGGCCGAGGTGGTGATGCCATCGCAGCAGGTGCACGAGCGGGTGTGGGGACCTCCGGGCAGCGAGGTCCGAGATCGCTACGACCTGTCCCGGCTGCTCGCCGACCTCGCGCCGGGACCTCGGCCGAGGGTGTACGCCGACGTCGGTGTCGGGGACTACCCGCGGGTGTTGGAGATGAATCGACGGGCCGTCCAGGCGCTACGCGGGGCCGGCATCGAGACGAGCTTTCAGCAACGACCGGGTGCCCACGATCTCGCCTACCTGGACGCCAGCCTGCCGGACTCGCTCGGCTTCGCGGCCTCCCATCTCAGCCGTCCGGGAGCGGTCCAGTGAGCGCTGAAACCGACCACCGAAACGCCGACCGGTCGGTCTACGGACCGGTCGATACGCCGAGCGAGTTGAGCGTGGCCCGGGGGGCGGGCCGGCCGCTGCCGGCCGAGAGCCTGCTGGACCGGTTCGACCATTGGGTGGCTGCGACGCCTGACGCCGCGTGCGTGCTCGACGGCCCGTTCCGCTGGAGCTTCCGTGAGGTGGATCAGCTGTCGCGGGAGGTGGCCCGGACCTTGAGCGACGGGGCCGCGCCGGGAGACATCGTCGCGGTGGCCCTGGACCGTTGTCTCGCGCTGGTGTCCGTCGCCGTCGCGGTCGCGCGGTGCGGGATGGTCTACCTGCCGCTCGGACCCCAGGTGGGAGCCGGCCGGATCGGTGACCTGCTCGATCGGATCCGGATCACAGCGGTGATCGGTCCGAGCGGGACCTTCGCCGGCCGCGGTCGCGAGGTGCCGGTGCCGGTCGCGGCCGACGGCGCGAACGCGGTCCCGGCGGTCACGGCCACCTTTCTGTCCCCGGCACCGAACACCGTGCCGGCCCCGGCCGACTCCTGCTATGCCGTCCTGACCTCCGGCTCGTCCGGTACGCCGAAGGCAGTGGCCGTCGGAGCCACCGCGCTGGCCAACGCGGTGAGCTACTACAACGAGACGGCCGAGGTGCGCCCCGGCGATCGGCTCAGCCTCATGGTCGCGGCCCAGTTCGACCCGCACATCTCGGAGTTGTGGTGTGGCCTCAGCGCCGGCGCCGGACTGACGATCGCGCCCGACCCGGTCCGGTACGACCCGGCCGCCCTGATGGCCTGGGTCGGCACGTCCGGCCTCGAGGTGGGTCACTTCGCCACGCCGGTCGCCGAACGGGTGCTGACCGCGCCGTGGCCGGCCGGACTGCGGCTGCGGACCATGTTCATCGGCGGCGAGCGGCTGCGCCGGCGACCGCGGCCGGACGTGACCGCCGAGGTATTCAACGTCTACGGTCCGGCCGAGGCGATCATCGCCACCGGTGCGCACATCGAACCGGGTGCCGAGGACGATCCGCCGCCGATCGGCAAGCCGGTGCCGGCCGTCGATGTCTGCGTCGTCGACGCCGACGGCCGGCTGGTCGCCCGGGGAGTGGCCGGTGAACTGCTGATCGGCGGCCGATGCCTGTCCGAGGGCTACCTCGATCCCGAGTTGACCGGTCGGCGATTCGGGATCGGACCGCCGGGATCCGGGCTGGACCGGATCTACCGCACCGGCGATCGGGTACGGATGCGCGCCGACGGTGTGCTGGATTACCTCGGCCGGCTGGACGCGCAACTCAAGATCAGCGGCGTTCGGATCGAGCCGGCCGAGGTCGAGGCCGCCCTGGAGCGGCAGCCGGGCGTGGGCCGGGCGGTGGTCGCGGTCCGGGACCACGAGGGCGGCGGTAGGACCCTGGTCGCCTTCATCCGGCCGGTGGGTGAACGGCTCGACGTCGACGCGCTGCTGACCGGAGCCCGCTCCCACCTGCTGGAGCAGGCCGTCCCGGGCGAGGTCCACCTGGTCGACAGCTATCCGCTCAACGCCAACGGCAAGGTCGATGTCGCGGCCCTGTTCGCGGGAATACCGGTCGAGGCTCCGGCGACCGAGCTGACCCCCACCGAGCAGCAACTGGCGCTCATCTGGCAGGACATCCTCGAGGTCGAGGAAGTGCACCGTGACTCGAACCTGTTCGAGCTCGGCGGCAACAGCATCGACGCGTTCCGGCTGTCCCGGGCGATCAAGGACCGCCTCGGGGTGCAGATTCCGATGAAGTCGATCATGACGCTGCGGACGCTGGCGGTCCTGGCGGCGGCGGTCGAGGCCGCCAAGGTCGCGCACCAGCCGGTGGCGGCCGAGGGCATCGTCACCGAGTGGTGAACGCGCTCCGTCCGATTTAGGGATTCTGTTGGTACTGATAGGCCTATGGCACGATTGGTCTACCTCGCCGGGACAGCGGCCCGGCCGATCGTTCTGGTTTCCGGCAATTCGAGGAAGGGACCGAAAATGCGCGCGGACGGGATCTACCTGGCGTCGGTGGGCGCCTGTGTCCCGGACCCGTTCCCGCTCGACTCGGCCGTGCGGGCGGGACTGGTCGACCGGGAGACCGCGGACCGCTCCGGCATTCTCGGAGTCGCCGTCGCCGGTGAGATGTCCGCTCCCGAGCTGGCGGTCCGAGCCGGCGCCGAGGCGCTGAAGGACAGTGGACTGGCCCGGGCCGACATCGCGCTGCTGCTGTATGCCGGCGTGTGGCACCAGGGTCCGGACGGCTGGGGACCCCAGTACTACGTCCAACGGGAACTGCTCGACGACGACGTGCTCGCGGTCGAACTCAAGCAGGGCTGCAACGGCTTCTTCAGCGCGCTGGAACTGGCCGTTCCGTTCGTCCGGGCCGCTCCGGTCGGGCACGGCGCACTGGTGGTGGCCAGCGACAACTTCAACACACCCCTGATGAACCGCTGGCAGCTCGGGGACGGCCTGGCCTATCTGGGCGACGCCGCGGCCGCGGTCGTGGTCGGTCAGGCCCCGGGTCCGATCGAGCTGCGGTCACTGTGTTCCAGGAGCTTCGCCGAGATGGAGTCGGCCCATCGGTCCGGGGTGCCGCTGTTCCCACCGGGCGCGACGACCGGCACCGAGATGGACTTTCGGCTGCGGGCCGACAGCTTTCGCGACCGCGCGGACGCCGGCGGATGGTGGATGCGGTTCCTGATGGGCCACAACGCGCGCATCGCCGACTGTGCCGATCAGGCACTCGACGAGGCCGGCCTGGAGCGGGAGGACATCTCCTTCGTCCTCACCCACTGCATGCCCCGTCAATCGGCGGTCTCCTACCTGCGCCTGCTGGGCTTCCCGCTCGAGCGGTCGACCTGGGAGTTCAGCCGGACGGTCGGCCACCTCGGCGCCAGTGATCACATCGTGGCCCTGCGCCACCTACTGGTCAGCGGGGCGGTGGCGCCCGGTGATCACCTGCTGCTCAGTGGCTACTCACCCGGTCTGACCTACAAGTCGGCGGTGCTGCGCGTCGTCGATCCGAGCAGTGCGGGTGCGAGCTAGGCCTGGGCTACCTGCCATAGGAGCAAAGAAAGAAGTCGACCGACGTCGTCGCTCGACCCGGTCGCGGAGAAGGGTGGAAGATGTC
>CAZZZW010000280.1:0-5767 GCA_964658795.1 Phormidium nigroviride PCC 7112
CGGGGGCAGCTCAGGGGTCGTCACCCTCGGTCCGACCACGCAGTGGCTCGGCCGGATCGATGCTGCGCTATTGCAGTGACGCTGCGATCAGCACGCTCTGCACGGCGACCTCGATGACCACCCGGGTCGGGTTGACCCGGGGCTGGCGGTATCTGATCGCGTACCGGGCCACCGCGTCGGCGACTCGCGCCGGGTCAGCGCTGACCGTGCTGGTGCCCTGCAGGGTCAGCCAGCGCCGGCCGTCCACCTGACACAGCGCCACCGGGCCGCTGGATCGGCGGGCCTTGACACTGCCGCCGTCGGTGATGACCCGGGCCAGCCGGGTGGCCGGATCCCAGGTGAAGCCGACCGGGACCACATGCGGAGAGCCGTCAGCCCGGACCGAGGAGAAGGTGGCCAGGTGCCGTTCGGCCAGGAACTGTGTTGCTGCCTCGGACAACTGACTCGGATCGATCCGCACGAGGCTGACGGTAGCCTGCTCCCGGCTTCGTTGATACCAGGCAAGCGCCCGGCCAACGAGCGACAGCCGGCAGTAGCCAATTACATCGCCTTCAAGCACTCGGGTGCTGGGCCGAAGTCCGACGTTCGGAGCGTGCGTCTCGGCCTCGATCCGGGCCGCACTGTCCTCGACCGTCGGGCGCACATCCGGTCCGATTCGCCGGTGCGGCGGCACTGGCGTATCTCGCGTGGATCGGTGGCCACCACCAGGCGGCCGCCGCCCTAAGCTCGACCCGAACCGAGCAGAGGGGATGTCGCGTGACCAGATCAGGACTGCGGCTGCACGAGATTGTCATCGACGCGGCCGACCCACGACGGCTGTCCGATTTCTGGGCGCAGGCGCTCGGGTGGCGTGAGATCGACACCGAGTCGGATGAGCAGGGGCTGATCCTGGTGGAACTCGGGCCGCCGGCCGGCAGCCCGGAGGATGGCATCGCGCCGACGCTGATCTTCCTGCGCAACCCCGATGAGCCGACGAGCAAGAACCGGCTGCACCTGGACCTGACCCCGCAGACCCGGGGCGAACAGGCCGCCGAGGTGGCCCGGCTGGAGGGGCTGGGCGCGGCCCGGGCCGACATCGGTCAGGGTCCGGACGTCGGCTGGGTCGTCATGACCGACCCCGAGGGCAACGTCTTCTGCGTATTGCGGCCGAGCCGATGATCGCGCCGATCGGTCGCAGGCGTTAGGGTCATGGCACAGATCGAAAGGACCGGCCCGTGAGCGTTGGCAAGGCGTTGCTCAGCTGGCCGGTGCTGCGTCAGGCCACCGGCACGGACCGACTGGGTCGAGGCACGGCCGCCCGGTCCCCGGTCACGGAGGCCAAACGGGCCCGGACCACGGACGCCGATCGGGTCGTGCAGAGCATCTGTCCCTACTGTGCGGTCGGTTGCGGTCAGCGGATCTTCGTCAAGGACGAGAAGGTCATCCAGATCGAGGGTGATCCGGACTCGCCGGTCAGCCGCGGTCGGCTCTGTCCCAAGGGCTCGGCCAGCGAACAACTGGTCAACTCGCCCGGCCGCCAAACCGCGATGCTCTATCGCCGACCCGGTGGCACCGAGTGGGAGCCGCTGGACCTCGAGACCGCGACCGACATGATCGCAGATCGGATGGTCGAGGCCCGAGCCCGGACCTGGCAGGACAAGGACGCCGACGGCCGGCCACTGCGCCGGACCCTCGGCTTCGCCGGCCTCGGCGGCGCGACGCTGGACAACGAAGAGAACTACTTGATCAAGAAGCTGTTCACCGCGATGGGCGCGATCCAGATCGAGAACCAGGCCCGTATTTGACACAGTGCCACCGTTCCCAGTTTGGGAGCCTCGTTCGGACGTGGCGGAGCCACCTCCTTCCTGCAGGACCTGCAGAACTCTGACTGCATCGTCATCCAGGGCTCGAACATGGCCGAGTGCCATCCGGTCGGGTTCCAGTGGGTGATGGAGGCCAAGGCCCGCGGGGCGAAGGTGATTCACATCGACCCCCGGTTCACCCGGACCTCGGCCGTGGCCGATCAGCATGTCCCGTTACGGGCCGGCAGTGACATCGTCTTCCTGGGCGGGATCATCAATTACATCCTGGCCAACGAGAAGTACTTCGCCGAGTACGTGGTCGCCTACACCAACGCGCCCAACCTGCTCCGTGAGGACTTCCAGGACGTCGACGACCTGGACGGTGTGTTCTCCGGCTACGACCCGGAGACCGGCACCTACGACACCTCCAGTTGGGGCTACGAGGGCCAGGAGGACACGCCGGCCCCGGGACAGCGGGACCGGCAGGTCGGCGACGACGCGCCGGGCTCGGAAGGTGAGCAGTCGCAGTCCGAGCGCGCCGGCGGGCATGAGCTGGGCGGCCACGGGGCCAAGCTCGACGAGGTCCAGGTCGAGCGCGACGAGACCCTGCAGCATCCGCGTTCGGTGTTCCAGACCCTGAAACGGCACTACGCCCGCTACACCCCCGAGCTGGTGCAGTCGGTGTGCGGCGTCGATCCCGAGGACTTCCTGAAGGTGTGCCGGGCCGTGACCGAGAACAGCGGCCGGGACCGGACGACGGCCTGGGTCTATTCGGTCGGCTGGACCCATCACAGCGTCGGGGTGCAGTACATCCGGGGTTCGGCGATCATCCAGTTGTTGCTGGGAAACATGGGCCGACCGGGCGGTGGCATCCTGGCCCTGCGCGGGCACGCCAGCATCCAGGGCTCGACCGACATCCCGACCCTGTTCAACCTGCTGCCGGGCTATCTGCCGATGCCCAAGGCCGGTCAGCACGACGACCTGCCGTCCTACCTCGACACGATCCGGTCCGTCAAACAAAAGGGATTCTGGTCCGAGGCCGAGTCGTACACGGTCAGCCTGCTCAAGGCCTACTGGGGTGAGGCCGCGACGCCTGAGAACGAGTTCGCCTTTCACTACCTGCCCAAACTGACCGGCGACCACGGCACCTACCGCACCGTGATGGACATGCAGGACGACAAGGTCGAGGGCTACTTCCTGCTCGGGCAGAACCCGGCCGTCGGCTCGGCCCACGGCAAGCTGCAGCGGCTGGCGATGGCCCATCTGAAGTGGCTGGTCGTCCGGGACCTGAACATGATCGAGTCCGCGACCTGGTGGAAGGACTCGCCCGAGATCGCCACCGGTGAGCTGAGGACCGAAGACATCCAGACCGAGGTCTTCTTCTTCCCGGCCGCATCGCACGCCGAGAAGGACGGCACCTTTACCCAGACCCAGCGGATGCTGCAGTGGCATCACAAGGCGGTCGAGCCGCCGGGGGACTGCCGCAGCGAACTGCACTTCTTCTTCCACCTGGGCCGAAAGATCCGGGAGCGGCTGGCCGACTCCACCCTCGAGCGGGACCGGCCGATCCAGGATCTGACCTGGGACTACTCCGTCGACGAGCACGGCGAGCCGTCGGCCGAAGACGTGTTGCGCGAGATCAACGGATTCCACCTCACCGGCGACAAGGCCGGCCAGCCGCTGTCCTCCTACACCGAGATGAAGCCGGACGGCTCGACCTCGGGCGGCTGCTGGATCTATACCGGAGTCTTTGCCGACGGGGTCAACCAATCGGCCCGGCGCAAGCCCGGCCGGGAGCAGAACTGGGTCGCGCCGGAATGGGGTTGGGCCTGGCCTGCCAACCGACGGACGCTGTACAACCGGGCCTCGGCCGATCCCGAGGGCAAGCCGTGGAGTGAGCGCAAGGCCTACGTCTGGTGGGACGCCGAGGCGGGCAAGTGGACCGGGCATGACAACGCCGACTTCGTGGCCGACCGGCCACCGTCCTACCGGCCCGAGCCGGGCGCGTCCGGGGTTGCGGCGATCTCGGGGGCCGACGCCTTCATCATGCAATCTGACAGTAAAGGTTGGCTGTTCGCGCCCGAGGGTGTGCTCGACGGACCGCTGCCGGCCCACTACGAGCCGGCCGAGTCACCGATCCGCAACCAGCTCTACCGGCAGCAGGCCAACCCGACCCGCGAGGTGTTCCCGCGGCTGGACAATCTGCAGAACCCGTCACCGCCCGAACCACATTCCGACGTGTTTCCCTACCTGTTCACCACCTACCGGCTGACCGAGCATCACACCGCCGGGGGGATGAGCCGCTGGCTGCCCTACCTCTCGGAGCTACAGCCGGAGTTCTTCTGCGAGGTGTCGCCGGAGCTGGCGGCCGAACGCGGACTGGTGGACCGGGGCTGGGCCACCATCGTCTCGGCCCGGACCGCGATCGAGGCCCGGGTGATGGTCACCGAGCGGATGGTGCCATTGCAGATCGCCGGCCGGCAGTTCCACCAGATCGGGCTGCCCTATCACTGGGGCGTCGGTGAATCGGCTCTGGTCACCGGGGATTCGGCCAACGACCTGTTCGGCGTCACGCTCGATCCCAACGTGCACATCCAGGAGTCCAAGGTGGCCTCGTGTGACATCCGACCCGGCCGCCGTCCGACCGGGCCGGCGCTGCTCGACTACGTCGAGGGCTACCGTCGACGGGCCGGCATCAGCGTCCTCACCGGTAACGAGCAGCGGACGCCGATGCCTACCGTCGATCCGGCGGAACCGTCTGAGGAGGGGAGCTCCTGATGCCCAGTCTGTCCGGACCGCTGGAGGATCCAGCCGCCGACGCCGGGTGGCAGGATGCCCAGCCGCGCAAGGGATTCTTCACCGATACCTCGATCTGTATCGGCTGTAAGGCCTGCGAGGTCGCGTGCAAGGAATGGAACGGTGTCCCCGACGACGGCTTCAACCTGCTCGGTTCGTCCTACGACAACACCGGGGCGTTGAGCGCCTCGACCTGGCGGCATGTTGCCTTCATCGAACAACCCAAACAGGGCACCAAGGTCGCGCTGGGCATGCCGAGCACCACCAAGCCCGGTGCGGCGATGAACCCCGATTCGGCCACCGAGTTCCGCTGGCTGATGTCCTCGGATGTCTGCAAACACTGCACCCACGCCGCATGCCTGGACGTCTGCCCGACCGGGTCGTTGTTCCGAACCGAGTTCGGCACGGTCGTGGTGCAGGACGACATCTGCAACGGCTGCGGTTACTGCGTTCCGGCTTGCCCGTTCGGGGTGATCGATCGCCGGATCGGCGAGCAAGGGACCAAGAACGTGGGCATCGCCCAGAAGTGCACGCTCTGCTACGACCGGCTCGGGGCCGGCATGACCCCCGCCTGCGCCCAGGCCTGCCCGACCGAGTCGATCCAGTTCGGCGACCTGGACGAGCTGCGGGACCGCGCGGCCGCCCGGGTCGAGACGCTGCACGGGCTGGGCGTCACCGAGGCCCGCTTGTACGGCGAGAGCCCGGACGACGGGGTCGGCGGCTCGGGCGCGATGTTCCTGTTGCTGGATGAGCCCGAGGTGTACGGCCTGCCGCCGGACCCGGTCGTGGTGACCCGCGACCTGCCCGACATGTGGCGACGGGCGACGGTGGCGGCGGCGGGTCTGCTGGTGGCCGCGGTGGCCGCGTTCGCCGGTCGGCGATCCTGATGGCCGAACACGACGCCCAGCTGGCGGCCGAGGACCGGACCCGGTCGCACCAGGCACCTCGATCCGGCCGGCGCCGGCGCCGGCGTGATGAGTACCAGATGGTGCCGGATGCGACCTTCACCAGCTACTACGGCCGGCCGGTGGTCAAGGCGTCACCGTGGGAGGCCGACATCCCGGCCTACCTGTTCCTCGGCGGGCTGGCCGCCGGTTCCTCGTTGCTCGGCGCCGGCGGCCAACTGACCGGCCGTCCTCAGCTGCGCCGGGTGGGACGGTTGGGTGCGCTGGCCGCGATCTCGGTCAGCT
>CAZZZW010000281.1:0-5746 GCA_964658795.1 Phormidium nigroviride PCC 7112
GATCGCGGCGTGCACCCGATCATGACCGATGTCGACCCCGATCGAGAGACCGCTGCCGGCCCGCACCTGGTAGAGCGTCGCGGCCGGGCCCGGGCGACCGGTGGAGTGACCCGTCTCGGTCACCACGCCGGCATTGACCAGGCTGGTCAAGGCGAAACCGACGGTGGTCTTGGACAGGCCGGTGGCCTCGGAGATGGCGGAGCGGGCGATCGGGCCGTCCCGGTGGATGAGCTCGAGCACGGCGCGGGCGTTCATGGTCCGCAGCAGACTCTGCGCACCGGCCGGGAACACCTCGGACGGAACCTTCTTGCTCACGCAGCCTCTTCCTCGGTCAAGTTAATTGATCGGAAACTGACCGATCATCCATTGCGGCCTAGGTTCGCATGAGTGCCTCGTCTGATCAAGCCCCTGTTTGTAAACAAGTATCTAGAGTCAATGTCCGTTTCGCACCCCTTGTGTCGAGCCGGATCTGGTGGCATTCTTCGCCATAATAGAAAAGTTTCCGACCAGTTACCGAAGCTCAGGAAGGAACCCCCGATGTCCTCTGCTCGACGATCCACGGTGGCCGCGGTCGCGGCGCTGGCCCTGGTGGCCGGTGCCTCGTATCCGCAGGCCGCCCAGGCCGGTGCGGTCAGGCCGGCCGCGACCGCGCTTCCGGCTCATGTCTTCGCACCCTATTTCGAGGCGTACAACGGTGACAGCCTGTCCGGCCTGTCCGCCGCGTCCGGCGCGAAGTACCTGACCCTGGCGTTCTTCCAGACCGCGAGCAAGGGATCGTGCACGGTGTACTGGAACGGCGACACCTCGATGCCGATCTCCTCGACCACCTACGGCTCGGACATCAACGCGATCCGGGCGGCCGGCGGTGACGTGATCCCGTCCTTCGGCGGCTACAGCGCCGACAATGGCGGCACCGACATCGCCGACAGCTGTACCACGGTGAGCAAGATCGCGGCCGCCTACGAGAAGGTCATCTCGACCTACGACGTGTCCCGGATCGATCTGGATACCGAGGACAATTCCCTGACCAACAGTGCCGGCATCACACGACGGAATCAGGCGATCGCCCAGGTCGAGTCCTGGGCCAAGAGCCAGGGCCGGCCGCTGCAGGTCTCCTACACGCTGCCGACCACGCCGACCGGGTTGGAGGCCAGTGGCAAGAACGTGTTGCAGAACGCGGTGAACAACGGCGCCCGGGTCGATGTGGTGAACATGATGACCTTCGACTACTACGACGGTGCGACCCACAACATGCTGACGGATGCGGAGAATTCCGCGACCGGACTGGTGAACTACCTGGCCACGCTGTACCCGTCCACGACGGCGGCGCAGCGCTGGGCCATGGTCGGCATCACCCAGATGCTGGGTATTGACGATTACGGCGCGGCCGAGACGTTTCAGCCTTCGCAGGCCGCTCCGCTGGCGAGCTGGGCCACCGCCAAGGGCGTGAACACCCTGTCGTTCTGGGCCTTGCAGCGTGACAACGGCGGTTGCGTCGGCACCGGCGGCAGCGACTCCTGTTCCGGGGTGTCGCAGAGCAAGTGGCAGTTCTCCAAGGCGATGGAAGGCTTCGGCCCGGCCACCCCCGCGGCCGGCGCCGGCCTGGACGATCCGGCCGAGAAGGAGATCGCGATGGAGCTGGTGTCCAGCGCCGAGAACTCCTCGCTGGACTGGAAGGCGCAGTACAGCTACCTCGAGGACATCGGCGACGGGCGCGGATACACCGGCGGCATCATCGGATTCTGCTCCGGCACCGGCGACATGCTCGAGGTCGTGCAGAACTACACCAACGCCGAACCGAACAACCCACTGGCCAAGTACCTACCGGCGCTCAGAAAGGTGAACGGAACCGCTTCCCACACCGGGCTGGGTTCGGCGTTCGTCAGCGCCTGGAAGACGGCGGCCAAGGACACCGTTTTCCAGACCGCCCAGAACAACGAGCGGGACTCGGTCTATTTCAACCCCGCGGTGGCCCAGGCCAAGGCGGACGGGCTGGGCACGCTCGGGCAGTTCGCCTACTACGACGCCATGGTCATGCACGGACCGGGCAATGACGCCACCAGCTTCGGCGGCATCCGGGCACGGGCGTTGAAGCACGCCAAGACCCCGGCCGCGGGCGGTAACGAGACGACTTACCTCAACGCCTACCTGGATGCTCGGGTGTGGGCGATGCAGCAGGAGGAAGCGCATTCGGACACCAGCCGGGTCGACACCGAGCAGCGGGTGTTCCTCAACAACGGCAACCTGTCGTTGACGCCACCGCTGGACTGGCACGTCTACGGGGATGCCTACCACATCGGTTGAGTTCATCCTTTACGCACAACAGCATCGGACGGTAGTCAACTGGCTACCGTCCGATGCTGAGTGGACGTACGGCGTTCGGCCGGTTCACAGGTTCGACTTGATACAACGGTCGGGTGAGTTGGCTGGGGAACCTGACAGTGGTGTCAGGCGGGTTCTTGATGGGCCTTGGTCTGGTCGTTCTGCTGCTCTGGATCTGGACGTTCCGGGGGCATCGCAAGGCCGTGGCGGCGCTGGTGGCCGCGTTCGCGTCCTTGGTGCTCGCGGCCGATCTGGTCAACGCGCACTATTCGTTCCTGCCCAATGTCAGCGACGTGGTCGATGCCGCGACGATGGCCGCACCCGGCCACCTGCCACCGCCGGCCAAGCAGGCGGCACTGAAGGTCACTCCGGCCGGCAAGACGTATCGGCTGGCCATCCCCGATCGCGGCAGCGGCTTCGGCCGGACCGATGCCTGGGTCTGGCTGCCCGAGACCTACTTCCAGCACCCCGACGTCCGGCTACCGGTGGTCTACCTGTTCCACGGTTCGCCCGGGCAGCCCAAGGACTGGTTCCACGGCGGCGATGCCGGGCACATCGCGGCCAAGCTCGCAGTGCCGGTCATCGTGGTCGCACCCCAGTTGAGCAAGGACTGGATCGACGACCCGGAATGCGTGGACGGCCTGCACGAGAAGGTGGAGTCCCACCTGATCAAGGACGTCATCCCGACCGTCGACCGGCAACTGCGGACCCTCCCGGATCGGTCCGGCCGGATCTTCGCGGGCATGTCGGCCGGAGGTTTCTGCGCCCTGAACCTGGGGCTGCGGCACCGCGACCTGACCGCCACCATCCTGGATCTGTCCGGCGAGACGAAACCGACCCACGCCGGCGGCCCGAAGCATCTGTTCGGTGAGAACACCCAGACGTTGTGGGCCAATTCGCCCGACAGCTACGCTCGCACGCTGACCGACGACCCACCCATGCGGATCTGGCTGGACTGCGGCTCTGCCGACCATGACGTGCTACCGCAGCTCAAGCAGCTGGCGCCGATCCTGAAGTCCGACGGCATGACCGTCGAGCTGCACGTTCGGTCCGGGGGGCACAGCTACGCGGTCTGGCGACCCGCGCTGCGCGACGGTCTACGCTGGGCCCTGCAATCGTGAATCGGCTTAGCGTTGCAGCAGATCCCGGATCGCGGCACTGATTTCGGCCGGCGCCTCCTCGGCCATGAAATGTCCGGCGGTGGTGGTTCGATGGGCCAGGTCGGGAGCCCATGCTCGCCACTGTGCGGCGGCGTCGAAGCCGAGTTGGGCGCCCCAGTCCTGTTGGAGCACCGTGACCGGCATGACCAGCCGGCGGCCGGCCGCCCGGTCGGCCTGGTCATGGTCGATGTCGATACCGGCCGAGGCCCGATAGTCGGCGACGATCGAGGTGACGGCCTGCCGGCTGGCCCGCAGATACTCGGCGCGGACATCCGGCGGGATCGCGGCCGGATCCTTGATCCAGCTGTCCAGGAAGTGACCGAAGAAGGCATCGCTGCTGTTGGCGATCATGACTTCCGGCAGCCCGGGCGGTTGGGCCATCAGATACAGGTGAAACGCCACCGCCGCCGACGCTCCGTGCAGCACCTGCCACATGTCCAGGGTCGGCAGCACGTCCACGCTGAGCAGGTGGCTGACCGCGTCCGGGTGATCGAGACCGGCCCGGAAGGCGACCAGCGCGCCCCGGTCGTGACCGACCAGCGCGAAGCGCGGGTGGCCGAGCGCAGCGGCGACCGTTCGGACGTCGGCGGCCATCGTTCGTTTGGAGTAGCTGTCGGGGCCGGCCTCGGCCGGCTTGTCGCTGTCACCGTAGCCGCGCAGGTCCGGGCAGATCACGGTGTGCTCGCCAGCCAGCTCGGCGGCCACGTGCCGCCACATCAGATGGGTCTGCGGAAAGCCGTGCAACAGCACGATCGGGCTGCCCGAGCCGCCGACGGCGACGTTGAGGTTGACGTCGTCGGCGACCGCGATCTGCTGGTAGTCGAAGTCGGGGATCGGCACGGGGCAAGCTCCTTCGTCCTGGGTGATGTCACCGGTCAGCCTGACCGGGTCGAATGAGCAACCGATCAGCGCAACCGGGTCCGCGGCTGACAGGATGAATCGGTGCCGGTCGAGTTCGGAGTGCTGGGTGCCGTCGTCGCGCACGGCCCGGACGGCCGGCCACTGGCGCTGAAGGGCCCACGACATCGGGCGGTCCTGGCCCGGCTGATCGTCGCCCACGGACGGCTGGTGCCCACCTCGCTGCTGATCGACGACCTGTGGCCGGACCCGCCCGCCGACCCGGTGGGTTCGATCCGGACCTTCGTCGCCGCGCTGCGCCGGGTGCTCGAACCGGACCGGGCACCCCGGACGCGGGCGAGCCTGCTGGTCACCGAGGCCGACGGCTACCGGCTGCGAACCGACGCCGTCGACGCCCGGCGATTCGAGGTCCTGCTGGCCGGTGCCCGGTCGGGTTCGGCGGCCGAGGCCCTTGCCCGAGCCGAACAAGCCCGCCAGCTGTGGCGCGGACCGGCTTATGCCGACGTGGCCGAACAGGCGTGGGCGCGACCTGAGATCGCCCGGCTGACCGAGCTGCGGGTACAGGCCGTCGAACTGGCGGCGGCCGCCCGGATCGAGCTGGACCGTCCGGCCGAGGCGGTTACCGACCTCGAGTCGGTGATCGAGGAGCACCCGGTTCGCGAGGAGTCCTGGCGGCTGCTCGCGCTCGCGCTGTACCGGTGCCGGCGGCAGGCCGACGCGCTGGCGGTGTTGCGCCGGGCCCGCCACGCCCTGGTCGAGGGCCACGGTCTCGATCCGGATTCGGCTTTGCAGGCCATGGCGAACGACATCCGGCAGCAATCCCCTCGGCTGGATCGACCCGACCCATCCGGGCACCTGTGGGCGCGCGCGACCGGCAGCTTCGACCGGGTCGGCGACCGGGTGCGACTGCAGTCCACGGTCGACCTGCTGCGCCGGTTGGCCGTCAGCGGTGGCGCCGGCCTGATGGTCGCGGCCGAACAGCGGCTATCCAGCATCGAAGCCGCCGAGCGGTCCGGCGACGTTGAACTGACCGCCCGGGTGATCGGCGGCTACGACGTGCCGGCGATCTGGACCCGATCCGACGATCCGGCGCAGGCGGTGTCGATCGTGGCCGCGGCCGAACGCACCCTGGGCCGGCTACCGGCCACCGCCGCGGCCGACCGGGCCCGGTTGCTGGCGACGATCGCCTTGGAATCACGCGGTGTTCTGGGTACAAGGGCGCCCCAGGCGGCGACCGAGGCCGAGTCGATCGCGCGCCGGTTGGCGGATCCGCACCTGTTGGCGTTCGCACTCAACGGGGTCTTCATGCAGAGCTTCCACCGATCCGGACAGGCGAATCACCGCGACGCGATCGGCGTCGAACTCATCGAACTGGCCGACCGGCATGCGCTGCCGGCCTATCAGAT
>CAZZZW010000282.1:0-5740 GCA_964658795.1 Phormidium nigroviride PCC 7112
TGTAGCCGACAACCCGACGGCTGACCGGAACCGTAACGGCGGCAGGCCTGGCCGATGCCGGACCTGCCGCCGTCCCACCCGTTGAGCTACTTGACCGCGGCCACCTGCGCAGCAGTCAGCGCGCTCGGCACCACCGAGACGTCGCTGATGCCGCCGTCCCAGTAGTCGGTCTTGCCGGCGTTGAACAACGCCCGCCCGACGGTCAGCGGCCCGACGCTCGGATCGGCCGCCGCCGTGCCCGTCGTGGTGGCCTGCTTGGTGCCGTTGATGTACAGGGTGATGGTGTTCGCATCCGCGTCGAGCACCCCGACCAGGTGGTACCAGACGCCGGTCTGCGGCGAGAAGGTCGACGTCGCCCGGGTGCCGAGGGCACTGAACGAGAGCCGGTCCTGGTCCTGGACGTACTGCAGGAAGAACGAGCTGGCGACCGGACCGTCCTGGCCGACCGCGGTGTGGAAGCCGTTCTTGTCGGCCAGGTTCACCCAGGCCGAGACGGTGTAACTCTTACCGGCGTCCAGCACCGGGCCGGCCGTCTGGGCGTACTGGTTGGTGCCGTTGAAGTTCAGGCCACCCCCGTTCGGCGCCGTGGTCGTCCAGGTCGGACCGTTGGCCAGGGTCAGGTCGTTGCCATTACCCGAGGTGTCCTTGGCCTTGGAGCCGGACCCGTCAGTGAGCGGCCAGGTCCCGGCCTTGCTGGTGACGTGCGAACCACAGTCACCTGCGTTGCTGCCGGCCTTGACGACGGCCTGGTTGATGGCCCGCACCCGGCTCATGTCCATCTTCGGGACCCGCCGGTCGTAGGTCCACAGTCCGTTGACCTCGCCCTCGACGTCGGTCAACTGCGTGTACACGCCGCCGGACAGGTTGCAGCCGGCCAGGTACTTCAGCGCGGTCTGCGTCTGCACGAAGCTGTCGGTCAGCGCCACGGTGGTGTTGGCTCCGGCGTAGTTGATGAACCCGGCGTTCCAGCTGTCCTGCGGGATGGAAAGCCCCCAACCACCGTGCTCGCCGTCGATCGCCACCCGGTCGTTGGCCACGTCCGGCTGCGGTTGGGCCGGGCCGGTGTAGGTGTGCCAGTCGACCACGTCACCCGCCCCGGTGTCGTCGTTGACACTGCCGCAGCAGTTGAACCCGGACTCGGCGTCCACCAGTCGGCTGGGGTCGTCGGCCTTGATCTGGGCCGCGGCCAACGTGATCTCGTTGATCGCATTGTCCTTGTTGTTGCGGTCCAAACCCCAGCCCTCGTTGTACGGCTCCCACGAGATGATCGAGGTGATGCCCTTGAGGTGCTCCACCAGCTGGTGCAGCTCACCGCGGAAGGCGGTGTCCTCAGCCGGGGTCGCGGTGTAGTTGGACTCCATCGACGGCATGTCCTGCAGGATCAGCATGCCGAGGCTGTCGGCGTAGTAGTACCAGCGGGCCGGTTCGACCTTGATGTGCTTGCGGATTCCGTTGAAACCCATCGCCTTCGTCTCGCTGATGTCCCACTTCAACGCGGCGTCGGTCGGTGCCGTGTACAGGCCGTCCGGGAAGAAACCCTGGTCCAGGGTCACGTTGGCAAATGTCGGTGAGCCGTTGAGCAAGATCTTCGGGACGCCGTTGACCAGCCCGGTGCGGACGGTCCGCTCACCGAAGTAGGAGCCGACGACGTCGCGGGACCAGCCGTGGCCGAGCACGACGCTGGCCTGGTAGAGGAACGGGTGATCCGGACTCCAGAGCTTGGCCTTCGGCAACGCGATGTCGAACGGCTGGTTGGCCGTGCCGCGGCCCCAGGCGACAACTTTGCGGCCGTCCTTGATCGCCACCTCGACCGGACCTGACGCCGAACTGGCGCTGGTGACCAGCACGGTGACGGCGGCACCGGCCGTGCTCGGCGCGTGCGGCAGCTGCGGGGTGAAGCTCACCTGATCGATGCGCTGGGCCGGGGTCGGCTCCAGCCACACCGTCTGCCAGATGCCGGTCGAGGCGGTGTAGAAGATGCCGGACGGGTCGAGGCTCTGCTTGCCCTGCGTCTGGGCCGGCGCACCGATGTTCTCGACGCCGACCACGACCTGCTGCGTACCGGAGCGGCGCAGCGCGTTGGTGATGTCAGCACTGAACGGCAGGTACCCACCGGTGTGGGTCGCGACCTTGATGCCGTTGACCCAGACCGTGGCCTGGTAGTTGACGGCCCCGAAGTTCAGCATGATCTGCTGCCCGCGCCAGTTCGCCGGGACGGTGAACGAGCGCCGGTAGAAGGAGTAGTCGTAGTGCGTCTGGACCTTCGACAGCGCCGACTCCATCGGGTACGGGACCACGATCGAACTGTCGAACTTCGACTTGGCGGCGGGCGGGGTGCTCAGCGCGTCGGCCGAGGCCACACCCTCGAAGTCCCAGACGCCGTTGAGCGACGTCCACTTCGCGCGGGTCAGCTGCGGCCGGGGGTAGTCCGGCAACGGGTTCTTCGGGTTGACGTCCTTGGCCCACTTCGTGGTGAGGTCGACCGTCGAACCGTTCGTGGCCGAGGCGTAGAAGGACGGCACGGTCGAACCGTCGGTGTAGCTGGCGCCGCCCTGGCCGTCGTAGCCGGCGGTGAGGTCGGGCCAGGAGCGGTGGACGATGCCGGCCAGGGTGACGACGAGCGTCGACGGGTCATGCTTGTCGATGGCGGCGGACTTCACCGGGAAGCCCAGCGCAAGGTGCGAGGTCGCCGCGGCCGGCCACGATCCGAGCGGCTTGCCGAAGGTCAGCCGCACGGTCGTGCCGTCGGAGGACACCGCCGCCCGCGACACGGTCGGCACGAAGCCGTCGGGCAGGGTGAACGCGGAATCGGGGATGCGAGTCTGCTGCGTCTGGCCGGGGGTAGCCCAGGTCAGGTGGGCGAACGCGCCGCCGTTGCCCTGGAAGTACTCGGCCTTGAAGATGTGCCGACCGGCGGTGAGCGAGACGGTGCCCGGGACGTTGATGTTCCAGTCGTTGATCCAGTGATCGATCACCGCGGTGCCGTCGATGTAGAGCCGCAGGCCGTTGTCGCCGTACCAGTTGAAGGTGTACGAGCCGGTGCTCGGCACGTCGATGTTGCCCGTCCATCTGATCGCGGCGTTCTCCGCCGACCCGGTGAGCTGGGCGAGCCGGCCGGTCAGGTCGTCGAAGTAGATGTTCGCATCGACGACGGTGTTCTTGTAGCTGCCGAACGTCCAGTCGGTCGAGCCGGTCCCGCCGCCGGTCGCGGTGTAGTAGTCACCGCGCAGCCCGGGCGTGGTGCTGGCCGGTGCTTTCGGCGTTGTCGGGCTGGCCTGCGCCGGGGGTGCAGCCAGGACCGAGGCGATCAGGGCGACCAGCGCCAGGATGATCGACACCGCACGGAGGCGGTAGCGGGAATGGGCGAGCGGCACGGTAACTCCTCAGAACCGGGGCGGGCTAGGGCCGACCGGGCGGCACCTCTAGCGCATCTAAGTGTCCGGAGTTAATCGTTTGTGGATCAATTGTGTCAAGAGAGTGATCAGAAATGATCAGTTGGCTTAACGCTCCGATCACCCAGAGGGCCGGGCAGGGCCAGCCGGGCCATCGGTAAGGTTCGATTCCGTGATCAGTCCTGACTTCGTCGCCGGCCTGCCCAAGGCCGAATTGCATGTCCACCACGTCGGTTCGGCCTCGCCCCGGATCGTCTCCGAGCTCGCCGAACGGCATCCGGAACTGGGCGTGCCGACCGACCCGGAGAAGCTGGCGGAGTTCTTCACCTTCCGGGACTTCGCCCACTTCATCCAGGTGTACCTCGCCGTGGTCGGCCTGATCACCGACGCCGAGGACGTTCGTACCCTGACCTACGGGGTTGCCCGCGACCTGGCCGCGCAACAGGTCCGGTACGCCGAACTGACGGTCACGCCGTACTCGTCGATCCACCGGGGCATTCCGGCCGAGGCGTTCTGCGAGGCGATCGAGGACGCCCGGTTGGCGGCCGAACGAGATCTGGGCATCGTGCTGCGCTGGTGCTTCGACATCCCCGGTGAGGCCGGGTTGCCGTCGGCCGAGGTCACGCTGGACACCGCCGAACGGATCCGGCCGGACGGCCTGGTCAGCTTCGGGCTCGGCGGGCCGGAGATCGGAGTCCCCCGCGGTCAGTTCCAGCCCCACTTCGACCGGGCCCGATCGATCGGCCTGCACAGCGTGCCGCACGCCGGCGAGACGACCGGACCGGAGACGATCTGGGACTCCATCAGGTTGCTCGGCGCGGAACGGATCGGGCACGGCACCTCTGCTGTTCAAGATCCCGAACTGGTCGACTATCTCAGGCAGAACCAGATCGCACTGGAGGTCTGCCCGACGTCCAACCTGGCCACCCGGGCGGTGCCGACCCTGGCCGAGCATCCGTTGCCGAGGATGGTCGAGGCCGGTCTGCTGGTCACCGTCAACTCCGACGATCCGCCGATGTTCTCGACCACGCTGAACAACGAGTACGGCATCGCCGCCGAGCTGCTCGGCCTGGACGAAGCCGGCGTGAAGGCGCTGGCCGGCAACGCGGTCACCGCTTCGTTCGCCCCGGACGAGCTCAAGCAACAATTGCTGGCCGAGATCGCGGCTTACCGACGCTGAGCAACCGCTGCGGACTGCACGGACCGAGAAACATAACTGTCGTGCCCGCCGTCAGCACACGTGTACTGACGTTGAGCACGCCACCTACGTTTGGCCATCCTTAAGATCCGTCCGCACAATCCAAACAATCCGTGTAATCCGAACAATCCAAACAATCAGAAGGCCCGCCACCGAAGCGGTAGCGGGCCTTCCGAGTCACTGACGGGCCGGGGTCAGTCGGCCGGCCCCTCGCCGAGCGTCACCGGCGTGGTGTGGCTGGCGCCGTTGGCATCGGTGTAACCGATCGTGACCTTGTCACCCGGATTGTGGGTCTCCATGATCGTCGACAGTGCGGTCGCGCTGGCCACCGCCTTGCCGTCCACCGAGGTGATGGTGTCGTTGGCCGCCAGGCCGGCCTTGGCCGCACCCGAACCGTCGATCACCCCGGCGATGGCCGCTCCGGCCGACTGGCTCGTCGTGGACAGCTGCACTCCGAGGAAGGCCGGGTAACCCTGGTGGATCGTGGTGTTGTCGGTCCCGTTCAGAATCTGCTGCGCGATCGAGGTGGCCTTGGCGATCGGGATCGCAAAGCCGGTGGTACCGGTGGTGGTACCGCCGAAACGGCCGGTGTTGCCGGAGGTCGAGGCCGCGGTGTCGATCCCGATGATGGTGCCACCGGCGTTCTCGTACAGCGGGCCGCCGGAGTCACCCGCCTGGATGTTGGCGTTCACCTGGAACATGCCGGTGAGCCGCTCGGAGTTGGAGCCGTCCTCGTCGCTGGCGGTGATGCTCTGGTCCAGCGCGGTCACGGTGCCGGTCGCGGCGGTCGGCGTGCCGCCCGTTCCGCCGGCGTTGCCGACGGCGGTGACCTCGGTGCCGGCCGTGACCTTCGACGAGTCCCCGAGCTTGGCCGTGCTCAGGCCGCTGGCGTTCTGCAGCTTGATCACCGCGATATCGTCGGTCGGGTCGGTGCCTACGACCTTGGCCGTGTACGTCTTGCCGGTACTGACCACGGTCACCGAGATCGCGGTGGACGATTCGACCACGTGGTTGTTGGTCAGGATGGTGCCATCAGCGGTCAGCACGATGCCGGTGCCGGCCGCCTTGCCGGTGCCGAAGTCGAGCGTGGTGTTGATGTCGACGACGCCGACCGATTGGGTGTCGGTGGCTTGGCCGGTGGTGCCGGTCG
>CAZZZW010000283.1:0-5696 GCA_964658795.1 Phormidium nigroviride PCC 7112
CCAAGCTTGTGAAGTACGAAGCCCCCGTACCCGGCTCGGGTAGGGGGCCTCGTACTTCTCGCTGTCGGACTAGGCGTACTTGTTGTAAGCCGCGTTGGCGAAGCTCTCACGGGCTGCGGTGTTGCAGTCGCCGCAGATCTCGTACTTGCTCTCGAACGTGGTCGTCGCCGAGTCGATCGTGGTGGTGGCCTTCAGCGCGGTGAAGCCGTAACCCTCGCTGGTGAATTCCTTCCAGATGAACTTGAGCTGACCATCCAGGCTGTAGCGGGACACACCGAGAGTGTTGTTGGTGTAGTCCACCTCGTTGATGCTGCTGGTGTCCCAGCGGCCACCGACGCTCCACTGGGCGATGCCACGGCCGGGGCCGCCGCCGTACTGCTTGATGGTCGGGTCCATGCCCGACTCCTGGTCGAGGTTGCCGACGATGCCGGCGGCCTGCTTCTTGGTCAGGCCCTTGCCGACGAAGTAGTCGAAGGCCGTCTTTTCGTTGCTGCTGATCACGGACGGGGTGATCACCGACGGGGCGAAGGCCGAAGCGGCGTGGGTCATGCCCGAGGCGGCTGGAGCGGCCATGGCCGGGGTGGCGGTTGCGATGAGGGCCGCTGCGGCCACGGTGCCGGCAGCGAAGATCGCGAGTGTGCGCATGCTGATTCCTTCGGAGTGTGCGGGAATGGAGGACTTGCCGAAGCAGCACCCTAAGCGGCGAAAAGGGCAATTAGCATTTTCTGGCTGAAAGTGGCCTGAGGGTGGCCAGTTTCGGACGGACGGACCGGGTCCGGAACGTGCCGACGGATGCTACGCATTCATCGTCAGCACACCTGTACTGACGATGAGCGCGAGGATCCTGTCCGGCAGCGCTTCGATTATCCCGCCAGCACTACAGCGAGTGCAGGTAGTCCAGCTGGGCCCGGACCGACAACTCGGCCGCCCACCACACGGATTGGTCGACGTCGGCATAGACCACCTCGACCACCTCGCGAGCGGTGGCATCAGGCCGACCGGACAACACCGCGCGGACCTGGGCCAACCGCTGCTCCCGGTGGGCCAGGTAGGCCCGGGCGACCGCACCGGCATCTGCCAACTCTGGCCCGTGGCCGGGCAGCACGGTGACCTCGTCCAATAGCGAAAGCCGTTGTAAAGACTGCAGATACTCGGCCAAGATGCCGTCCGGATGGGCCACCACCGTGGTGCCCCGACCGAGGATGGTGTCACCGGTCAGCACCGAGTCCGCGACCCGGAACGACAGCGAATCCGCGGTGTGGCCGGGCGTCGCCAACACCGAGACCTCCACCCCGGCGCCCGCGAGCACATCACCTTCGGCCAGGCCTTCGGCGCCGTAGCGATGCGCCGGATCCAATGCGTACACGGGTGCACCGGTCAGCTCGTGGAACCGGCGCGCGCCGTCGGAATGGTCCGGATGCCCGTGGGTCAGCAGGATGAACGGCACCGAGCCGGCCGCATCGAGCACCGCCGCCAGGTGTCGGGTGTCCAACGGCCCGGGATCCACCACCACGGCCGCACGCCGGGACGGCTCATCGCGCAGCAGCCAGGTGTTGGTGCCGTCCAACGTCATCGGCGACGGGTTGTCGGCCAGCACCACCCCGGCATACGGGGTGACCTGGCGTAACGATTCGTAGGCCAGGCTCATGCCGGGGTACGTCCGGTGGCCGAGACGAAGTTGACCGGCAGTGGCACCAGCTCGCCGTTGCCCAGATCAGCCACCCCGTTGCCCTGCCCGTCCAGCCGCAGCGTCGGCATGATCGCCGAGATGCTCCGCCGCTCCGCCGCCGCAACCACCTCGACCGCGGAACCGAACCCGGCCACCGCGGTCAGGTTGTGCACGGTCGGTGGCAACATCGGCCGCTCGCCCCGTTCGTACTGGGCCAGCGCCTCGATCACGGGCACCCACTCGGCCACCGAAGCCTCGGATGAGATGGACGCCGCCAAGGCCCCAGCCGGCAGCGCAGCAACGAAGAAGTAGGTGTCATACCGGCGGGATTCGGCCTCCGGGGTGATCCAGCGCGCCCACGGCTGCAACTCCCCGGCGGCCAGCACGACGCCGGTCTCCTCCTCGATCTCGCGGACCGCGGCGCGGACGATGACCCCGGCCAGCTGCGCGTCGATGCCGAATCGCTCGGCCACATCGGGCCGATCCGGGCCGGTCGCATCCACCGCATCGACCCCGCCCCCAGGAAAGACCGACATGCTCGGCGCGAACGCCATCTTCGGCACCCGGCGCATCAGCCAGGTCTCCAGGCCCGCTGCGCCGTCCCGTAACAACAGGACGGTGGCCGCGTCCCGGGTCGGTACGGGCGAGCCGGCACCGGCGCCGGCGGAATCAGACACTGACTTCGACGATCAACTCGACCTCGACCGGCGCGTCCAGCGGCAGCACCGCCACCCCGACCGCGGACCGGGCGTGCGCGCCGGCCGCACCGAAAACCTCACCGAGGAAGTTCGAAGCGCCGTTGATCACCCCCGGCTGGCCGGTGAAGTCCGGCGCGCTGGCCACGAAGCCGACCACCTTGACCACCCGGACGATCGAGTCGATGCCGACCAGCGCGTCGATCGCGGCCAGGGCGTTGAGCGCACAGGTCCGGGCGAACCAGGTCGCATCCTCGGCGCTGACGTCCGAACCGACCTTGCCGGTGCCGGACAGCACGCCGTCGATCAGCGGCAACTGGCCCGAGGTGTAGACCAGGTTGCCGGTCCGGACGGCCGGGATATAGGCCGCCACCGGCGCCGCGGCCGGCGGCAGTTCGACCCCCAGCTCAGCCAGGCGGTGCGATGCAGTGGCCATGGAATGCGTCTCCTCCGGTCGCTATGGCAAGCAACCTACCTCGGTGGCTTTGTACGCTGAACCAGTGCCGGCCGATCAGCAGTTACCCCCGCAGCGCTTGCACGTGATCACCGGCAAGGGCGGTACCGGCAAGACCACCGTCGCCGCCGCGCTGTCCCTGGGGCTGGCCAACCACGGCAAGCGGACGCTGCTGATCGAGGTCGAGGGCCGACAAGGGCTGGCCCAACTGTTCGACACTCCCCCGTTGCCCTCGACCGAGACCCGGCTGGCCGCCACCCGCGGCGGTGAGGTGATCGGGCTGGCCGTGGACACCGAAGCCGCGATGCTCGAATACCTCGACATGTTCTACAACATCAAGCGCGGCGGCTCGATCCTGCGCAAGATGGGCGCCATCGACTTCGTCACCACGATCGCACCGGGGCTGAAGGATGTCCTGCTGACCGGCAAGATCAAAGAGGCGGTGACCCGCCAGGTCAAGGGCAAGCCGGCGTTCGACTACGTCGTGGTGGACGCCCCACCGACCGGCCGGATCACGCAGTTCCTGCAGATCACCCAGGAGGTGGCGGGGCTGGCCAAGATCGGCCCGATCCACAAGCAGAGCCTGGGTGTGATCGACCTGCTGCACAGTTCCCGGACGGCCGTGCACATCGTCACGCTGCTGGAAGAGATGCCGGTCCAGGAGACCCTGGACGCCGCGGCCGAACTGCGCGCTGCCGGCTACCGGATCGGTCAGGTGATCGTCAACCGCGCTCGGCCAGAACTCGTCGGGACGGCGAAGCCGAGCGCGGCCAAGCTCGCCGACGGGCTCCGGGCGGCGGGACTGGATAACGCCCTGGCCCCGGGGCTGCTGACCGAACTGTGCGACTACGCCGAACGGCAAAGTGTTCAGACCCGCGCGGCCGAGGACCTGCGAGCTGTGGGTGCCCCGATCCGGCGGTTGCCCGAGCTGGCCCCGCCGATGGACCTGGGAAACCTGTTCGAACTGGCCGATGAGCTCGACCTGGGCCAGTGGTCGGCATGAAGAATCGGCCACCGGACTTCGACGTCGACGTGCTGCTGAAGGACCCGACGCTGAAGGTGATCGTGACCTGCGGCAGCGGCGGGGTCGGCAAGACGACGACTGCCGCCGCCCTCGGACTGCGAGCGGCCGAACAGGGCCGCCGGGTCATCGTGCTCACCATCGATCCGGCCCGCCGGCTGGCCCAGTCGCTCGGTCTCGTCGAGCTGGACAACAGCCCGCGCGAGGTCGAGGGCATCGAGGGCGACGGCACCCTGCTGGCCATGATGCTGGACATGAAGCGCACCTTCGACGAACTGGTGCTGGCCAACACCACGCAGGAGAAGGCCGACCAGATCTTCGCCAACCCCTTCTACCAGTCCTTGTCGGCCTCCTTCGCCGGAACGCAGGAGTACATGGCGATGGAGAAGCTGTCCCAACTACGGGCCCGGCTGATCGAACACGGTGACTGGGATCTGATCGTGGTGGACACGCCACCGTCGCGCAACGCGTTGGACTTTCTGGACGCGCCGCAGCGGATGGGACGGTTCCTGGACGGCCGGATGGTCCGGTTGCTGACCGCGCCGGCCCGGGCCGGCGGTAAGGCCTACCTGAAGGTGGTCGGGGCGTCGTTCGCGATCTTCTCCCGGGTGCTGAACAAGATCCTGGGCAACGACCTGCTGGCCAACGTGTCCTCGTTCGTAGCCTCCCTGGAGACCATGTTCGGTGGCTTCCGGGAGCGGGCCGACCAGACCTACCGGCTGCTCAAGGCCCCGGGCACCGCGTTCGTGGTGGTTGCCTCGCCCGAACCGGACGCGCTGCGCGAGGCATCCTTCTTCGTCGAACGTCTGCAGTCGGAGGAGATGCCGCTGGCCGGCGTCGTCCTGAACCGGGTCCGGCAGACCGCGGTCGAACTCAGCGGGCAGCGGGCCCTGGATGCGGCCGAGCGGCTGGCCGAACTGCCCGACCAGACCGCAGCGGTGCAGATCACCACCGCCGCGTTGCGGGCCCACGCCGAGACGGCCGAGGCGGCCAAGCACGATCGGTCGATGGTGACGCGGTTCGGGGCGGCCCACCCGGACGTGGCCGAGAAGCAAGTGCCGGCGCTGCCGACCGATGTGCACGACCTGGCCGGTCTGCGGGCGATCGGGGCGGCCTTGGCCGGCTAGCTCGGTCCCTGCCCCGGCTCAGTCCCCGCCGCGAACTACCGGACGACCCGCAGCGCCTGCGGCAACGAGGCCAGGCTCTCGTTCTGGTCGCTGCCGGAGAAGAACGCGCGCCAGGACTTGATGTCGGGTCGACGCCGCAACAGGGTCCGCCGCTCACGCTCGGTCATGCCGCCCCAGACGCCGAACTCGGTCCGGCTGTCGAGGGCGTCGGCCAGGCAGTCGAAGCGCACCGGACAGCTCAGGCAGATGGCCTTGGCCTTGTGCTGAGCGGCGCCGACCACGAACAGTGTCTCCGGATCGACGTCGCGGCACGCACCGCGCGAGGCCCATTCCGGATCGCCGGTGGCCTTGACCCGGTCTGGCAGTTTCGGTGCGCTCATTTCTGGTCCCCCGTGGTGCGGTAGATCTGATCTTCGTCGAGCAAAAACTCACAAGAACAGAACGGACGGTAGGTTACGGCCCGATCTTCTGCAATAGCCCGAGATGAGATTGAGGCCTTCACGACGCCCTGCCCCCATACAGCGTGATACGCCCGCTACGCAGAGCGACGAAACCGGGGTTGTAGCCGGTCTGCCGTACTCTCTTCACTCGTGGCGCGTGCATCTGGGTGGACCGTTCTGTCGAAGCTGACACAGCTCGTCGGGCTGGTGGTGATCGTCGGCGTCCTGGCCGCCGGCTTTCTCCTTCCCTATATCGGCGGGGCGGGGCTGGCAGCTAAGGCCGGAGCGGA
>CAZZZW010000284.1:0-5693 GCA_964658795.1 Phormidium nigroviride PCC 7112
AGACCGGCTACGCGACCGCAGGCTACGGGCAGTCCGGCTATCCGCCGCCAGGCGTCCCGTACCCGCCGCCGCGCCGGATTCGCCGCACACCGCTGATTGCGTCGATCCTGGCCCTGGTCGTTGCGATCGGACTCGGGGTGGTCGCGGTTGCGCAGTACACGGCCTCGCGCACCCCGACCCAGGTGGTGAAGCGGTACTTCGCGGCGCTGGCCGACGACCGGGCCGCGGACGCGCTGAGCTACGCCGCAAACCCGCCGCATGGCCGCTACCTGACGTCGGCGGTACTAGCTCAACAGTTGAAGATCGGCCGGATCAGCGGCGTCAAGGTCGACAGCGTGGCCGAGAACGGCGATCAAGCCCGGGCGAGTGTCGAGTACACCCTCGGACTGTCGCAGGGCAGCCGGCTGGTGCACGATCAGGTGTCGCTGGTGAAACGTGGCTCGGGTTGGAAGCTCAGCTCCGTCGCGCCGGCCACAGAACTTGGGGTGAAGAGTTTCGGCGGTGACCGGGTGCTGTTGGCCGGCGGCGCGTTGCCGTCCAGCCCGGTCGACCTCTTTCCGGGGGCGCTGCCGCTGACCACCGATTCGACCGCGGTGCAGGTGCAGGACCAGCCCAGCATCCGGCTCGCCGACGACGGGCAGGGCACCGACCTGACCGTGACGCTGACCGCGGCGGCCCGGGCCAAGATCGGTCAGACGCTGCGCACCGCGCTCGCCGCCTGCTTCGGGGGCAAGTCCAACGATCCGACCTGCCCCGAGAGCGATGAGGAGCGGCAGGTCCCCGACAGCCTGCGCGGCACGGTCGGCCCGATCACGTCCGAGGTGACGATCCAGCTCGACGGCACCGGCGGCGGCGAAGTCGAGCTGACCGGCGCCGTCACCGTGAAGGGCAGCTGGCGGGTCTGGGACTTCAACAATCAAGCCGTGCCCAAGACCGGCGACACCAACGTGCCCGTTCACGCAGTGACGTCGGTGGCCGATCCGAGCAGACTGTTCTGGCGGTCATGATGGGTCCGCAGCGCCGGTCGAGGGCCGGCCGGACACCGACGCAGTGGGCGCGCTGGCTGGCCGCCACCGCCGCGGTGTTGACGTTCGCGGTGCCGGCCGTGTCGGCGGAGGCGGCCCCCGGACCGGCCTCCGCGCCGGAGTGGTGGTTCGACAGCTGGCACGCCACCGACCTGTGGGCCGGGGGTGCGGACGGGCACGGCATCACCATCGCGATCATCGACACCGGGGTCCAGGCCAGCGTGCCGGAACTGGCCGGCAAGGTGCTGCCGGGTGCGGACTTCATCCAGAACGGCACCGACGGCCGGACCGACTTCGACGGCGAGGGCTTCTCGCACGGCACCGCGATGGCCTCGCTCATGGTGGCCCGGTCCGGCCTGGGCAACATCGAAGGTCTGGTGCCGAACGCGCAGGTGTTGCCGATCGCGGTGCCGCTCAAGGGAGTGGTTCGGCACGGGGCGACTCCGAGCAACCCGACGTCGAGCGCGATCGACTATGCGGTCGCCCATGGCGCCAAGATCATCAACATGAGTCTCGGCGGCGTCCGCGAGGAGGACCAGGACGGTCCGGATCCGTGCCCGGCCTCGGTCCAGCAATCGGTGCTCAACGCGGTCCGTAAGGGAGTCCTGGTGGTCGCCGCTTCCGGTAACTCCGGAGACTCCAACTCACCCGTCGAGGAACCCGGCGTGTGCCTGGGCGTGGTGTCGGTCGGCGCCGTCGATTCCAGCCTGAACGTGACCTCGTTCTCGTCTCGGCATCCCTATCTGACCCTGTCGGCACCGGGTGACAACATCCCGACGCTCAGTCGAGATTCCGCCTACATCGGTGGGGGAACGTCGCAGGCGACCGCTATCACCTCGGCCGCACTGGCCATGGTGTGGTCGAAGTACCCGGCCGAGACCGCCCGCCAGGTGCTGACCCGGATGCTGACCACGGCGACCGATCGAGGTACGGCCGGTAGGGATTCCTCCTACGGCTACGGGGTGATCAACCCCGAGGCCGCGATCAATGCACCCGTCCCGGCGATGACCGCGGCCAACTCGGTGTTCGACGGGGCAGCTCCGTTGCTGGCCACCCACGGCAGCGCCAGCGCGGGCAAGCCGAAGACGATGCCGGCCGCCCACGGTTCGCCGAACCTGGGCTCGGTCGTGGTCGGCTCAGGGGCGGACACACCTCCGGTCTCGACGATCGTGCTCGGCGTCCTCGCCCTGGTGCTGCTGCTCGTCGCCATCTTCGCGTTCATCCTGGCGCTGCGGCGAAAACCGGTTCAACCGACGACTCCGACGCCCACCACCGGGTAGCCGGCCGGTCTCGCGGCTGTCCCGCCACCCCGTCGCGGCCCAGACGTGGCACTCCGACCGTGTGAACGGCTGGGCGGCGAACTGCAGAGTCAGGCGGGGTGGATCTCGCGGGCGATCCGGTTGACGCCACTCATCACCGCGCGCAGCGAGGCCCCGACGATGGACTCGGAGATCCCGACGCCCCACAGCACCCGGTCGCCGACTTCGATCTCGAGGTAGGCCGCGGCCTCCGAGTCACCGCCGGTGGTCAGCGCGTGCTCGGAGTAGTCCAGCACTCGCAGCCCGACGCCGCCCAACCCCATGTCCGGCTCGGAGACGGCCTGGCAGAACGCGTTGATCGGGCCGTTGCCCACGCCCGTCACGTCATAGACCTGACCGAAGGCCCGCACCCGGGCAGTCACCCGGGTCACGTCCCCGTCGTCGGCCGAGGAGAAGGACACCAGGGCGAAGGCTGCATCGGCGTCGAACAGGTACTCCTCGGAGAAGATGTTCCACATCGCATCGGCGTTCACCTCGCCGCCGGCGTCGTCGGTGTGCCGCTGGATCACCTGGCTGAAGTCGATCTGCAGCCGGCGGGGCAGGTCGAGCGAGTGCTCGGTCTTCATGATGTAGGCGACGCCGCCCTTGCCGGACTGGGAGTTCACCCGGATCACGGCCTCGTAGGTGCGACCGACCTCCTTCGGGTCCAACGGCAGGTACGGAATCTGCCACGGCATCTGGCTGACCGGCTTGCCGGCCGCGGCCGCGGCGCGATCCAACGCGTCGAAGCCCTTCTTGATCGCGTCCTTGTGCGAGCCGGAGAACGAGGTGTAGACCAGGTCGCCGGCGTACGGGTGCCGCTCGTGCACGTCGATCCGGTTGCAGTACTCCGCGGTGCGCCGGATCTCGTCGATGTCGGAGAAGTCGATCTCGGGGTCGATGCCCTGGCTGTACAGGTTCAGCCCCAGCGTCACCAGATCGACGTTGCCGGACCGCTCGCCGTTACCGAACAGGCAGCCCTCGACGCGGTTCGCCCCGGCCAACACGGCCAATTCCGCATCGGCGACGGCCGTGCCCCGGTCGTTGTGGGTGTGCACCGACAGAGCCACGTGGTCGCGATGGGGCAGGTTGCGCGACATCCACTCGATCTGGTCGGCGTAGACGTTCGGGGTGGATCGCTCGACCGTGCAGGGCAGGTTGATCACGATCTCGCGGTCTGCTGCCGGCTGCCAGACGTCCATCACCGCGCTGCAGATGTCCAACGAGAAATCCAGCTCGGTGTCCATGAAGATCTCGGGGGAGTACTCGTAGCCGAAGTCGACGCCGGCTAGATATTGCTCGGCGTACTTCAGCACCGCCTGGGTGCCTTGGGTGGCGACATTGCGGCACTCGGCCCGACCGTCCCCGCTGAAGCCGAAGACGACGGTGCGGAACACCGGGGCGGCGGCGTTGTACATGTGCACGGTGGCCCGGTTCGCACCGACCAGTGACTGGACGGTCCGTTCGATGAGTTCCTCGCGCGCCTGGGTCAGCACCGAGATGGTGATGTCCTCGGGCACCCGGTCGGTTTCGATCAGCTCACGCACGAAGTCGAAGTCGGTCTGGCTCGCAGCCGGAAAACCGACCTCGATCTCCTTGTAGCCCATCTTGATCAGCAGATCGAACATGGCCCGCTTGCGCGCGGTGTTCATCGGATCGATCAGGGCCTGGTTGCCGTCGCGCAGGTCGGTGGACAGCCACCGCGGGGCTCGGGTGATGGCCCGGGTCGGCCATTGCCGGTCAGGCAGGTCGACGGGCCGGAAGGTGCCGTAGCGGTGCACCGGCATGCCGACCGGGCGTTGATTCGTACGCCGGGACGGGTCGAAGAATGTGGTCATGAAGGGTGGCTCCTCAGCCGAGATCTGATGATGGTCAGGCTGTCGGCACAACACAACGACCCGCGACGAGGGGCCGACGGGAGCTGGGGTTCGTCAGTGAACCCGGGTTCCCAGAGCCTCGTCACGGCCGCCAAGGAGGAGCAGTGCGCGCATGATGGCCCAACCATAACACCGGCGGTCCGGCCGGCCGACCCGGTGAGTGGTCACTTCGTGCCTCGGGTGGTCGCCTAGAACTGCCCACCCGAGGTGCGAACTGCCCACTCGGCGAACCAACTAGCCCTTACGCGCGACGATGGCGTACTCACCCGACGTACGCATGTCCGTGGTCAGGTCACCGTTGCCCTGTGGGAAGAGGATCTGCGCACTGGCGAAGCCGACCTCGCGGGCCAGGAACAGCATCGATTCCGGGAACAGCGGGCGGATGTGGGTGATGTCCAGCCAGAAGGTCTTCAGGGCCGGCAGCGAGTGCGGGTTGACCGTCTCGGCGATGAACACGCCACCGGAACCGAGCGCGGCGAACGAGGCCTCGAACATCTCGCGCAGCACCGCCAGTTCCAGGTGCTCGATGACCTGGAAGGACGTCACCGCGCCCAGGCTGTCCGGCTCGGCCGCGCGCAGCGACTTCAGTCCGTCGGCCAGTTCCACGTTCAGGCCCTGGGCCTGAGCCCGTTCGACCATGCTCCGGTCGGTGTCCACACCCTGCACCTCGACATCGTTCTTCTGCAGCAGCCGGACGAACTCGCCCCGGCCACAGCCGATGTCGACGACTGGCTGGTGCTCGCGAACGAGATCCAGGTAAGGCACCAGCCGTCCCTCGATGAAGTCCTCGCTACCCCGGAAGACGTCCTCGAAGTCGGCGTAGTTGGCCTTGGAGTCGGCCCGATAGCCCAGCACCGTGCGGCCCTGGGCATCGACGACCCGCAGCGCGTCGGGATCGGACTGGTACGGCAGCGCCGTGATCTCGGAGCCCAACCGGTCGATCGTCTGCTGCATCAGGTCGAGTCGGGCCACGACATCGCCGAACCGGCGCTCGTGCGCCTTCACCTCGTGTTCGAGCTGCCCCTCGGCCTCGGCCAGCCGGTCGACGACCACGGAGCGGCGTTCGGCCATCTCGGCCTCGAACTCGTTCTGCCGGCTGGCCAGCCGCCGGGTCGCGTCGAGCAACGCGTTCAGCCGGATGTTGACCTGCTCGTCGTGGTGCGAGAGCACCTTCCGGACGGCCCGCCGCATCAGCGGCACCCCGGGATACCGGCTCGCGCCACCGAGATCGGGGACCTCGTTGAGCAGCTGCTGGTGCTTCTCGATCAGTTCGCCCACGTTGCGGGGCGCCCGGGAGTGACGCGCCAGCGCCCCGGAGTCGATGATGGCGTTGATCCGGCCGCCCACGAACTCGGCCGACCGGTCCAGGTCGAAGGTCTCCAGCACACTGCGCCGGGCCCGCTCACCCAGTTCGGCCGCCTCCGCCGGGTTGTCGACGACCCAGCGCATCGCGCGCGCCGCCGCGGCCAGATCCGGTTCGGCCCAACGGGTCG
>CAZZZW010000285.1:0-5691 GCA_964658795.1 Phormidium nigroviride PCC 7112
GGGGCGTGTTCTCGGCCGAGCGCGGTGACGTCTACGGCCTGCGCCGCTGGTTCGCCCTCACCTTCCTGATGGGCCTCGTCTTTGTACTCGGCCAGGCCAACGAGTACCGCAACCAGGTGAACGAGTACCACCACCTGGTCAATGGCCTGCACGACGGCGGCATGACCTTGTCGTCCTCGGGGTACGGATCGGTGTTCTACCTGACCACCGGGTTCCACGGGGCGCACGTCATCGGCGGGTTGATCGCCTTCCTGTTCTTCCTCGCCCGGACAGCCGTCGGCCGGTTCACCCCGGCACAGGCCACTGCGGCCATCGTGGTCTCCTACTACTGGCATTTCGTCGACGTGGTGTGGATCGGGCTGTTCGCCACGATCTATCTCATCCACTAGGTTGTATGGTATTGAGCAACTGCTCAACGAAAGGACGTCCATGACCGAGGACCACCTCGATGAGGACGGCGAATTCGGTTTCGAGCCGGTCGTCTCGGACAACGCCACGCCGGTGGTCAAGCCGACCCGAAAGGCCCGTCGCGGGTTCCGTCGCCGGTTGACCGGATTCGGGTTGCTGGTCGCGACCCTGACCGCGGTCGGTGGCGGCTACGCCCTCATCGCCCCGACGTCCGGCGCGGACGACACCAGCTCGAGCGCGACCGACATCGCCACCGGGCATCAGCTCTATGAGACCAGTTGCATCACCTGTCACGGTGCGAACCTGCAGGGCGTCGAGGGCCGCGGCCCGACGCTGGTCGGTTCGGGCTCGGCCGCGACCTACTTCCAGGTCAGCACGGGCCGCATGCCCGCCGTGATGCAGGGCGCGAACAACGAGCGCAAGGATGCCAAGTTCACCGAGGAGCAGACCCGACAGATCGCGGCGTTCGTCCAGTCGATGGGTGGTGGCCCGCAGGTTCCGGCCTCGTCCCAGAACCTGGTCGCCGATGACTCCAAGCTCGCCGACGGCGGCCAGCTGTTCCGGTTGAACTGCGCCTCCTGCCACGGAGCCACCGGTCGCGGTGCCCCGCTCTCGGCCGGCAAGATCGCGCCGGGATTGACGGTCGCGACCGACAGCCAGATCTATACCGCGATGCTGTCCGGGCCGGAGAACATGCCGGTGTTCTCGGACAACCAGCTCACGCCGGAACAGAAGACGGAGATCATCTCCTACGTGAAGTACCTGCAGAACTCGAAGGACCCGGGTGGTGCCGGTCTGGCCCGCATCGGTCCGGTGTCTGAAGGCCTGCTGATCTGGACCGCCGGGCTCGGCGTCCTGATGCTGGCGATCCTGTGGATCGGAGCCAAGTCGTGAGCGCACACGACAACGACGACGCGAAGAAGCTCCCGAGCGCGGACGAGCTGGCCGAGCTGTCGACCGAAGAGGCGATGATCCTCGGCGCCGAAGACGGTGACGTCTTCATCGTCCATCGGCGAGAGCGGTTCCCGATCGCCGGCACCCGGGCCGAGAAGCGGGCCGAACGGACCATCGCCGGCATCTTCCTGCTGGCCTTCGTCGCGATCGTCGCGTTCATCGTGGTGTTCTGTGGCGCCGTGCCGTTCCAGTGGAAGCTGCCCGGTGAGGGCAACCAGAACTTCCGGTACTTCACCCCGCTGCTCGGCGGCCTGCTCGGCATCGCGCTGGCGGCGATCGGCATCGGCGTGGTGCTGTGGGCCAAGTGGCTGCTGCCCGAGGAAGAGGTCGTCCAGGACCGGCACGACGGACCGGCCGACGAGGCCCAGCAGATCATGACCGCCGCGACCCTGGTCCAGGGCTTCAACGACATGGGTATCGCCCGGCGCGGCATGATCAAGGGCACCCTCGGCCTGGCCGGCGGCGCGCTCGGTCTGGTTCCGCTGGTCTACCTGGTCGGCGCCATGATCAAGAAGCCGAACCACGGCGCCGGACAGAGCCTGTTCCACACCTTGTGGGGCAAGGGCGTTCCGGTGGTGGACTCCGACGGCAAGCGGATCGGCCCGGGCGATTTGCTGCCCGGCAGCGTCATGACCGTGTTCCCGGGGGTGGCCGGTGGCGTCGCCGCGGGTGATTCGCCCACGTTGCTGATCCGGCTGCGGCCCGGCCAGACGATCAAGTCCCGCAAGGGGCAGGCCTCGTTCCAGTGGCAGGACTTCGTGGCCTACTCCAAGATCTGCACGCACGCCGGTTGCCCGGCCTCGCTGTACGAGCAGCAGACCGGACGCCTGCTCTGCCCCTGCCACCAGTCGCAGTTCCAGGTCCTCGAGGACGCCAAGCCGGTGTTCGGTCCGGCGACCCGGAGCCTGCCCAAGCTGCCGCTCGGAGTCGAACTCGTCGGCGGCACGCAGTACTTTGTAGCGGAGAACGACTTTCCCGAAGCCATCGGTCCAGCGTTCTGGGAGCGACCATGACAACGACCACGGCCAACCACGACGGTCCTACTGCCAAGGGTCCGAAGCGCTTCGACAAGCCTCGAACCCCAGCCGGCAAGGCCGGTAAGTGGGCCGACGAGCGGCTAGGTCTGTCCGGCGGGGCCCGCAACCAGCTGAACAAGGTCTTCCCGGACCACTGGTCGTTCATGATGGGCGAGATCGCGCTCTACTCGTTCATCATCCTGATCCTGACCGGTACGTTCCTGACGTTCTTCTTCGACGCCTCGATGGCCGATGTCCGTTACAACGGCAGCTACATCCCGCTCGACGGCGTGGAGATGTCACGGGCCTACGCCTCGACGCTGCACATCACCTTCGACGTCCGCGGTGGTCTGGTCATGCGCCAGATCCACCACTGGGCCGCGCTGCTGTTCCTGGCGTCGATGACGGTGCACATGTTCCGGGTGTTCTTCACCGGTGCGTTCCGCAAGCCCCGCGAGCTGAACTGGCTGATCGGCCTCGGCCTGATCACGCTGGGCCTGGTCGAGGGCTTCGCCGGCTACTCGTTGCCCGATGACCTGCTCTCCGGTACCGGCCTGCGGATCGCCGAGGCGATCATGCAGTCCATCCCGGTCATCGGCAGCTGGGCGGCGTTCCTGGTCTTCGGTGGCAAGTTCCCCGGCACCGAGATCATCGGCCGGCTCTACATCGTGCACGTGCTGCTGGTCCCGGGCATCCTGGCCGGTCTGATCGGCGCGCACATGGCCCTGCTGATCAAGCAGAAGCACACCGAGTTCCCGGGCCCCGGCAAGACCGAGGCGACCGTGTCGGGCGAGCGGATGTACCCGACCTACGGCCTCAAGGCCGGTGGCTTCTTCTTCATCGTCTTCGCCGTGTGTGCCGCCCTGGGTGGCTTGGCCCAGATCAACCCGGTCTGGCTGTTCGGTCCGTACAACCCGGCGCAGGTGTCCTCCGGTTCCCAGCCGGACTGGTACATCGGTTTCTTGGACGGATCGACCCGACTCTTCCCCTCGTGGGAGATCCGGCTCTGGCACCACACCATCCCGCCGCTGTTCTGGCCGACGCTGGTGTTGCCGGGCATCCTGTTCTCCCTGGCCGGTGCCTATCCGTTCCTGGAAGCCAAGCTGACCAAGGACCACGCCAAGCACAACCTGCTGAACCGTCCGCGCGATGTGCCGGTTCGTACCGGCCTGGGAGCCATGGCGATCGCGTTCTACGCGGTGCTGCTGCTCTCCGGCGGTAACGACCTGATGGCCAAGGCGTTCAACATCTCGTTGAATGCGATGACCTGGGCCGGCCGAATCTCGCTGTTGGTCCTGCCGCCGCTGGCTTACGTGGTCACGTACAAGATCTGCCTGGGCCTGCAGCGACACGACCGCGAGGTGCTCGAGCACGGTATCGAGACCGGCATCATCAAGCTGCTGCCCAATGGCGAATTCATCGAGGTGCACCAGCCGCTCGGCCCGGTCGACGATCACGGTCACGGTCAGCTGCAGTACGCCGGCACTCCGGTGCCTAAGAAGATGAACAAGCTGGGCAACCCGCACGCCGGCAAGGTCAAGGGCTTCTTCCGACCGGTGCGAGAGAAGGCTGAGATCGAGGCCGAACTGCAGGCACTGGCCGCGGCCGAGGCGGAGAAGGAACGGCAACACGAGCTGACCGACTGATCCGGTCACCGACCTAGACACGGCGCTCCCCCGCATTGCGGGTGGGCGCCGTTTCTACATCTCACCGGCTACACCTCGCCGGCTACATCTCGCCGTGCACGTCTCGCCGCAAGGTTGCCGGATTCCTCTTGCCCTCGAGGCGATCCTGATTAGGTTGAGGCGGTGACCGAGACTGCCAGCCAGCTGCTGCACCGCCTCACCAGCTATTACCCGGGGCTGGAGTGGGATCAGCCGCAACCGGACGAGCGGCTGGTGCACGACTTCACCTCCAACGATCTCGCGCACCGGCCGTTCCCGTACAAGCGGTACGGCGGCCCCAGGTTCTCCCTCCCCCGCGAGCTGGTGGCTTCGACCGCCCCGGCCACCGAGGTGCTGGCCGGAGCGGCCGCCGTACCGCCGGCGTCCCTCGACCTGATCGGGCTGTCCCGGCTGCTGTTCCTCTCGGCCGGGGTGACCCGGACGGCGGAGCGCAACGGTCACCGGTTGCTCTTCCGGGCCGCGGGGTCGGCCGGCGCCCGGTTCCCGCTGGAGCTCTACGTCAGCCTGCCGCAAGCGCTGGGCCCGCTCACCGCCGGCGTGTACTGGTATGACCCGGAGGCACACGCGCTGGTCGAGATCGGCCCCGCCCCAGAAGGTGAAACCCCGACGGTCGTCGTCACCGGGGTACCGTGGCGGACCGGCTGGCGGTACCGGGAGCGGGGCTTCCGGCATATCTACTGGGACGCCGGCACCATGTTGGCCCAGCTGCTGGCGGTGGCCGATTCGGCCGGCCTCACCGCCTCGCTGTACAGCCGGTTCCCGGATGAGACGGTCAGCCGGCTGGTCGGGGCCGATGGTCGCCAGGAGTTTCCGGTCGCCGTGGTCGCCCTCGGCTCCGGCGTCCCGGCCCTGGCCGGGACCGGGCGCCCGAGCGCGGGCGAGTTCGAAGGCGACGCGATCGAGTTTCCCCTGGTGATTGCCGCCCAGCACGCCGGCGACCAGGCCGACCTCGGCCGCCCGTGGCCGGTCGGCGCACCGGTCACAGCCGCACCCGCCGGCTCGACCCTGGACGACGTCGTGCTGCGGCGGGGATCGACCCGGTTGATGGACCCGGCCGCGGTGCTGCCGGCCGGAACGTTGCTCACGGCAATGGCGGCCGCGATGCGCGGTATCGAGGTGCCACATTGGGTGGCCGTAAACGCCGTCGAGGGTGTCGCTGCTGGCTTGTACCGGTGGCCGGAGCTCGACCTGGCGGTTCGCGCCGGTGACCTTCGTGGTGAGCTCTACACGGCAGCGCTGGACCAGGGCCTGCCCCGGGATGCCTCGTTCGTGGTCATGGCCGCGGTCGAGCTGGCCACCGTCGACGATCGCAGTTACCGGGACGTGCAACTGGCAGCGGGCCTGGTCGAGGGCCGGCTGCATCTACTCGCTTACGCGCTCGGAGCCGGCGCCTCGGGCATGACGTTCCAGGACTCCGACATCCCGAGTTTGCTCGGCGCCCCGGTCGCTGGCCTGCTCTGGACCTGTGTCGGCGTACCCGAATACCGGTCGAAGGCCGGCGGCGGCCCGGGCAGACCAGCCACGATCCGGATGGTCACTCCGCGCGACTGATTGCGTTCTGCCTTGCCCGCTCAGCGGAAGGTGCAAACCTCAGCGGCACCCGGGTACCGACGGGTACCGACTGGATG
>CAZZZW010000286.1:0-5639 GCA_964658795.1 Phormidium nigroviride PCC 7112
GGGCCGGCCCGCCCCACCTTCGAATCTCTCGTGTTTATCAGCCGATCAGCCTCTGATGCCGGCTGATCAGGAGGACCGGTTACGGGCCGCCCGGGGTGTAGTTGCAGGCCGGGATGATGCCGGCGGCGGTGATGTCGGCCTGGCCGGCGCCGCTGCACCAGAACGGGGTGACGCTGCCGCCCGGGTTGTACAGCATGGTGCGAACCCAGTTCAGGGTGCCGCCCGGCTGGAAGATCTTCGTGCTGTTGATGTCGTTGTGACGGAAGTAGATGTAGAGCGGACGCGTCGGGTAGTACAGCGCATTTCCGTCGGTCGGGGTGGCCGTGCCGGTGACGGCGGTCGTCCACAGCTTGACGTTCGGGGTCAGCACCTTGGCGTTACCGTTGCAGGCGGTCGGCGTCGTGACCAGGGCGGCGCAGCTCGGGTCCTGGAAGTAGCCGCGGAAACCGTTGCTGGTGCCGTCGGAGAGCTTGCCCTGGAACAGGTACAGCCGGCTCTGCGACATCGGCTCGACCGCGTTGGCCGGGCTCGAGCTGGCATCGATCGCCTCGGGGTCGTTCTCCTCGACGTTCTGCACACAGCTACCCAGGTCGGAGTCGGTGACGCCGATGGCCCCTTCGAAGTAGGACCGGGTACCGGAACCCACCTGCGGCATAAGCGGCACGATGACGCCCGCACCGGTACCGACCGAGCTCCAGTTGGTGATGGTGCACTGGTAGATGCCCTTGAGCTGCGCGATCGACAGGCCGTTGGTGGCGTTGGTCGTGCTCGAGGTCAGCATGCCCAGCGGGTCACTACCGATCTGCATGCTGTCGAACAGGGCGTTGGAACCACGGGCCGACGAGGAGCGAGCGAAGTCGACCAGGCCGGTGCCGTTGCCGGCCGCGTTGGTGTCGGCCTTGAGCAGGTTGTAACCCGCCCCGGAACCGTTCGGGCGCTGCACCGGCGACAGGCCGGCGCGCAGCACCACGGTCGGGTTCAGCGCGCATGGCTTGTCGCCGGTGTGAGTGGTGTTCTGGTTGCCGGTGCCGGCGGAGGAACCGGTACCGGGCGAACACGGGTTGGTCGCGGCCGGAGTGGCGCCGCCGGTACCGAACGAGCCGTAGGCCAGCCGGGTGTTGGCGTCGGCGGTGGCGTCGATGCTGATGAACTTGTTCAGGTTACCGGCCGAGTTATAGCCCGGGTCACCGAGGAAATCGCCATCGGCGACGAAGTCGCCGGCGGCCTGGACGGTGTCGGAACCGACACCGACGACGTCCTTGGACGAGGCCCCGTAGTCCGCGAACGCGGACGGGGACAGGACCGCGAGGCAGGCGGCCGCAACGACCACTCCCCCGAGTCCTGCAGTGATCTTGCGAATGCGCATCGTGCAACCTTTCCGAGCAAGCGATTAAGAGCGGGCTAGGAAAGATTCGCGGTCACAGATCGCGTTTTGGGAGTTCGATTCCTAACAGGGGATGAACCCCATCCCACCACTTGGCGCTGTGGCTCAAGGCGTGCGCAGAACGGCCGACGAAGTCCGGTTAGCCTTGTTTGACAAAGCTAAACTGACCTCGCGCTACATGAGGTTGGGCAACAACTGGACGGCGGTCTCGCTGACTCCCCAGAGCGCGGCCAGGAGCACGGGTGCGCCGGCCAGCCAGGTGTGCCAGCGACCCCAGCGATCCTGCAGCCAGACCACGAGCACGACCGCGATCAGGAGCAACGGCAGCCACAAGACCAGCGAGAAGAGCACGCCGATATCGCGCGACATCGGGTTTTCCGCCCTCGGAACCGAGGACAACCGGCCACCCGGATCCGGGAAGGCGGTGCCCTGCAGCTTGGCGTCGAGGTACACCGGACGGCTCGGCCGCCAGCCGTTGTACCAGTGGCCGCCCTCGGAGCTGATCAGGGTCAGTTGGCCCTCGCCGTCCTTGAGCGGCTGCGGGAAGTGATCGCCCACGTGGCGGACGTCCTCGACCAGGTACTTGGCCACCCCCTGGCCAGTGGTGATCGTGATCGAATCGCCCACCTTTGCCTGGGTGATCCGGCCGAAGACACCACCGAACAGCGAGGCCCGCCCCATCACCACCGACACCCCGGGCTGGCCGGGCAACACGGTGTTGCGCATGTGCCCCGGACCTTGGTTCAGGTCACCGGCCGCGGTGCCCTCGATGACCACGACCTGCTTGAGCCCGACCGACGGGGCATCGATCAGGGCCACCGGCGCATCGGGGGTGATGACACCACCGAGCGGTGCCGTCTTGGGGGCGAGCTGGGTCAGTTGCTCCCGGAAGTCGGCGTAGGCGTTGTGCTGGCTGTGCGCCTGCTGCAGCGAGCTCATCACGGTGGCGAAGAAGACGAACCACAAGGTGAGCAGGGCCAGCACGGCCAGCACCCAGGTGATGACGACCTGCAGCTCGCCGGGCGGCCCACTGACCAGCAGGCGCGGTTTCACCTTGCGGGTGAAGTAGTTCGGGGCTCGACGCGCCACCGGTGCGGGCGCGAACTCGTACGGCCGGGCCGGTGTGCTGGTCATCGCCGCCCCACCCCGCTCAGCCAGGCCGATGCTCCGGCCGAGAGTAGGCCGAGGATCGCCAGGACTGGGATCACGAACGCGGTCCAACCCGGTCGCACCTGTGTCGTCAGGGCCGTTGGCACCGCCTGGGCCGAGGCCGAAGGGCTCACACTGGTCGAGGCCGGCTGCGCTGCCGGGCCCGGGGCCGACGGTGCCGGCGAGTCCGATGGCCCGCCCTGGTCGATGGATCCGGGGTTCGCCGCACCGCCGTCGCTGCCGGCCGAGCTACCGGTACTCGTCCCCGGCGAACCGGCCGGGCCGGAACCGGCCGGGGTCGTTGAACCCGACGACGGCGGCGTCAGCGAGGAGTAGCCGCCGCCGACGAGGGGCACCCGACCCTGCTGACGCTGCACCTCGGCCACCGCCCGGGTGGTGAAGTCGACCAGGTCGGAGAGGCCATTGGCCGAGGTCAGCGGAAGATACCCATTCGGCAGCTGGCCGTTGCCGGTACCCGCCACCTGGCCGGGGCCGGCGGCGTAGGTCAGGAACTTGGCCAGGTTCGTCGCATCGCCCGCGGGCAGGCCGATCGTCGGCACATCGGTCGACATCAGCAGGGTGCCCGGATAGGCCCCGGCCGCGGCCGGGTCAGTCCGGAGCCGGTCATAGGGCATCGTCCAGGTGTTGCGGGCCTGGTCCGGCTGCAGCAGTTTTGCCGCCGCCAGCAGGGAATCCGAGGTCGGTGCCACGAACGTCCGGCCGCCGTCGTCGGTGAACCTGGTCCCGGCGCCGACCGAGGACTGGGTCTGCAGCGCCGCCACGTTGAGGTCGTACCGCGCGGCATCACCCAGGCTGACCACGCCGAGCAGGAACCGGATGCCGGCCTGCTCGCGGCCTTCGGAGGCCAGCCGACGGGTACTGGCATCGGAGGAGCCGGTCGGGAACACACAGTCGACCTGAGAGTTGGAGATGTCGTACTGCAGGTTGAACGGAATCAGCGACGGGTCCGACACCGGGGCCGCGATCAACGGCAGGATCGGTGCCTTGGCGTCACTGATGCAGTCGTTGTGCACGTCGATGTAGGTCGGATCCAACAACGGCCACGAGGTGGTCGGCAGGGTGAGCTTGTCGTTCTTGCCGCCGGCCGGGTTCTTCGTGTTGTAGTAAGGGTTGACCCGCATGCCCCACGGATCGGGCGTGCCGGCCAGGAAAGCCCGGGCGTCCGGATCGGAGGCGAGGTAGGAGGTCAACGCGGTCATCACGTCGCTGTCGCTGGACATCGCGAACAGGGTGCTGCTGGCCCAGACCTGGTTGAGCACGCCTGCGGGCAGTCTCGCGCCGGGGTTGAGGGCCAGGAACTCGGGATCCAGCACGATATCCAGTGGATTGTTCTGCAACGGCTCGTACAGCGGCAACCGTGACCAAGCCTCGCGGATGTTGGTGAAGGCCGGATAGGACATCGACAGCAGCTTGGCCAGCAACCGGGCGTTCAGCTTCAGCGAGGTCAGCTTGTGGTGTTTGGCGTCATCGACGGTGAAGGCGATGCCCCATCCGGACACGCTGGTCGGAGCCTGCACGATCGGATTCCGGAAGGCAGCCGCTGGCGGTCCGGCTTGGAATGCCGCCTTGATACCGGCGTATTGGCCATTGATCACGCTGCCGGCCAGCAGGTTCTTGGCCTGTACCTCCGACACCTGGACGTGCTGGAGGCGGAACAGCGACGAATCCAGGCAGAACTTGGGCGCCCACTGCTGGGTTAGCTGGGCCAGTGCCTCGGAACCGTAGATTGCCTCCGGCGCCCCGCCGCCGACGATGTCACAGACGGCTGAACCCGAAGCCAGGCTGATCGGGATGGTGATCCGGTTCTGCCAGTTCGACGCGCTCCACCACAGCTGCCCGGAGACCGCCATGTCCGAGGGGAAGTCGTGGCTCTGGTCGCCCGGTGCGGTCGCGGCGAACTGGCCGGTTGCGGTGCAGGCGCTCTGGTCGGCGACGAACTCACCGGCCGGGGGCTGGTCGGTGGCCGGCAGCGAGGCTGCGGTCGCATCGCAGCTGATGCCCATGATCGGGATGACCACGATCGAGCAGGCCACCGTCGCCGAACAGCCCAGCGTGGAGTTGCTGTCGGAGTTCTGGATGACGAAGTCGGTGGATCCGGTGCCGTCGGCCGCGGTCGCGGCGAACGTGGTGTTGGGCGGGCTGAGCGCGTTGATCACCGCCGACTGGTCCGGGGCCAGGCCGGCACAGCCGTTGTAACCGCCGGGGTAGCTGGTGCCGTCGGCGGCGACCATCGGCACCCAGTGATCGGCGCCGTCGGGGAACAGGCAGGTGTCCGGCAGCGGGTTCGGCGCCCCGACCGACTTCACCCGATTGGCCGCGGTGGCGTAACGGTCCAATCGGTAGGGCGGAAAGTTGCCACGGATCGCCGGCTCGTACCGCTCGTTCGGGGTCTGGGTGTAGCAGGTCTCCGGGGTGACTTCGGCCTCGGTGCCACGGCATTGCAACACCGCAACCGGGTACTCCTGATCCACCGCGTACTGGGAGTTGGCGTCATAGACCACGCCGCCGGTCGGATGCGCCCCGGTCCAGGTGATGTGTACGGCCTGCCGGAGCTTGAGGTCCTTGGTGACATTGGCCGTGACGTCGACGGTCCGGGTGTCGACCGTGCTGTCCTTGCCGTCGATGAGATGGGTTCGGGTCATGGTCTTGGAGGCGGTGAAGCTCGGCTGGCCCGAGGCCGTGTCGGCCTGGGCCTTGCCTCGGCCACCCACGCCGGCCAACAGCAGACCGGAGGCCAGGAAACACCCAGCCGCGATCAGGGCGAACGCGCGCACCAGCGGGTTGGGCCGGGACGCCCGGCGACGACGCAGACGCGGACCGGACCGAGCGTGATGCCGGCTCATGCGGACTTCCGACGTCGCGGACGGATCAGCATCAGGTAGACCAGCGGCGGGGCGATCAGCACGGCCAGGATCTCCAGCACGGCCAGCGGGGCAAGCACGTTCGTCATGTTGTGCTGCCGGTAGGCGGCCAGTTCGGTCGGCTGGCCGTACACGTCGGCGGCCGCGCTACCATCGCTGCTGCCATTGTCGGACACCGTTTCCTGCTGTCCGGTATAGGGGTTGGTCACCGTCCTCGTCTTTCC
>CAZZZW010000287.1:0-5621 GCA_964658795.1 Phormidium nigroviride PCC 7112
GGCGGGGGCCGAGGAGGCGGAAGCCGCGGACGCGGGAGCCCGGCGAGTGCGTGCGGTCGTCGCCATCACGCGCTCCTTCCATCCGGCGGCTCGGACGCTGTCGTCCGGAAAACGTGATCACCAAAGCTTCGGTCAGTGATGCGGAGATATTAGCTCAGAAACCTGGACGAGTGTTCAAAGAATCCTTGACACTCGTCCAAATTCGAACTTAGGTTGTGAGCCACGCCATTACATCGGCGTTTCGCTTCCCCGGCCGACTCGAACCTCGGAGGACTTGATGGCAACCATGGATCTCAGCGGCAAGCGGGCGCTGGTCACCGGCGGCGCGCGTGGCTTCGGCGCCGCCATGGCCGAGGCCCTGGCCGGGGCCGGCGCGGCGGTCATGCTCGGCGACCTGTTGGACGATCTCGGGGGAGAAACCGCCGCGGCGATCAGCAAGACCGGTGCCACTGCCGCTTTCACGCACCTCGACATCACCGACGAGTCGTCCTGGGAGTCGGCCGTCTCGACCACCGTCAGCGAGCTCGGCGGCTTCGACATCCTGGTCAACAACGCCGGAATCGAGGTGACCGACCTGTTGATCGACCTCGACCCGACCGAGCTGTCGAAGATGCTCGGTGTGAACGTCGTCGGCACCGCCCTCGGCATCAAGCACGCGTTCCGGGCCATGCGCCCGGACGGCCCGGCCGGGGCCGGCGGCTCGATCATCAACATCTCCTCGGTCGCGGCGACCATCGCCTTCCCCGGCATCGCCGGCTACTCGGCCTCGAAGTCCGCGGTCGACCGGCTGACCCGGGTCGCGGCGATGGAGTCCGGCAAATTGGGTTATGGCGTCAGGGTGAACTGCATCTACCCGGGCCTGGTGCCGACCGAGATGGGCATCAAGCTCGCGGTCGATCTGACCGCGGTCGGGCTGTTCGCCGATGTCGACACCGCGGTCGGCGCGGTGGTGACCGAGACCCCACTGGGCCGGTTGGGCGAAGCGACCGAGATGGCCGACGCGGTGGTCTTCCTGGCCTCGGACGCCGCCCGGTTCATCACCGGCGTCGGACTGCCGGTCGATGGCGGAATGGGTATGTGAGGTAGCGATGGCACTCGTCGACTACCTGGACAAGGGCGCCTCGCTCGGACCCGACGAGCCCTGCCTGGTAGCCGGCGAGCGGGTGCTGAGCTACGCCGAGGTCCAGTCCCTGAGCCGTCGGGTGGCCGCCGCCCTGCATCGGTCGGGCCTGGCCGCCGGCGACTCGGTGGCAGTCCTGTCCGGCAACGATCCCATTGCGTTTTCAACGGTGTTCGGCATCTCGCGGCTCGGTGCGGTGTGGTGCCCGGTCAACCCGCGTAACTCGCCGGAGGAGAACCTGGCCCTGCTGGAGCTGTTCGACTGTAAGTGCCTGATCTTCCAAGCGGCCTACGCCTCGCTCGTCGGCCAGATCGCCGACCGGCTCACCAAGGTGACCCTGTTCGTCTGCCTGGACGACACCTCGGCGCTCGGGCCCCGCTTCGACGACTGGCTAGACGATCAGGAACACCCCGGTTCCACCGGCTCATTCCGGCCCGACCAGACGGTGATGCTGGTCGGTACCGGTGGCACGACGGGTACGCCCAAAGGGGTGATGCTGTCCGACCGCAACCTGGAAACCATGACCGCGGTGACGCTGATGAGTTATCCGTTCTCCGGCCGGCCGGTGTATCTGGCGCTGGCGCCGCTGACCCACGCGGCTGGAGTGCTGTGCTTTCCGATCCTTTCCCTCGGCGGCCAGATCGTGATCATGGCCCACGCCGACGTGGCCGAGTTCCTCACCCTGATCGAGTCCCACCGGGTCACCCACACCTTCCTGCCGCCCACGGTGATCTATATGGCGTTGGCGAACGAGCTTTCACGATCGAAGGATTTCGGCTCGCTGCAGTGCTTCTGGTACGGCGCCGCGCCGATGTCGACCCAGCGCCTGACTGAGGCCATCGAGGTGTTCGGTCCGGTGATGGCCCAGCTGTTCGGCCAGTCCGAGGCACCGATGATGATCTCCACCATGGCCCCGGCCGAACACTTCCGAGCCGACGGATCCCTCGCCGTGGAAAGGCTTTCCTCGGCCGGCCACCCGTCGCCCCTGGTCACCGTGGGCATCATGGACTCCGCCGGCACGCTGCTGCCCAGGGGCGAACGGGGCGAGATCGTGGTCCGTGGATCCCTGGTGATGCAAGGGTATTACCGCAATCCGGCCGCCACCGAGGAGGCCGGCGCGTTCGGCTGGCACCACACCGGCGACATCGGTTATCTCGACCAGGACAACTATCTGTTCATCGTCGACCGGGCCAAGGACATGATCATCACCGGCGGCTTCAACGTCTATTCGGCCGAGGTGGAACAGGCCCTGATGGCCCATCCCGGTGTTCACGAGGCGGCCGTGATCGGACTGCCGGATGACAAATGGGGCGAGCGAGTGACTGCGGTGATCGTGGCGGCGGCCGGCCAAACGCCTGCTGCGGACGAGCTGATCGCGTTCGTCAAAGAACGGATCGGCAGCGTCAAGGCGCCGAAACAGATCGAGATCTGGCCCGATCTGCCCCGGTCCAAGGTCGGCAAGGTGCTCAAGCCGGAGATCCGGGCCAGCCTCAGCTGATCACCCGGAGCCCGCCGCTGCTCCGGTCGTGCTGTGAACCCGGAGATCAGCGGACCAGGGCCAGGACGGCATCAGCCGCAACCTCGGCCGGCGGGAGCGTCGCTGCCTCCGAGCGCAGCCGGCCGGCTGAGGCCAGATACGACGGCGTGTTCAGCACGTCGTCCACCGCATCGCGCACGTCCGCCGGCGATGCCGCCACCGCGTCGAGCACCCGCCCGACGCCGAGCGCGACGCACCGGTCGGCGTTGAACGGTTGATCGGCTCCCATCGGCAGCAGGACGAGCGGAACCCCACAAGCGAGGGAGGACACGACCGTGCCCGAGCCCGCGTGCGAGACCACCGCTCGGCAGTGCGGCAACACCTGGTGTTGGGGCACGAACCGCTCGACCAGGATGTGCTGCCCCCGCGGCCCGAGCTCGACCGGATCGATCTCGCGTCCCACCGTGACGACCACGTCGACCGGGAGCTGCTGCAATCCGTCCAGGACGCGCGGGAACAGGTCGCCGGATTCCTGGTGGAACACCGTCCCGAGGGTGAAGTACACCAGCGGACGGTCCCGTGGCCCGGCCAGCCAACGCTGTACCTCCGGATTGCCCGCGACCGCCGGACCACCGGCCAGGACGTCAGGACGGAACGCGAGCGCGTTCGGGAGCGGCCGCGATGCCGGATCCTGGAACGACGGCATGACCGGGACCAGCGTGAGATGCCGATCGAGGAAGGCCGCCGACCGGTGGGACAGGCCGACCTCGCCGCACAAGGTGGCCAGCGGCTCATCCAGTAGACCTGGGGTGATCATCGATCCGGAAGCCAGCACGGTCACCGCCGCATGGGGCAGGCCGAGCAGCTCGGCGGCCACGGCCGCACCGAAGTCGACCTCGTCTCGCACGATGACGTCCGGGCGAAAGGATCGAGCCACCTCGCACACCCGGGCCGCCCGCTCCCGCGCAACCGCACCGGCAAAGACCGTGCTGAGCACCGCGATCTCGTCCGCCCGGTCGGCCACCACCAAGGGGCGCCGGGCCGACGCGGCGGCGAGCGTACGGCCGCCGCTGTCCAGGGCCTCGAAGCCGGCTCGGCGCACGGTCTCGAGCATTGCGGACTGACAGGTGTACCTGACCTCATGCCCAGCGGCGGCCAGGGCACGGGCCACCGGCAAGGTCGGCAAGAAGTGCCCTGAGCCACCGGTGAAGGCAAACAGGGCGCGCATTGCAGGAGTGTCACACAACGAGCATCCGGCCGGTGCGTGCGCTAGCCGGCCAGGGTGAACGTGGTGGTCTTGCCCTCCCGACCGGCCAGCAGCGCGTGCAGGGTGTAGGTGCCCGCACCGACCCGGGTGCGGGTGCCGGCACAGGCCGGTTGGGACGACAGCCCGGACCATTGCACCTCGCGCCGGATCGGCTGCTTGACCGGCAGCACCGCGTCGGCCGTGCCCGGCTGGATCGCGCAGTCGTGGCTGCCCCAGACGCGGGCGCTGCCGTTGAAGACGCGGAGTTCGATCTGACCGTCGGCCAGGTCCTGCACGCACGGCGCGGTGCCGGTATTGGTCACCACGATCGCCACCACCGGCTTGGCCCCGGCCGGGTAACTGGCCGCGCTGGTCGAGGCCGCGATCGACAACTGCGCGGCGGTACAGGGTTTCGGGGCCGCGGCCGAGTTGCCGGCCGAGCTCGTCGGGGGGTGCGGGGACGTGGCACTGGTCTGTGGCGGCGTCGAGGACGACTGGGCCGACGTGCTGCCGGCGGCGGTGAAGCCGGAGCCGGATTTCGGCTTGTCGCTGCCCCCGCCGCGCAGGAAGATCGCATAGAAGCTGACGACGAGGAGCACCACCAGGGCAAGCAACATGGCCCGTCGGATCCAATAGACCGACGGTGGGCGACTGCCGACCGGGTGCAACATGTGCTGGCAAATTTAGTGGAGTGGCCCGCACACCCGATGGAGGCGCGTCCAGCTACGTGCCAGGATCGGTGTCGAGATGGACACCACGCTGACCGAACCACTGCTGGACTGGTTCGACGAACATGCCCGCGACCTACCCTGGCGCCATCCCGGGATCCCGGCCTGGCATGTCTTGGTGAGCGAGGTGATGCTGCAGCAGACCCCCGTGACTCGGGTGCTGCCGGCCTACCGGGCCTGGCTCGACCGCTGGCCGACCCCGGCGGCACTGGCCGCCGACGCCCCGGGCGAGGCGGTGCGGATGTGGGGCAAGCTCGGGTACCCGCGGCGCGCGCTACGCCTGCACGCCTGCGCGGTCGCGCTGACCGACCGGTTCGGTGGCGAGGTCCCCGCCGACCTGGACGAGTTGCTCGGCCTGCCCGGCGTCGGCGAGTACACCGCCCGCGCGGTGCTGGCCTTCGCCTACCGGCGGCGGGCACCGGTGGTCGACATCAACGTCCGTCGGGTGCTGGCCCGGGCGGTGGCCGGGGCCGGTCAGTGCGGGCCGCCGTCGACCCGACGTGACCTGGCCGCGATGGAGGCCGTGCTGCCCCCCGCGGACGACGTGGCGGCTCGGTTCTGCGCGGCCGTGATGGAACTGGGCGCGGTCATCTGCACCGCCTCCGCGGTGCCCCGGTGCGCGGACTGCCCGATCGCGTTCCGCTGCGCCTGGCGACAAGCCGGCTACCCGGCCTACGAAGGACCGGTGGCCCGGCCGCAGAAGTTCACCGGCACCGATCGGCAGGTGCGTGGACTGCTGATGGACGTATTGCGTGCCGCGTCCGGCCCGGTAGCCCCGACCGCCCTGGACATCAACTGGCCCGATCCGGTGCAACGAGCCCGCGCACTGGACTCGCTGGTGGCCGACGGGCTGGTCGACCCGCTACCGGACGGCCGGTTCGCCCTGCCGTCCTGAGTCCGATTCTGGAGCCTTGTACCTGCTCAGGAGGCAAAGGTCTCCACAATCGCGAGCTGTTGTTCCGGCCGATACCGGTGTAACTTGCAAGTGGCACATCGTGAGAAGCAAGTCTCACAATATGAGACAGAAGCCAGAGCACGAGAAGCAGAGCT
>CAZZZW010000288.1:0-5608 GCA_964658795.1 Phormidium nigroviride PCC 7112
GTATCGACGGCGCGGGCTCGCCGCTGTAACGCCAGGACGGCATTGGTCGCGCAGGACTATCGACGGCGCCGGCTCGCTAGACCGGAAGCGGCACCGGCAGCCGAGCGGGCTGGTCCGGGCTGAGGACCATCGCCACGGCCACCGTCTCCAGCTGCGCGAGCAGGGCCAGGATGTCAGCCCGCTCAAGGTAGCGGACATCCCAGGAGATCGAGAACTGCGTTGCTCCATCGAGAAAATCCACGTTGAACGCGAGTGGATAGCTCGCCACCGCGCGGGCCGACTCGGCCACCCAGGAACCAGCCCCGACCAGGTCCCGCAGGTCGGGAGGGACACCGACCGGGGCCCGCTCTGCCAGCCGATCGTTGTAGATACAGCCGAGTTCGATCGGCTCGCCGTGCTCGGCCGCTGCTTCGACCAGCACCCGATCGCGCTGCCGGCCGTCGTAGTAGGCACTCTTGTAGGTGGCCAGCAGGCCGGCCCCGGCCCGTCCGACGGCGGTTCGCAGGCTGATCCCGTCTACGTCCAGCAAGAACGGACTGGTCTGCGCCTGCAGGCTGACGGAGCCGGCCACGCCCGGCCGAAACCGGTTGCTGACCAGCACCAACGCCCAGACCGTCGACTGCCGGAGCTGCCGGGCCAGCGCGACGGCGAACACGGCCAGTTGGGCCGCGGCCAGCGACACCACGTGCTCGCCGGCGATCTGGTCGAGGGCTGGCCCCATCACCGGCGACCGATACCGGATGGCCTCATAGACCGGAGATCCGTCCCCGGTCGGTGGACCGAACTGCCGGGTCGGCGCCGCCCGGAGCACCTTGCTGAAGTGCCGTAACGCGGCCGCCGACTGGCGCTGCGCGCTCGGTCGCGATTGTGAATGTGCCTGCATCAGTGGGGTAATCGCCGTCACCGGCTCGGATGCGATGCCAACCTCGGGACGTCGGTAGTCCAGCTCGGCCTGCAATGCCGCCGCGCCCCCGCCGTCCAGGGCCAGGTGCAGGTAGACCACGACCAGATGCAGGTGGTCGCCGTCCGGGACCAGTCCGAACCGGACCGGCCAGTCGTCGGCGTAGTCGAACGGCCGGGTCCGGAATTCCTCGGCCAGGTCGGCGGCCAGCTGCGCCGGCGGTCCGTCCGCCTCGACCACGATCAGCTCGAACACACCACTGGAACTGCATACCTGCCGGGGCCAACCGTCGGCACCGAAACGGAGCCGGGTTCGCAGGCCTTGATGCCGGCTGAGCATGAACTGCACCATCGCCACGGCTGAATCCACCGTGAACTGCTCGGGCATCTCGAAAGAACCGCCGAACGTGGCGGCCACGCCGGCGTCCAAGACGCCTTGCCAATGGTCGGCTTGCGCCCAGGTCAGCGGGGCTTCACCGCAGCCGTCTCCGGTGAAGCTGACCGCGATCATCCGTCGATGCGCCACGTGTCGGAATTGTCCACAACCCGACCGCTGCGGTCAACGTCTGCACCTACCGAGTTCAGCGCGGCCGTTCGAGATTCACTCGGTGACGCCGAGTTGTTCCAGCAGGATGGCTCGGACTGCGGCCGCGTCGGCCTGACCGCGGGTCGCCTTCATGACCGCGCCGACCAGGGCGCCGACGGCCGGCAGCTTGCCGCCACGGACCTTGTCGGCCACCTCCGGATTATCGGCGATGGCCTGCTGGGCCGCCTCGGTCAGCGCCGAGGTGTCCGAGACCAGCCCGAGCTTGCGATCGGCCACGACCTTGTCGACGTCGTCACCGGTCTCCAGCACGCCATCGACGACCTGCCGGCCCAGCGCGGCCGACAGGGTGCCGGCATCGATGAGGGCGATGATCCGCGCTACCTGGGCCGGGGTGATGGGCAGGTCGGCGGCCTCGATCTCGCGGGAGTTGGCCTCCTGGGCCAGGTAGCCGAGCCACCAGTTGCGAGCCTCGACCGCAGGCGCACCGGCGGATACGGTGTCGGCGAACCGGTCGACCAGACCGGCGTTGGCCAGGTGCTGCAACTCGTCCGGGCTCAGCCCGAGCTCGGACTGCAACCGGGTCCGGCGAGCGGCCGGCAGTTCCGGCAGGGCGGCCCGGATCTGTTCGACCCACTCCACGGCCGGGGCCAACGGGACCAGATCGGGCTCGGGGAAGTACCGGTAGTCGGTGGCTTCCTCCTTGCTGCGGCCCGAACGGGTGGTGCCGGTGGTCTCCTGAAAGTGCCGCGTCTCCTGCTTGATCTTGCCGCCATCGCTGAGGATCTCGGCCTGCCGGATGATCTCTGACCGCATCGCCCGCTCGACGCTGCGCAGCGAGTTGACGTTCTTGGTCTCGGTCCGGGTGCCCCATTCGGTCGCGTCGATCGGGGTCAGCGAGGTGTTGACGTCACACCGCAGCGAACCCTGTTCCATCTTGACGTCAGAAACACCCAGCGTGCGCAGGATGTCGCGCAGTTCGGCCACGTAGGCCTTGGCCACCTCGGGCGCGCGCGCTCCGGTGCCCGGCACCGGTTTGGTGACGATCTCGACCAGCGGGATGCCGGCTCGGTTGAAGTCGACGAGGGAGTATTCGGCACCGTGGATGCGGCCGGTGGCCCCACCGACGTGGGTGTTCTTGCCGGTGTCCTCCTCCAGGTGCACCCGTTCGATGCCGATCCGGTGCGTCTCACCGTTCACCTCGACGTCCAGATACCCTTCGAAACACAGGGGTTCGTCGTACTGCGAGATCTGGAAGTTCTTCGGCATGTCCGGGTAGAAGTAGTTCTTGCGCGCGAACCGGCACCAAGACGCGATCGAGCAATTGAGTGCCAGCCCGATCCGGATCGCGAACTCGATGGCCGAGGCGTTGACCACCGGCAGCGCTCCGGGCAGCCCCAGGCACACCGGGCAGACGTGGGTGTTCGGCTCGGCACCGAATTCGGTGTCGCAACCGCAGAACATCTTCGACTTCGTGCCGAGTTCGACGTGGGTTTCCAGACCGAAGACCGGACTGTAGGCGGCGACCGCCTCGTCGTAGGTCGGAGTGCTCATCGGGCGGTCTCCTCGGCGGCCAACTCAGCTAGATCGGGAATGTGCTGCAATGCCTGACCATTGGTGGCGGTGAAGGCCGCTTCGAAGGCTGCCCCGACCCGGTAGCAACGATCGTCGGCCATAGCCGGGGCCATGATCTGCAGGCCGACCGGCAGCGCCGGGCCGGTCTCGTCCGACAGGCCACACGGCACCGAGATCGCGGGCGTGCCGGCCAGCGAGGCCGGCAACGTGCACAGGTCGTTGACGTACATGGCCATCGGATCGGCCGTCCGTTCGCCGATCCCGAAGGCCACAAAGGGAGAAGTCGGCGAGATCAGCACGTCAGCCTGCTCGAACGCCGACCGGAAGTCCCCCGCAATCAAGGTGCGGACCTTCTGGGCCTGGCCGTAGTAGGCGTCGTAGTAACCCGAGGACAGGGCGTACGTACCGATCATGATCCGCCGCTTGACCTCGGGCCCGAAGCCCTGTTCCCGGGTCAGGGACATGACGTCCTCGAGTGAGCGCGAGCCGTCGTCGCCGGCCCGCAAGCCGTAGCGGACCGAGTCGAAGCGAGCCAGGTTCGAGGAGCATTCACTCGGTGCGATCAGGTAATACGCCGCCAGCGCGTAGTCGAAGTGTGGGCACGAGACCTCGACCACTTCGGCTCCGAGCGATTGCAGCACCGCGACAGCCTCGTTGAATCGGGCCAGCACACCGGCCTGGTAGCCACCCGAAGCTCCGGTCAGCTGGCTGACGATGCCGACCTTGACGCCGCGCAGGTCGCCCGTCGCCCCTTGCCGTGCGGCCGCGACGACGTCGGGCCCCGGCTGCGGGATGGAGGTCGAGTCGCACGGATCGTGCCCGGCCATCACCTCGTGCAGCAGCGCGGTGTCCAGCACCGTACGACCGAACGGACCGGCCTGGTCCAGCGAGGAGGAGAACGCGATCAGCCCGTACCGGCTGACCGCGCCGTAAGTGGGCTTGTGGCCGACGATTCCGGTGACTGCAGCCGGCTGACGGATCGAACCGCCGGTGTCGGTACCGACCGACAGCGGCGCCTCGAACGCGGCGACCGCGGCCGACGAGCCACCGGACGATCCGCCCGGCACCCGGTCCAGCGCCCACGGGTTGTGGGTCACCTGATAGGCCGAGTTCTCGGTGGACGAACCCATCGCGAACTCGTCCATGTTGGTCTTGCCGAGCATCACCAGGCCGGCTCGTTTGATCCGGCTGGTGATCGTGGCGTCATACGGCGGAATCCAGCCTTGCAAGATCTTCGAGCCCGAGGTGGTCGGCAGCCCCTGCGTGACGACCACGTCCTTCATCGCCAGCGGCACACCGGCCAGCGGGCCGAGGTCCTCGCCCGCGGCCTTGCGTTCGTCGACCTGCCGGGCAGCCGCCTGGGCACCTTCGGTGTCGATGTGCAGGAACGCACCGACTGCGGCGTCGACCCGGTCGATCCGATCGAGGTGCGCGTCGGCGACCTCGACCGCGCTGACCTCACCGGTCGCGATCGCAGCTGCGGTAGCCGCGGCGTCCAGTTCGTAGAGCTCGGCCATTACTCCTCCTCGCCCAGGATCTGCGGCACCCGGAACCGGTCGTCCTCGACCGCCGGGGCGACGGCCAGCACCGACTCACGCGGCAGCGACGGCCGGACGACGTCCTCGCGCAGCACGTTCTCCAGCGGAACGGCATGCGAGGTTGGCCTGATGTCGGCCGCGGCGACCTCACGGATCCGGGCGACCGAGCCGAGGATGACGTCGAGCTGGCCGGCGAACAGATCCAGTTCCTCCTCGGTCACCGCCAACCGGGCCAGTTTCGCGAGGTGCGCGACCTCGTCACGGGTGATTTCTGGGCGATCTTCTGACACGGTGGCAAGTCTAGGGGTCGGCCTGGACGCGGGCTTGTGCAGGCTTGGCGCCCGGTCTGCGCTAGGAACCGGGGCACGACGTCGGCGGGGCGTAACAGCGTGGATACGCGCTGTTGGCAGACTGATCGATGTGTCCTTCCTGATCCGGGTCGTCCTGCCCGACCGTCCAGGTGCCCTCGGCGCCGTGGCCTCGGCGCTCGGTCATGCCGGCGCGGACATCCTGAGCGTTGACATCGTCGAACGATCCGCCGGCCAGGCCACCGACGATCTGGTGGTGGAGCTGCCGGCCGATCGGCTGGCCGATTCACTGGTGACCGCCGCGGCCTCGGTTCCCGGGGTGAAGGTCGAGTCGATCCGGCCGTACGCCGGGGTGATCGATCCGTTCCGAGAACTCGAGTTGTTGGAGAATCTGGCCGCGAGCACGTCCGAAGCTCCGACCGTGTTGGCCGATGGTGTCTGCCGGCTGTTCCGGGCCGGCTGGGCGATGGTGCTCGGCGCGCCGGTCGACACCGGAACGAAGTCGGACCTGGTCTCGAAGGTGATCGCCCGCAGTGTCGCCGCGCCTGAACTGGACGAGCTCAACACCCCCTGGTGGCCGGCCGCGCCGCCGCGAACGCTGAGCGCGGATGCGGATTGGGCACCGGCGGGCTGGGCGACGCTGGACACCGAACTGGCTGTCGTTCCGGTCGGACACGATGCGCTGCTGGTCGGCCGACCGGCGCTGCGGTGGCTGGCCAGCGAGATCATCCGGATGTCGCACC
>CAZZZW010000289.1:0-5607 GCA_964658795.1 Phormidium nigroviride PCC 7112
CGACGACCCCACCGACGACGACCCCGCCGCCGGCTAGCGGCAACCTCGCCCTGAACCGGACCGTCAGCGAGACCAGCCACTCCGACGTCTACGCCGCAGCCAACGTGGTCGACGGAAACCCCAGCAGCTATTGGGAAAGCGCCAACAACGCCTTTCCGCAGAGCATCACCGTCGATCTGGCCGGTCCCCAGACAGTGCGGCGCCTGGTGCTGCGCCTGCCGCCGGCGACCTCGTGGGCGACCCGCAGCGAGACCATCGCGGTGGCCGGCAGCTCGAACAACACCAGCTTCACCAGCCTGGTCGGGGCGACCAGCTACACCTTCAACCCGGCCAGCGGCAACACCGTCACGGTTGCACTGCCCAGCAACAGCAACCGGTACCTGAGGCTCACCTTCACTGCCAACAGTGGCTGGCCGGCCGGGCAACTGTCGGAGTTGGAGGCCTACTCCACCTGATCGATCGACCGGGACCGCCCAGGCGCAGCCCGGCACCGCTCGACCCTTCCTGATCCTCGGTGCCCCCGCCGGGGGACAGGGGCGCTGCGCAGGCCACCGCGGCTGACGGCGCCGAAGACGGACTCCGCGACCATCAACTGTGCCGGTGGTGGTCGCGGAGTCCGTTTCGTGTCGGCAGGTACCGCGCCGCACCGGGTAGCTGTAATACCCTCGGTGGCACCGACGGCCGACGAGTGATCCAGGGGCACAGCAGTGACGGACCCAGGCGTGGCCGCTTTCGCGGGCACCCCGGCGAGCACCGAGATCATCGACGTCCGCGAGGGCCGGATCCGGCGCCCGGTCGATCTGGTTCGGCTCACCGTGCTGTTGTTGCTCGGACTGTTCCTGATCGCGGTGGCGATCATCGCTCGCGAAGCCACCCGTGGCGCCAACGAGGATCTGGCCCGGCTGCTCGGCGATGTGCCCCGGGTCTTCATCCGGGCCTTCAGCGTGCTGACCTCCTTCGGCGCGCTGGCCGTCCCGATCGCCTTCATGATCCGAGAGATCGTGCGGGGCCAGACCCGGCGCCTGCTGGAGGCGTTGCTCACCGGTTTGGTCGCCATCGGGGTGATCGAGATCCTGGACCGGGTCGTGGCCGCCTACCCCGGCAGCCAGCTCTACGAGTCGCTGACCCGGGTCGGCGCGCACGGATCGGTGCGGCCGTTCGACACCTATCTGGCCGCCCTGCTGGCCTTCGTCGCCGTCACCGGTGTGGTCACCGAACCGCTGTGGAGCGGACTGCTGGTGGCGGTGACCTCGCTCTACGTGCTGTCGGTATTCACCGCCACCCAGGCCTCGATCATGTCGCTGTCCCTCAGCCTGGTGATCGGCGCGTTCGTCGGCATCGCGGTGCGGTACGCGGCCGGCCGGGTCAGCAACCGACCGGATGCCCAGCAGGTGGTGACCGCGCTGGCCGACCGCGGCATCGAGCTGACCCGGATGGAACGGGTGCACTCCGACGATGACGGCCGCCGCGACTACCTGGCGACGATGCCGTCGGGCCGGATGCTGGTGGTCCAGGTGCTCGATCGAGAGCTGATCCGATCCGGTGCGGTGTACAACGTCTACCGATTGATCCGTATTCGTAAGGAGATCGCGCCGGCCCCGGCGCTGTCGCTGGAGCGGGTGGCCGAGCACCGGACGCTGCTCGGGATGGCGATCGCGCAGGCCGGCGTGCCGATCCCGCGGCTCGAGGCCGGCGTGCGTTGCGGCCCGGACGCCATCGTGCTGGTCTATGAACACCGGGTCGGTCGGCCGGTCGTGGACCCGACTCCGGACCAGCTGGATGAGCTCTGGTCGTTGGTGAAACGCCTGCACCGTAACGGGATCACCCATCGCGGGCTGACCGCGGACAGTATTTCCCTCGACGACAACGGGCAGTTCCTGCTGCCGATCCCGCAGGACGGCACGGTCTTCGCCACCGATCTGCGGGTCTCGCTGGACCGGGTGCAGTTACTGATCAGCACCGCGCAGTTGGCCGGCACCGAGGCCGCGGTGGCCAGCGCCCGCCGGATGCTGACCGAGGATCAGTTGGCCGCCATCGTGCCGCTGCTGCAGCCGATTGCCCTGACCCGCGAGACGCGGGAGGCCCTGCGGGCCGACGCCGGCCTGATGGACCGGGTCCGGGACGCGATCACCGAGCACACCATGGTGCAACCGTCCGAGCCGGTGCGGGTCGAACGGGTCCGGCCGCGCACCATCGTCTCGATCGTCGCGGTGATCGTGGCCGGTTACCTGATCGTCGGCCAGCTCAGCTCGGTGGACGTGGTGACCGTGCTGTCCTCGGCCCGGTGGCGGTGGGTGCCGTTGGTCGCGGCCGCGTCGGCCGCCAGCTATCTCGCCGCCGCATTGTCCCTGACCGGCTACGTCCGGGAGCGGTTGTCCTTCGCCCGCACCACGCTGGTCCAGGTCGCGGCCGCCTTTGCCGGCTTCGTGACGCCGCCGTCGGTGGGTGGGCTGGCGATCAACATCCGCTATCTGCGCAAGGCCAGGGTCAGCATCACCGGCGCGGCCACCAGCGTCGGCCTGTCCCAGGTCGTCAACGGGGTCTCCCACGTACTGTTGCTGATCGGCTTCGCCGCTGCCACCGGCGCCTCGGCGCGACACAGTTTGCCCATTCCTGGCTGGGCATTCTTGGCCATCGGCATCGTGGTCGCCGCCGCCGCGCTGTCCCTGACCCTGCCCGCGGTCCGGCGCTGGGCGCTGGCTCGGTTGCTGCCGCCGCTGCGGGAGGCGGCGCCGCGGTTGCTGGCCCTGGTCACCAATCCGGTGAAGCTGGCCGAAGGTGTCTTCGGCGCCTTGCTGCTCAACGCCTGCTACATCGGTGCGCTCTGGTTCTCGGTACACGCTTTCGCCGGTGAGGTGCGCTTGTCCCAGGTCGCGGTGGTGTATCTGGCCGGCGCCGCGATCGGTTCGGCCGCGCCCACGCCGGGTGGACTGGGCGCGGTCGAGGTGGCGTTGTCCACCGGCCTGGCCGCGGCCGGGATGGCCAGTTCGGCCGCGATCAGTGCGGTGCTGTTGTTCCGGCTGGCGACATTCTGGGTGCCGGTGCCGATCGGCTGGTTGGCCTTCCAGTGGCTGCAGCGAAAGGATGCCATCTAGCGATCGGGTTCCGATCACTCTCAGTTATCGAACTCGACGCGGCCTAGAAATGTGAAGCGCTCCGATCCTTTTGTCACGGGGGAGACAAGAGGATCGGAGCGACTTCGTTGCTAACTCTACGTGATCGACCATGGGTGTCAAGGGAGTACGTGATGACCGACGAGCGGGACCTCGGGCGACCGACGACGAACCAGGGCACCATCGCGGCCTACGAGGTCGGGGTCGATCGTTACATCGGGGCGCTGGTGCCGGCTTCGTCCGGGTCGTTCGTCGAGTTCCGCGACCGGTTCTTCGCCGACCTCCCACCGCAGGCGTCGGTGCTGGAGCTGGGCAGCGGGCCGGGGCTGGATGCGGACTGGTTCGAGGCTCGCGGGCTGAGTGTCCGGCGGACCGATGCCACGGTTGCCTTCGTCGAGCGATTGCGCCGGCTCGGACACCTGGCCGAGGTCCTCAACGTGATCACCGATGACCTGGGCGGCCCGTACGACGGAATCTGGGCGTCGGCGGTGTTACTGCATCTGAGTCGGGACGAGCTCGCCGATGCCCTGCGCAAGATACGGCCGGCCCTCGCGCCCGACGGATTTCTGGGCTTCTCGGTCAAGGAAGGGGACGGCGAGCGCTGGACCACCGACAAGCTCGAACACGCCCGGTACTTCGTGTACTGGCGACCAGAGCCGCTGGCCGCGCTGCTCGAGCGCACCGGGTGGCGGGTCATCGAGCTCAGCCGGCAACCCGGCCGGATCGACGACTGGCTCATGGTCCGGTGTGCCCGGTGAGCTTCGACTACGACAACCTGAGCAGCCGGCCGCCGGGACGGTTCGTCTCGGTGGCCGGCCGGTTCCTGCCCGGCATCCGCCAGGTCCAGAGCGAGGTCGGGCCGTACGCCGCCGCGTGGCGTCGGTCCAATGCCAGGACGATGACCCAGGACGGGCCGCTCTGGGTCGCCCTCGGTGACTCGCTGACCCAGGGCATCGGTGCCTCGGCCCATGACCGCGGGTGGGTCGGGCAACTGGCCGAACAGCTGCGGCAGGGCGGCCGTCCGATGCGGATCCTGAACCTGGCGGTGACCGGGGCCCGGGTGTGCGACGTGCTCGAGCGTCAGCTGCCGGTGCTGCGGGACCTCGATGTGCAACCGGCGCTGATCACCGTGCTGATCGGCTCCAACGACCTGTTCAAACCGAGCCTGCGCACGGCGTTGCCGGCCGCCTTCGGGCAGCTTCTGGCCCAGCTGCCAGCCGGCGCGGTGGTGGCCAACCTGCCCAATCCGAACGCTGCTGCCGATGCGGTGAATGCCCTGCTACGTCAGGGCGTTCGCGAGCGTGGCCTGGTACTGGCCGACATGCGGGGCCGGCGGACGACCAACTGGAAGGGCAAGCTGGCCGCGGACTCGTTCCACCCCAACGACGCCGGATATGCCGGCATCGCGCGGGTCTTTGCGGACGCCATCGGCCTGCCAGCGATGGATTAGCTCCAGATGTCGTCGATCAGCCGGCCCGGGCGGGCACGCTCCGGTTCGACGAACCATTCCGACCGGAACGCCAGCCGGTAGAGCGGACGGGGCAACCGCAGGCAGAACGCGAGGGTCCGGGTGTCGCTACCGCCGCCGGCCTGGCTTGCGTGCGCCCGCATCGATGCCCTTTTCTGATCGAGGAAATCTCCGACGTCCACCTTGTGGGTGAGGTCGCGGTTGGCCGTATAGGCCCGTTGCATCCGTTCGGGCGCGAAGTCCGGTGGCGCGAGCCGGGCTTTGTGGACCAGCCAGAGCGCCCGCATCAGCGCGGTCCGATCGACGGTGGCCTCGAGCAACCGGACGCCGGTGCGAGCCGCCGCGGCCCGGGCCACCCGATGTACCTGGACATGGTCGGGGTGGCCGTAGCCACCGTTGACGTCGTAGCCCAGCAACAGGTCGGCGCCCTCCTCGGCCAGCACCTGGGCGAGTCGCTCGGCCGGCTCAGCCGGATGCCGGGTGGCAAACCCGGCGTGTTCGTTAATGAGCCCGGAATCGGGATACCCGAGCCGGACGACCCGGTGCACGCCGAGGGCCCGGGCCGAGGTTTCGAGCTCGTCGATCCGCTGGCTGGCCAGAGCCTGTCCAGGTCCGTCGGCGGCCAGGCCGGCCTCACCGTCGGTGGCCACCACCAGGGTGACCCGATGCCCGTCGGCGACGGCGCGGGCCAGCGTCCCGGCGGTCAGCAGGGCCTCGTCGTCAGGATGGGCGTGCAAGCAGACCAGGGACGACGACACGAGCCACGATGCTACGGGCCGGCGGGATGGGAAAATCCTGAGAGCGACCCGGTCGCACAGACGCTGGAATGGCCTCGACTGAGTTAGTGTTCGCGAGAGAGTGCTGGCCTTCACGGGCCAGACCTCACATTGGATCTTGGCCGAAAACATTGGGGAGCAGCGCGTGGCCGTGCCCTGGGTGGTGGTGGCGTTGAGCCTGGGCTCGGCCCTGTCGTTCGCGGCTTCGACCAACCTCAAGCATTCCTCGGCCGCCGAGATGCCCGAGGTG
>CAZZZW010000290.1:0-4952 GCA_964658795.1 Phormidium nigroviride PCC 7112
CGAAGGTTAGCCCGGCCGCGAGCCAGTTCGTGGTCAGGCCCATCAGCAGGACCGCGACCAGGCCGAGCAGCGTGCCGAAGATCAGCGCACCGGTGGGTGACACCTCGTGGGTGGCCAGCGGCCGATGTCCGGTCCGCCGCATGACGGCGTCGATGTCCCGGTCGATGAAACAGTTCAGCGCGTTGGCGCTGCCGGCAGCCATCGTGCCGCCAACCATGGTGACCACGACGGTCCACCAGCCGGGCAGGCCGTGCGCGGCCAGAATCATCGCCGGCAACGTCGTCACCAGCAGCAGTTCGATGATCCGGGGCTTGGTCAGGGCCACATAGGCCCTGATCGCCGCGGTCGCCGGACGGCGTGCGGCGACGTCGGAGCCCGCATGCGAGGGGGCCACCGGCGTCTGCGTCACGCCACCAGACTAACCGCCGCGCCGCCGCCGATCGCACCGGCTCACCCGGCCCTCTCAGCTGGCGAGCCGTCCTCAGCGCGCCGCCGCCAGGTCCCCGGCGCGACCCGAAAAGCGGTACCACGCAAACGCCGGGTGAACAGCGCCTACCCACCCGCAAACGTTGACCGGAAGCGATTAGGCTGGAGGCAGTCACAGCCTTGGTGACCAATACAACTGCAGAGCACGAGAAAGCCTGGTGGAATCCGTGACCGAATCCGCGGCCGAAGTCGTAACCACGCATCCGAAGTGGTGGACCGAGTTGGACACCAGGGCGGTCGACACCGCCCGACTGCTCGCTGCCGACGCCGTCCAGAAGGTCGGCAACGGCCATCCCGGCACCGCGATGAGTCTGGCCCCGTTGGCGTACCTGCTATACCAGAAGGTCATGCGGATCGATCCGACCGATCCGAACTGGGTCGCCCGGGACCGATTCATCCTGTCCAACGGTCACTCCTCGCTGACCCAGTACATCCAGTTGTACTTCTCCGGCTTCGGCCTGGAGCTCGATGACCTGAAGTCGTTGCGGACCTGGGGTTCGCTGACCCCGGGCCACCCCGAGCACGGGCACACCATCGGCGTCGAGGTCACCACCGGCCCGCTGGGTCAGGGCGTCGGCAACGGGGTGGGTATGGCGATGGCTGCCCGTCGCGAGCGTGGCCTGTTCGACCCGGACGCCGCCCCGGGCCAGTCGCCCTTCGACCATCACATCTACGTGATCGCCGGCGACGGCTGCCTGGAAGAGGGCATCTCCTCCGAGGCGTCCAGCCTGGCCGGTCACCAGCAGCTCGGCAACTTGACCGTGCTCTACGACGACAACCACATCTCGATCGAGGACGACACGAACGTCGCCTTCTCCGAGGACGTGCTCAAGCGCTACGAGGCCTACGGCTGGCACACCCAGTACGTCGACTCCGGCGAGGACGTGGTGGCGCTGGAGAAGGCACTGGACAAGGCCAAGGCCGAGACCGACCGGCCGTCCATCATCGCCGTCCGCACGATCATCGGCTGGCCGGCGCCGACCAAGCAGAACACCGGCAAGGCCCACGGCTCCGCCCTCGGCGATGACGAGATCCGCAAGACCAAGGAACTGCTCGGCTTCAACCCTGACTTGACCTTCGAGGTCGACGACACGGTGATCGCGCACACCCGCGAGCTGGCCGAGCGGGGCCGGGCGGCCCGGGAGGCCTGGCAGCCGAGTTTCGACCAGTGGGCCAAGGACAATCCGGAGCGCAAGCAGCTCTTCGACCGGATGCTGACCCGCACCCTGCCTGATGGCTGGGCGACCAAGCTGCCGACCTTCGCCACCGAGAAGGACGGCAAGGCGGCCTCGCTGGCCACCCGCGCCGCGTCCGGCAAGGTGCTGGCGTCGCTGGCCGGGGTACTGCCGGAACTGTGGGGCGGATCGGCCGACCTGGCCGAGTCCAACAACACCACCATGACCGGTGAGCCGAGCTTCGTGCCGTCCGATCGCCAGACCAAGGAGTGGACCGGCGGCCCGTACGGCCGGACGCTGCACTTCGGCATCCGCGAGCACGCCATGGGCTCGATCATGAACGGCATCACGCTGCACGGCGGCACCCGCGTCTACGGTGGCACCTTCCTGGTGTTCAGCGACTACATGCGGCCGCCGGTACGACTGGCCGCGCTGATGAAGCTGCCGACCATCTACGTCTGGACGCACGACTCGATCGGGCTCGGCGAGGACGGGCCGACCCACCAGCCGATCGAGCAGCTGGCCTCGTTGCGGGCCGTGCCCGGCCTCGACATCGTCCGCCCGGCCGACGCCAACGAGACCGCCATCGTGTGGAAGCAGGTACTCAAGAACACCGACCGGCCGGCCGGGCTCGCTCTGTCCCGGCAGGCGCTGCCGATCCTCGACCCGGCCAAGGTGGTGGACGCCGACAAGGGCGGCTACATCCTGGAGGACTCCTCCACCGCGCAACCGCAGCTGATCCTGATCGCCACCGGTTCCGAGGTGTCGCTGGCCCTGACCGCCCGCGAGCGGCTGGAGGCCGAAGGCACGCCCACGCGGGTGGTCTCGATGCCGTGCGTCGAATGGTTCAACGAACAGGACCGCTCCTACCAGCAGCACGTGTTGCCGCCGTACGTGAAGGCTCGGGTCAGCGTCGAGGCCGGCGTGCCGCTCGGCTGGCGCGAGATCGTCGGCGAGGGCGGCGAGATCGTGGCCATCGACCACTTCGGCGCCAGCGCGGCGGCGAGCGTCCTGTTCGAGCAGTTCGGCTTCACCCCGGACCGAGTGGTCGCTGCCGCCCACGCGGCGCTGGAGCGGGCCAACATCATCACCGGCGACACGACCGGTTCCTAACCCCGAACTGCCAATTCCCAGAAGGGAAAACATCATGAGCGACGCACTGAAGGATCTCTCCGAACACGGCGTATCGATCTGGCTGGACGACATCAGCCGGAACCGGCTGGTCACGGGCAACCTGCAGGACCTGATCGACACCAAGCACGTGGTCGGGGTGACCAGCAACCCGTCCATCTTCCAGAAGGCCTTGGAGGGTTCGGCTGAGGGCGACTCGCCCTACGCCGAGCAGGTACACGACCTGGCGGTCCGGGGGGTCTCGCTGGAGGAGTCGGTCCGGCTGCTCACGTCCTTCGACATCCGCTGGGCCTGCGACGTGCTGCGTCCGACGTATGACGCGACCGATGGGCAGGACGGCCGGGTCTCGATCGAGGTCGACCCGCGGATCGCCCACGACACCGACAAGACCTCGGCCGAGGCCCAGGCGTTGTGGTGGCTGGTGGACCGTCCGAACGTGATGATCAAGATCCCGGCCACCGAGGCCGGCCTGCCCGCCATCGCCGAGGCGACCTCGCTGGGGATCAGCGTCAACGTCACCCTGATCTTCTCCATCGATCGCTACCGCAAGGTGATGGACGCCTACCTGACCGGTCTGGAGCAGGCCAAGGCCAAGGACGTCGACCTGTCGACCATCCGCTCGGTGGCGTCCTTCTTCGTGTCCCGGGTGGACACCGAAATCGACAAGCGGCTGGACAAGCTCGGCAGCGACGAGGCCAAGGCGGTTCGGGGCAAGGCCGGCATCGCCAACGCCCGGCTGGCCTACGAGGCGTTCGAGGAGGTCTTCTCCTCCGACCGGTGGAACACGCTCAAGGACGCCGGTGCCAACCCGCAGCGGCCGCTCTGGGCTTCGACCGGGGTGAAGGATCCGAGCTACGACGACACCATGTATGTGACACAACTGGTCGCTCCGAACACGGTGAACACGATGCCGGAGGCGACGCTGAAGGCGGTCGACGACCACGGCGTCGTCACCGGGAACACGGCCAACTCCGGCTACGAGGAGGCCAAGGGCGTGTTCGCCGACCTGGCCAAGCTCGGCATCGAGGTGGACGAGGTCACCGAGCTGCTCGAGGTCGAGGGCGTGCAGAAATTCATGGACTCCTGGGACGTCCTGCTCGAGGGCGTGCAGGCGCAGCTCGAGGCCGGCGCGAAGAAGGCCGGCAAGTGAGCGCCGACCTCTCCGTCACCGAGGTCGGCGGCCTGCGGGTCGAGCTCGGCTACGCCGATGAGTCCGGACTGGCCGAGGCGATCGACGCCCTGGTGGAAGCCCAGGTGGCCAGCAAGATCACCGCCCAGGATCCGACGCTCTGGGGCACCGAGGCCGAGTCCGAGTCGGCCATCCGGCTGTCCTGGGCGACGCTGGCCGAGTCGTCCCGGCCACTGGTCGCTGAGATCGAGGCGCTACGTTCCGAGCTGGTCGACGAGGGTCTGACCCACATCGTGCTGGCCGGCATGGGTGGCAGCTCGCTGGCGCCGGAGGTCATCACCGCGACCGCCGGGGTCGACCTGGTGACCCTGGACACCACCGACGCCGGACAGGTCGAAGCCGCGCTGGCCACCGACCTGGCGCACACGGTGCTCGTGGTGTCGAGCAAGTCCGGTGGCACGGTCGAGACCGACTCGCACCGTCGAACGTATGAGAAAGCCTTTACCGATAAGGGAATCGACCCCAAGCAGCGGATCGTGGTCGTCACCGACCCGGGCTCGCCGTTGCAGCAGACGGCCGAGGACGCCGGCTACCGCAAGGTCTTCCTGGCCGACCCGCACGTCGGCGGCCGTTACAGCGCCCTGACCGCGTTCGGCCTGGTGCCCGCGGGCCTGGCCGGAGTGGACATCGGCGCCCTGCTGGACGACGCCGCGCTGGCCTCTGGTGCCTTGGCCAGTGATGACGCCGACAACCCCGGCCTGCGGCTGGGTGCCCTGCTCGGGCTGGCCCACAACGCCGGCTCGGACAAGGTCGTGTTCGCCGACTTCAACTCCGGCATCGTCGGGTTCGGTGACTGGGCCGAGCAGTTGATCGCCGAATCCACCGGCAAGAACGGCAAGGGGCTGCTGCCGGTCGTGGTCGAGGGCCGGGACGCCCCCGGTTTCGCCGACGCCAAGCAGGACGCGATCCTGGTCCATCTCGGTGGCTTCGAGCCGGCTTACCCACCGGCCTCGGGCTGGGGTGCGGCCACG
>CAZZZW010000290.1:4962-5568 GCA_964658795.1 Phormidium nigroviride PCC 7112
CCGGTCCGCTCGGCGCGCAGATGCTGCTGTGGGAGTACGCCACCGCGGTGGCCGGTCGGATCATCGGGATCAACCCGTTCGACCAGCCCAACGTCGAGGAGGCCAAGAAGCAGGCCCGGACGCTGCTCGACGCCACCGACGACGGACCGGCGCCACAGCCGTTGCTGGTGGACGGCCCGGTCCAGGTGTTCGCGATGAACCTGGATCTCGGTGACGCCCAGGACGTTCCTTCGGTGCTGGCCGCCTTCTTCACCTCCGCCCCGGAACTCGGCTACATCTCGATCCAGGCCTACCTGGATCGGCTGGCCGATGACACCGCCGCGGATCTGCGGACCGAAATCGCCCGGCACACCCAGCTGCAGACCACGTTCGGCTGGGGACCGCGGTTCCTGCACTCGACCGGTCAGTACCACAAGGGCGGTCACCCGAACGGGATCTTCCTGCAGATCACCGGCGCGGTGGCCGAGGACCTGGCCATTCCGGACCGTCCCTACACCTTCGCGACGTTGCAATCGGCCCAGGCCGCCGGTGACGCGAAGGTGCTGGCCGATCACGGACGTCCGGTGTTGCACCTGCACCTGACCGATCGGGCCGCCGGTCTAGCCA
>CAZZZW010000291.1:0-5543 GCA_964658795.1 Phormidium nigroviride PCC 7112
AAAGACCTCGGCGGAGGCGGCGGCCGCCGCTGCCGCCGCCCGCGCCGCGGCGGCCAAGGTGCCCTCCGGTCTGGCCGGCGGAGGTTTCGGCGGCGGTGGCGGCGGTATTGGCGCTGGCCTGGGCAGCAGCACGGCGGGGCCGTCTGCCTACCCCGGTCTGATCGGCGGCGGAGGCGCGGCGGGCGCCGCGGCCGGGTCGCTGGCCGGGCAGGCGGCGTCGGCTGCGGGTGCGGCCGGTGCGAACGGTGCTTCCGGCATGCCGATGATGCCGATGGGCGCGATGGGTGCCGGGGCCGGGGGCGACATGGGCGGCCGACGGATCCCGCCCTGGCTGGTCGAGACCGAGGATGTCTGGGGCGAATCCTCGGCCGTCTCACCACCGGTCATCGGCGAAGATCTGTAGTTCGCCGCCGCCGCGGAGGGGTACCCCACGGGCAGTACCCGCGCTCGATATCGCGTGCAGCCCAGCCGCACGGCGGCCAGCCTCTCCGAACGCCACGCGTGGGCGCGAGCGGCAATCTGTGTCAATGGCGCGTGAAGCAGGACGTTGCTGCTATTGACGGCAAAATTTCCGGCTGGTTAACGTGAGAGCGTTTCCACAGCTGAGTCGCGAGCTGCGGGACTGCACCGGGCTTCTCCCCCAACCCCGCCTGCGAAAGGTGCCCTTCCCTCATGCGCACTTCCCGACCCAAGAATCGGCGGGTCAGACGCCGCCGGATCGCGGCCCTCGCCGCCGTCGCCCTGGCCGGTTCCCTGGCCACCGCCATCAACATCAGTCCAGCTACGGCCGTCACCGGCCCGTTGCCGAATGTCGAGGATTTCGAAGGCAATCCGCCGATCACGACGGCCAATCCCGGCATCTTCGCGTTCGGCAGCGATGCGGCCAGCACACCCAAGCTGGCCATCGTCGCGGCCGCCGACCGGCCGGGCGCCGACGCCTCCAACCACGCCCTCGACGTGCCCTACACCGTGGCGGGTTACGGGGGCTTCTCCGATGACCTGGCCGCTCCGCAGAACTGGTCCGGCGCCGCCGGATTCTCCTTCTGGTACAAGGGAACGGGCTCGGGCCAGAAGACCGAGTACGAGGTCAAGGACGGCGGGGCCGACGGCGAGCACTCCGAACTCTGGCAGGGCTTCTTCACCGACTCGAAGGCCGGTTGGACCCAGGTCACCGAACCGTTCGCCAGCTTCGTCAAGCGCACCGACTACCAGCCCACCGGCGCCCCGTCCGACGGCGTGCTGAACCTGACGTCGATGTGGGGCTTCGCGATCAATCTGCCTGGCAATGCCAGCGGCGACCTGCAGTTCGACAACGTCGCCCTCTACGGTCACGCCCAGCCCAGAGTGACCACCGACAAGGCGGTGCAGCTGGTCAACGCCGGTCAGACGACCCTGATCGCGGCCACCGTCAGCACTCCGGACGGAGCGCCGCTGCCGGCCCCGGTGACGATCAAGTACACCGAAGGCGGCGGCACGGCGGTGGCCGGCACCGACTTCGTGGCCAACAACGGTTCGCTCTACTTCGCGGCCGGCACGCCGTCAGGCGCGACCAAGCACATCCCGGTGTCGACCAAGGCGAGCAGCACGCCGAGCGAGTCCAAGTCGATCCCGGTCACGCTGTCCAGCACCGATGCGACCATCACCGGCGCCCAGCCGCAGGTCATCATCAATGCGCACGGATTGCCCTATCTCAACAACGCACTGCCGATTGCCCAGCGGGTCAGTGACCTGATGTCACGGATGACCGTGGCCGACAAGGTCGGGCAGATGACCCAGGCCGAACGGCTGGCCATCGGCGACGGCACGGACATCGCCAAATACCGGCTCGGCTCGCTGCTGTCCGGTGGTGGGTCGACGCCGACCCCGAACACTCCCGCTGCCTGGGCCGACATGATCGACGGGTACCAGACCCAGGCCCTGGCCACCCCGCTGCAGATCCCGATGATCTACGGCATCGACTCGGTGCACGGCGACAACAACCTCGCCGGGGCGACGGTGTTCCCGCACGACATCAACATCGGTGCCACCCGGGATCCGGCCCTGGCCCAGCAGGAAGGCACCATCACGGCCACCGAGACCCGGGCCACCGGCATCCCGTGGGCGTTCGCGGCTTGCGTGTGCGTGAGCCGGGACGAGCGCTGGGGCCGGTCGTATGAGTCCTTCGGTGAGGATCCGGCCCTGGTCGATCAGATGGAAACCATCATCACCGGGCTGCAGGGCAACGGAGACCTGTCCAAGAACACCTCAGTGTTGGCTACCGCCAAGCACTTCCTCGGTGACGGCGGCACGAAGTACGGCTCGTCCACCAACGGGACGTACACGATCGATCAGGGTGTCACCTACGTGACCCAGGATCAGCTCGATGCGCTCTACCTCGATCCGTTCAAGACCGCGGTCGACAAGGGTGTCGGCTCGGTCATGCCGTCGTACTCGAGCCTGCAGATCCTGGGCCAGGACGCCGCCCCGATCAAGATGCACGCCCGCGGCGACCAGATCACCGGCGTGCTGAAGGGGCAACTCGGCTTCTCCGGCTTCGTGATCAGCGACTACGCCGCGATCGACCAGATCGGTCCGGACTACAAGAACGACGTCAAGGTCGGGGTGAACGCCGGCCTGGACATGATCATGGTGCCGAACAACTACGTCACCTTCGAATCCGATCTGACCTCACTCAACCAGTCCGGCGAGGTCACCGACGCCCGGATCGACGACGCGGTCAAGCGGATCCTGATCCAGAAGTTCAAGCTCGGCCTGTTCGAACACCCGATGGCCGATCGCACCAACATCGCCACCATCGGCGACGCCCAGCACCGCGCGGTAGCTCGACAGGCCGCCTCGGAGTCGCAGGTGCTGCTGAAGAACGACGGCCACGTTCTGCCCTTGTCGACCAAGGCAAAGGTCTACGTCGCCGGTTCCAACGCCGACGACACCGGCAACCAGACCGGTGGCTGGACGCTGACCTGGCAGGGTCAGTCCGGCAACGTCATACCCGGTGCGACGTCGATCCTGGCCGGCATGAAGCAGGATGCCCCCAGCGCGTCGATCACCTACTCCAAGGATGGCTCGGCGCCGACCACGGGGTATGACGTGGGCGTGGTCGTCGTCGGTGAAACGCCATACGCCGAAGGCATGGGCGACGTCGGTAACAACGGCCACACGATGCAACTGTCGGTGGCCGATCGCAATGCGGTGGACACCGTCTGCGCAGCGATGAAGTGTGTGGTGCTGGATGTGTCCGGCCGGCCGCTGGATATCACCGGCATCGTGCCCGAGGCCAAGGCCGTGGTGGCGTCCTTCCTTCCCGGTAGTGAGGGTGAGGGGGTGGCCGACGTGTTGTTCGGGCTCAAGCCGTTCACCGGTCGGCTACCGCTGACCTGGGCCAAGGCCGAAAGCCAGTTGCCGATCAACGTCGGCGACGCAAACTACGACCCGCTGTACCCGTACGGCTGGGGACTGCGCACCGACAATGCCCGGACCCGGTTGCAGACACTGCGGGATCAGCTGGAAGTCCAGGGTAAATCCGCTGCAGTCGTCAAGGCGCTGAACACCGCGCTGGCCACGAGGAATTGGACTGCGGCGGGAGCGCCCAGGAATGCCACCACCATGCTCGGACTGCTGAAGACGGTGGCGGCCAAGTTCGGTTCGGCCAACACCTTCGCCCAGGAGGACGTGGTGGTGTCGGTGGCCCGCGATCTGGCTCAGGCCGCGATCGTGGCCAAGGGATCGGCGGCCATGGCGGCCACGGCGAAGCTGACCTCGAACGCCGAACACAGCGTGCTGACCAATGCACCTGCGGTTGCGGTGGCTGACCTGGCGAAGGCGTACACGACCGCGACCAAGGTCAGGCCGGGTGCGGTGAAGGCGGCCGGCGTGAAGTAGTTTCCGCTTTCGTTCTGGGACGGCCCGGAGCTGGTGTCGACACCGGTTCCGGGCCGTTTCGCATACTTCTGCAGTCATCTCGAATGCCCTTGTAAACACTGCCATTTCGCGACCGTTCGGAGTTGCTTCGGGCCGCGAATCGGTCCTACGGTGGGTCCACCACAAGTACCGACAAAGGGCCACCGAGATGACCACGTTCTACCTCGAACCGGAACAGGCCGAAGCGCTCGCCGACCGGGTCGCCGACGAGGCGGCCAGCCTGCTCCAGGCGATCCCGGCGGTCGCGCCGTCTTGTTGTGATGGCGAGTTGGACCAGGCGCTGAGCACCGTCTTCAGGTTGGCTTCGGTCCAGGTCCATCTGGTCGGCTCGGCATTGGTCGGCCAAGCCCGGGCCGCTCGGTCCGCCGTCGCGCTCTACCGGCACACCGATCGTCGCCTGGCCTACTCGCTGTCATGACCGATTGGACCGTGCTCGGCGGCGATCCGGTGCCACTGTCGACCGACACAGTCTTGGCAAATGCCGAGCAATTGCAGCGGATTACTCGTGACTGGCAGCAAGAACAGGCTCGCGCCTTGGCCGGGGCCGAACAGGTCATGCGGTTCTGGCGCGGGTCGGCCGGCACGGCCTGGACCGCCAGCCACCAGCGGGTCGGGCGGCAGTTGGCCACACCGGTTCACGAGCTCGAGCGCGCGGCCGCGCTGCTACGGACGTTCGCCTCGAAGACCGAGCTGATGACGGCGGAGGCGGTCGGTCTGCTGGCGAAGGCCCAGTCTTTGCAGCAGGAACTCGACTCCACGACCTTCGAGGCGCTGGAACCGGGTCCATTCCTGCCCGACCCCGGTGCCGAATATCACCTGATGCTGCAACGCAAACTCGACGCGGTCCGCGCTCAGGCCGCCGAGCTGCGACAGACCTATGAAGCGGCCCGACGAACCTGCATCCGAGAGTTGGACGAGATCAGTGCGTTCACGCTGCTTCGGTCCGACACAAGGCCCTCCGATCGAGAATTGGCTGTGCTGGCCGAGCTTTCCGCCGCCGAACTGGACGGCGGTATCGATCGTTTGCTGCGAAGTCTGCCGCCGGGACTCCTGGCAGGTCTGTGCGCCGACCTCGCACCGACGGCGGCCGGCCGACTGATCGCGCTGGACCCGACGCTCGGCGATCTGAACGGAATCCCGCTGTCGCTCCGGGCTGAAGCCAATCGGCAACTCGCTGAGGCTGATCTGCACGCAGCCATCCAGGCCGGCGACCGGCCCCGGATCGAGCTGATCCAGTCATTGCTGCAGCCGGGTAGCAGCCTGGTGCTGTACGACCCGGCGGCCGATCACTACGGCGTGCTCTGGGGCGATCCGACGGCGGCCAATGTTGCGGTGTTCGTACCCGGCGTGGGTTCGGATCAGAACGTGCCCGGCTGGACGAGGGATGCCAAGACACTCAATCAGGCCAGCGGAGCCGCGGTCGTCATGTGGAAGGGCTACGCCGATCCGGGCGGTTCGGGTACCGCCGACATCTCCCGGGCGGCCTTCACCGGCCGGGCCAAGGACGGTGCCGGAATGCTGACCGCGTTCTGTCAGGACGGGTTACAGCTCGAGCCATCACAGCAGTTGACCGTGGTCGCCCACTCGTACGGGTCGGTGGTGGCCGGCGTGGCGCTGGCCGACGA
>CAZZZW010000292.1:0-5540 GCA_964658795.1 Phormidium nigroviride PCC 7112
CGGCGCAGCCCGACCTGACTCGGCGCAATCGAGTGACCGGGCAGTTCCCGGTTCGCCCCGCGGCGTGGTTTGCCGGTGTTGCCACCGGGGCACACTCCCGACACGGGGTGTCACGGAGCGGTATCGGGCCGACCTATCGGGCTGATACGACTGTCAAGTTGACGTAAGCTGGGCCGACATTTCTCGATGTCGAGAACTGTAGCCAGCACCACCGTGGCAGACATGGCGACGACGATCCGGTTTCGCTCTGAGAGGACTCCGGTGGATCTGGCCAGGTCCTCCTCGTTGCAGTGATTAGAGTCGTAGAGGCACGACGCGTTCGATCCCCCAGTGGATCGAATCTGGACACGGCGTTCGGTCCGAAGCGCTGGACACCACGGTGTTCCACCAGCGAAGCGTCGAGCGGGTAAGGAGAGTGAGCGACATGTTCGAACGGTTTACCGATCGCGCCCGGCGGGTGGTCGTGCTGGCCCAAGAAGAGGCCCGCATGCTCAACCACAACTACATCGGTACCGAGCACATCCTGCTCGGGCTGATCCACGAGGGCGAGGGCGTCGCGGCCAAGGCCATGGAGTCGCTCGGCATCTCGCTCGAGGCAGTACGCCAGCAGGTGGAGGAGATAATCGGCCAGGGCCAGCAGGCGCCGTCCGGTCACATCCCGTTCACCCCGCGGGCCAAGAAGGTCTTGGAGCTGTCACTGCGCGAGGCGCTGCAGCTCGGCCACAACTACATCGGCACCGAGCACATCCTGCTCGGCCTGATCCGTGAGGGCGAGGGCGTCGCCGCCCAGGTGCTGGTCAAGCTCGGCGCCGACCTGAACCGGGTCCGCCAGCAGGTCATCCAGCTGCTCAACGGCTACCAGTCCAAGGAGCCTGCCGGCGGGACCGCCGCCGAGGGTGCGCCGTCGACATCGTTGGTGCTCGACCAGTTCGGCCGCAACCTGACCCAGGCCGCCCGCGAGGGCAAGCTCGACCCGGTCATCGGGCGCGAGAAGGAGATCGAGCGCCTGATGCAGGTGCTGTCCCGGCGCACCAAGAACAACCCGGTGCTGATCGGGGAGCCGGGCGTCGGCAAGACCGCGGTCGTCGAGGGCCTGGCCCAGGCGATCGTGCGGGGCGAGGTGCCCGAGACGCTGAAGGACAAGCAGCTCTACACGCTGGATCTGGGTTCGCTGGTCGCCGGCTCCCGCTACCGCGGTGACTTCGAGGAGCGCCTGAAGAAGGTGCTCAAGGAGATCCGCACCCGCGGCGACATCATCATGTTCATCGACGAGATCCACACCCTGGTCGGGGCCGGTGCGGCCGAAGGCGCGATCGACGCCGCCTCGATCCTCAAGCCGATGCTGGCCCGGGGCGAGCTGCAGACCATCGGTGCCACCACCCTCGACGAGTACCGCAAGCACCTGGAGAAGGACGCCGCGCTCGAACGCCGGTTCCAGCCGGTGCAGGTCGGCGAACCGTCGGTGGCCCACACCATCGAGATCCTCAAGGGTCTGCGCGACCGGTACGAGGCGCACCACCGGGTCTCCATCACCGACTCGGCGCTGGTGGCCGCGGCCGGGCTGGCTGATCGCTACATCTCCGACCGGTTCCTGCCGGACAAGGCGATCGACCTGATCGACGAGGCCGGTTCCCGGATGCGCATCCGCCGGATGACCGCGCCGCCGGACCTGCGCGAGTTCGACGACCGGATCGCCGACGTCCGCCGGGACAAGGAATCGGCGATCGACGCCCAGGACTTCGAGAAGGCAGCCTCACTCCGGGACAAGGAGAAGAACCTGCTGAACGAGAAGGCCCAGCGCGAGCGCGAATGGAAGGCCGGCGATCTGGATGTCGTAGCCGAGGTCGACGACGAGCAGATCGCGGAGGTGCTGGCCAACTGGACCGGCATCCCGGTGTTCAAGCTGACCGAGGAGGAGACTGCCCGGCTGCTGCGCATGGAGGACGAGCTGCACCGCCGGGTGATCGGCCAGCAGGACGCGATCAAGGCTGTCTCGCAGGCGATCCGCCGTACCCGCGCCGGTCTGAAGGACCCGAAGCGTCCGGGTGGATCGTTCATCTTCGCCGGCCCGTCCGGGGTCGGTAAGACCGAGCTGGCCAAGACCCTGGCCGAGTTCCTGTTCGGTGACGACGACGCGCTCATCCAGCTGGACATGTCGGAGTTCCACGACCGCTACACGGTGTCCCGCCTGGTCGGCGCCCCGCCCGGTTACGTCGGCTACGACGAGGGTGGCCAGCTGACCGAGAAGGTCCGCCGCAAGCCGTTCAGCGTGGTCCTGTTCGATGAGGTCGAGAAGGCTCACCCGGACGTGTTCAACACGCTGCTGCAGGTGCTCGAGGACGGTCGGCTGACCGACGGCCAGGGCCGGATCGTGGACTTCAAGAACACGGTGCTGATCCTGACCACCAACCTCGGCACCAAGGACGCGTCCAAGTCGGTCGGCAGCCTCGGCTTCTCCGGCTCGAACGACGGGGCGTCCAACTACGAGCGGATGAAGCTCAAGGTTAACGACGAGCTCAAGCAGCACTTCCGCCCGGAGTTCCTGAACCGCATCGACGACATCGTCGTGTTCCACCAGCTGTCGCAGGACGAGATCGTCCAGATCGTCGACCTGATGTCGGCCCGCGTCGACACCCAGTTGCGGAACAAGGACATGGGCATGGAACTGACCACGGCGGCCAAGGCGTTGCTGGCCAAGCGCGGTTACGACCCGGTGCTGGGTGCCCGTCCGTTGCGGCGGACCATCCAACGCGAGATCGAGGACACGCTGAGCGAGAAGATCCTGTTCGGCGAACTCACCGCCGGTCAGATCGTGGTCATCGACACTGCCGCGGACGCCGACGGCAAGGAGCAATTCACCTTCCGGGGTGAGGCCAAGACCGAGGTGCTGGTGCCAGACGTGCCGCCGAGCGAATCGGCTGTCGGCCAGAGCCTGGACTAGAAGTTCCGGTCAGCACGTAGCGAACGGCCCCGGATCTGGGAAACCAGGTCCGGGGCCGTTTCGCGTCTACTGCTTGGGTTTCGTCATAGGAATCGACCGCTGTAGCGAGCGGTTCTTATGACGATCGCGCGGGTCAGACCAGGAAGCGGGTCATCGGGCTGTCCGGCGGCAGCAGCTGGATGTTGGGTGTCGCCTCGCGCATTCGCTCCATCAGCTGTCCCAAATTCTCCGGCCGGCCCAGTTCGATGCCGACCAGCGCCGGGCCGGTTTCCCGGTTGTTGCGCTTGACGTACTCGAACAGGGTGATGTCGTCGTCCGGCCCGAGCACGTCGTCGAGGAACTGTCGCAGCGCGCCGGGCTCCTGCGGGAAGTCCACCAGGAAGTAGTGCTTGCGGCTCTCGTGCACCAGCGACCGCTCGATCACCTCGGCGTACCGGCTGACGTCGTTGTTGCCGCCGGACAGCAGGCACAGGATGGTGCTGCCGGGCGCGGCGAAGATGGTGTCGCGCAGGGCGGCGGCCGACAGTGCTCCGGCCGGCTCGGCGATGATGCCGTCAACCTGGTAGTACTCCAGCATCTCGGTGCAGATCTTGCCCTCGGCCACGGCCACCACCTCGACCCCGGCGGCCCGCGCGACCTCGAACGGCAGCGTGCCGACCTGACGGACGGACGCCCCGTCGGTGAAGGTGTCCAGGGTCTCCAGCGGTACCGGGTGGCCGGCCTTGAGCGCCGCGGCCATGCTGGCGGCACCCGCCGGTTCCACGCCGATCACCCGGACGGCCGGATGGTTGCCGGCCAGCCAGGCCAGGGTGCCGGCCAACAGTCCGCCGCCGCCGACCGGGACCACCACCAGGTCCGGCGTGACGCCCAGGCCGGCCAGTTGCGCGAACGCCTCGCGGATCGCGGTGCCCTGACCGGCGATCGTGTGCGGATGGTCGAACGGCGGCACCATGCTGGCCCCGGTCGTCGCCGCGAACTCGGCTGCGGCCTTGGCGGCATCGTCGTAGCTGTCACCGACCAGTTCGACACTCACGTGGCTGCCACCGAGGGCGGCGATCCGGTTGAGCTTCTGCCGCGGCGTGGTGCGGGGGACGAAGATCGTGCCGCTCACCCCGAGGGTGGCGCAGGCGAACGCAACCCCCTGGGCGTGGTTGCCGGCACTGGCACAGACCAGGCCGGCCGCGCGCGCCTCGTCGGAAAGCTGGGCGATCAGGTTGGAGGCACCGCGAACCTTGTAGGACCGGACGGGTTGCTGGTCCTCGCGCTTGAGCCAGACATCGGCCCCCATGCGCTCGGACAGCCGCTGGGAGCGGTGCACGGGGGTCGGCTCGAGGAAGGCGAGGCGTTCGGCGGCGGTGTCGACGTCGGACGCCGGCACCGGCAGTTCAAGATTGACCGGGTACATAAGGGAAAACTCCGATTAGTGGGTTCGAGTGACGGCTGGCTGCTTGCGACCGGCGGGCAACTGAAGCCCGTAGGTGGGTCAGTCGATTGGTCGCTGAAATCGCGCGGACGCCCGTCCAAAAGTGAACCCGGGGCGCCGCGCTAGCTAATGATGCTGAACTGCCGCACGATCACGACTTTCCCATCGGCCGGCGTCGGGGTCAAGCTGAGTCAGCCAGCGTGTCCGGCTTGAAATCCGGGATGGATTTCTCGTATTCGGAGATTTCCTCTTCGTGCCGCAGCGTGATGGTGATGTCGTCGGCGCCCTCGAGCAACCGCTGCCGGATCGCGTCGTCGAGCTCGAAGGTGATCGTCTGGCCGGCGAATCGGATCTCCATCCGCTCCAGGTCGACCGTGATCTCCAGCGACGGGTCGGCCTCGATCAGCTTCCACAACTGTTCGATCACGTCCTGGTCGACGAGCACGGTCAACAGGCCGTTCTTGAGCGAGTTGCCCCGGAAGATGTCGCCGAAGCGAGCCGACAGGACAACCTTGAAGCCGTAGTCGTGCAGGGCCCAGACGGCGTGCTCGCGCGAGGATCCGGTGCCGAAGTCGCTGCCGGCCACCAGGATGCTCGCGCCGGCGAATTGCTCGTCATTCAGGACGAAATCCGGATCGACGCGCCAGCTGGCGAACAGTGCGTCCTCGAAGCCGGTGCGGGTGATCCGCTTGAGGAACTCGGCCGGGATGATCTGGTCGGTGTCAACGTTGGACCGGCGTAACGGCAACCCGCGTCCGGTGTGGGTGGTGAAAGCGTCCATGTTCGTCAGGCCCTTCGCTACAGATCTGCCGGTGCGGACAGGGTGCCGGTGATGGCGGTGGCGGCCGCGACGGCGGGGGACACCAGATGCGTCCGGGAGCCCTTTCCTTGCCGTCCCTCGAAGTTCCGGTTCGAGGTCGACGCGCTGCGCTGGCCCGGGGCGACCTTGTCCGGGTTCATGCCCAGGCACATCGAACAGCCGGCACCACGCCATTCCGCGCCCGCGTCGAGGAAAACTCGATCCAGGCCTTCGGCCTCGGCCTGTTCCCGGACCTGAGCCGAGCCGGGCACCACCAGCATGGTGATCCGGTCGGCGACCTTGCGGCCACGGATGATCTCGGCCGCGGTGCGCAGGTCCTCGATCCGGCCGTTGGTGCAGGAGCCGACGAAGACGGT
>CAZZZW010000293.1:0-5538 GCA_964658795.1 Phormidium nigroviride PCC 7112
CGTGCCGCAGACCTTCGCCGGCTCGGTCGATGACCGCTGCCCGCCGGGGTTTCATCGGCTGCACCGCGAGAGGCACGTCGGGGCCGGCGCGGCAGACTTCGAGAGCGCCCGGTCGGCCGTCCTGAGCTGGCGCTTCCTGCAGCGCGCCGGGCTGAGGATCGAGGCCACGTCGCCCCGGCCCGTACTGGCCGCCATCGTCCGGCAGCAGCTCGGGCCGGTGGTCGCCCCCTGCCAGATCGTGGCGGTGTTCGACGAACCCACCCGGGCCGGTTTCAGTTACGCCACCATGCCCGGGCACCCCGAACGCGGCGTGGAGCGGTTCGCGGTCGAGCACCGGGCCGACGACACCGTCCGCTGTCTGATCGATTCGATCAGCCGGGCCGCGTCCTGGTACGCCCGGCTTGGTGGCCCGGTAACCCGGTTTCTCCAAGCCCGTATGGTCAATCGCTACCTGGCAGCAATCGCCGAGGAGGTCAGCGCGTCGCGGCGAGGATGAGCAGCACGATGCCGATCACCACCGCGATGCAGCCGGTGATCCGGGCCACGACCAGCGCCGCGTTCGACGGCTGCCACGCCTCCTTGTTCTTGTACTGCCAACGATTGAGCCTGAAGCCCAGGCCCGGACTGATCGCGTTCATGCCACCGATCAGGATGAACCCGATCCCGACGATGATGAAACCGATCGGGCTGCTGCTGCCGTGACCGCCGGAGGGCGAGGTCGCGACCGCGACGAGAACGTGCGACAAGGCTGACTTCCCCGTTCCCGGACGCTCGGCTCACATGTGGTTCAGTGGCATCGCCCGGACAGCGCGACTGTATCGCCTGCCCTGCCGTCGTGTGACCCGAAAGCGGTAAGCGCGCCCGGCTGACCCCGATCCAGGCGCCGCGATGCCCCTCCGTCAGTCGTCGATCTCGCTGCGCAGCGCATACAGCTCGGGGAAGAACTCGGTCTCCAAGGCCTTGCGCAGGAAGCCCACCCCGCTGGAACCGCCGGTGCCGGTCTTGGTGCCGATGATCCGCTGAACCGTCCGCAGGTGCCGGAATCGCCACAGCTGAAAGGCATCTTCGAGATCGACCAGTTCCTCGCAGGTCTCATACACCCGCCAGTGATCGGTCTCGTCCCGATAGATCGGGGTCAACACCTCGACCAGCGCGGTCGAAATCCGGTAGCGCTGACTGACATCGCGCTGCAACACCTCCGCCGGGATCGGGAAGCCGAGCCGGTGCAGGTAGCGCAGGAACTCGTCGTACAAGCTGGGTGATTCCAGCAGCTCGGTCAGCATCGCATGCGTCTCCGGCTCGGACTCGAACACGCTCAACAGCGCCCGGTTTTTGTTGCCCAGGATGAACTCGACCGCCCGGTACTGCGCCGACTGGAAGCCCGATGAGGTGGCCAGGAACCGCCGGAAGGTGGCGTACTCGCTCGGCGTGATCGTGGCCAGCACGCTCCACTGCTCGGTCATCGCGTTCAGGATCTGCTTTATCCGGGCGAGACGTTTGAGACCGACGCCCAGTTCGTCGGCGGCGATCGCGCTGCGGGCACCACGCAGTTCATGCAGGGCCAGCTTCAGCCAAAGCTCGCTGGTCTGGTGCTGAATGATGAACAGCAGCTCGTCGTAGGCGGCTGGTTGCGAACGCGGATGCTGGGCCGACAGCAACTGGGTCAGGTTCAGGTAGTCGCCGTAGGACATGTCCTGCCGGAAGTCGAGCTGGATGCTCGGTTCCAGCCGCTCGTCGGTACCAGACGGGTCGTTGATCTCAGCCACGAAGCAGGACGCTACCGCGCCGGTGTGCTACGCCTGCTCGAAGCTGTTCAACGCTTTCCGCATCGCTGCCACCCGGTCCTGGATCTCGGCCGGCGTCGCACCCTCGAGCACCGCCCGCATCAGCACTGAGCCCACGGCCACCCCGTCGGACACGCGGGACGCGGCAACGGCCTGCTCCGGCGTAGAGATGCCGAACCCGACCAGTACCGGCAGGTCGGTCGAGCCCCGCACCAGCTCGACCGTCGGCCCCACGGTCTCACTGACCGAGTCCCGGACGCCGGTGACTCCCATCGTGCTGACCGCATAGATGAAACCGCGGCTGAGGTTGGCGATGCGCTTTGCCCGGTCGGGTTTGGTCGACGGTGCCACCAGGAGGACCAGTTCGATACCCGCCTCCAGACTGACCTGCAGCAACGGAGCGACCTCGTCCACCGGCGTATCGGACGCGATCAGTCCACTCACCCCGGCCGCAGCCAATCGGGCGCAAAAATCGGCGTAGCCGTGCCGGCCGACGACGTTGCTGTAGGTCATGGCCACCAGCGGCACGGGGGAATCGAAGTCGGCCAGCTCCTCAAGCAGGCCCCGCACGGTGACGCCGCGGCTCAATGCCTGGACCGAGGCCGCCTGGATGATCGGGCCGTCCAGCATCGGATCGGAGAACGGCAGGCCGATCTCGATCGCGTCGGCGCCGCCATCGATGCAGGCCTGCACGTAATCGAGCCAGTTCTCGGTGATGCCGGCCGTCACGTACGGCACCAGGGCCTTGCCGCCGCTGTCTCGGCGGCCGGTGAGCTTCTGCTGAACCGCGCCCGGGTTCAGTTGTGTCTGGATGTCGGTCATAGCAGCTTCATCAATTGACTCGCGTCCTTGTCGCCGCGTCCGGACAACGTCATCAGCACCGTCGAACCGAGCGGGATGTCGCCGGATTCCGCGGCCTTGATGATCCAGGCCAGCGCGTGCGCGGATTCCAGCGCGGCCAGGATGCCTTCGGTCTTGGCCAGCCGGACTACCGCATCGAGCACCTCGGCGTCGGTGGCGGTGACGTACTCGGCCCGGCCGGAGCCGCCGAGGCTGGCGTGTTCCGGGCCGACGCCGGGGTAGTCCAGACCGGCCGAGATGGATTCGGCCTCGATGACCTGGCCGTCCTCGTCCTGCAGCACCTGAGAGTAGAAGCCGTGCAGGATGCCAGGCACCCCGTCGGTCATGGCCGCACCGCCGGCGGCCTCGACCCCGACCATCCGGGCCGACGTGTCGACGAAGCCGGCGAAGGTGCCGGCCGCGTTCGAACCACCGCCGACGCAGGCGACCACGACATCAGGCACACCCGTGCGTAGCAGTCCGGCGCATTGGCCGCGAGCCTCGGTGCCGATGACCTTCTGGAACTCCCGGACCATCCACGGGTACGGATGCGGGCCCATCACCGAGCCGAGGCAGTAGTAGGCATCGTCGACCTGGGACACCCACTGCCGCAGGGCCTCACTGCAGGCGTCCTTCAAGGTCCGGGTGCCGCTCTTGACCGGCACCACCTCGGCGCCGAGCAACTCCATCCGGAACACGTTGAGCTGTTGCCGCTCGGTGTCGACCTCGCCCATGTAGACGGTGACCTCGAGTCCGAGCAGCGCGCCGATGGTCGCGGTGGCCACGCCGTGCTGACCGGCTCCGGTCTCGGCCAGCAGCCGCTTCTTGCCCATCCGCTGGGCCAGCAGGCCTTGTCCGAGGACGTTGTTGATCTTGTGCGAACCGGTATGGGTCAGATCCTCCCGCTTGAGCAGCAGGTTGATCCCGAGCTCCTTCGACAGCCGCTCGGCCGGAGTGACCGGGGTCGGCCGGCCGGCGTAGGTCTCGAGCAGATGCTGCAGCCGTTGCTGGAAGCTGGGATCCTGCCGGGCGTCGCGAAACGCGGCCTCGACCGCTTCGCAAGCGGGGATCAGCGCCTCGGGCACGTACCGGCCACCGAACTCGGTGAACCGGCCGGTGACACCGGGATCACCCATTCCGTCGGGCTGGACGCCCAGGATCTCGGTTCGCGGCTGGTCGTACCCCGGCGCGATACCGGCCACGGCCGACTCGGCTCGTGAGGTCATCTGCTCTTCTCGCTTCCCGCCGACTCGACATCATCCGGCACTTCTAGAAGACTAGACCTCGACGTCGGCTCTTGTCGACCCACTCATCTAGAACTCTTTCGGACGCGGGAACGGAGGCCGGGACCGGATGTCGGAGGCACGACGACCGAAGTACTTGGAGATCAAGGAAGATCTCGCCCGACGGATCGAGGTCGAGGAATTCGCGGCCGGACAGGCACTGCCGTCGCAGGCCCGGTTGAGCCAGCACTACGGCGTCACCCTGATGACCCTGCGGCAGGCGCTGCGCGAGCTGCAGGACGACCACCTGATCGTCCAGCAGGCCGGTCGGGGCACCTTCGTGGCCCCGGGCCCGGCAGTCCTCGATCTTCGATCGCTGTCCAGCCTGGCCGAGGACATGCACAACCAGGGGGTGGCCTTGTCGACCGAGGTGCTGTCGTCGGCGCGTCGAGCCCTGCCGGCCGCAGTGGCCGGCGCGCTGGGGCGGACCAGGGGGGACAGGGCACTGCGGTTGGAACGGTTGCGCCGGTTGGGGCGGGACGCGGCCGTCCATCAGGTGTCCTGGGTGCCGCTGCCGTGGGGCGCCGAACTGGCCGACGTCGACTTCGCCGAGGCCTCGTTGTATGCCTCACTGCGGACCCGATGCTCGATCGTGATCGCCACCGCCGACGAGGCGTTGCACGCCCGGGCGCTGCCGGAGGCGGTGGCCAAGGTGGCCGGGGTGCCGGCCGGCCGGCCGGTCATGGTGGCCGAACGCACCACTTATGACGCCGCCGGCCGCCCGGTGGTCTGGGACGGCGCGACGATCCTCAGCGACGCCTTGCGGGTGACCGCCCGCCGGACCCTCGGCGATGTCCAGCTGGCCTGGACCACCGCGCCCTCCCCAGGATGAGCGGGCTGGACGTGGGCAGCGACGGACCGGGCTGAGCTGCTTGCTACAGATCCTCTTCCTCGCCACAGCCGGCATCCTGGCCGGCGTCATCGGTACCGCCGGCGGTATCACCTCGCTGGTGGCCTACCCGGCGTTGCTGGCAGTGGGCATCCCTCCGCTGGCCGCGAACGTCACCAATTCGGTCGCCCTGCTGGGCAGCGGGATCAGCTCGGCCGCGCAGGCCGGGCCGGATCTGCACGGTCACGGTCCCACGGTCCGCCGTTGGCTGCCGACCTACGCCGGGGTTTCGCTGGCCGGCGCCGTCGTACTGGTGCTGACGCCACGCGGAGTGTTCGACCGGGTGGTGCCCTATCTGGTCGCGATCGGCGCGCTGGTGTTGCTGCTCCAGCCGATCATCAGTCGCTGGCAGCTCAATCGCGGTCGATCACTGAGCCGGCCGGCCGTCGGACTGGCCGGTGTCGGCGTGGCGTTCTACAACGGCTACTTCGGCGCCGGGGCCGGCATCCTGTTGATCGTCCTGCTGTTGTTCACGTCCGAACCGGTGCTGCACCGGGCCAACTCCATGAAGAACGTCATCCTGTTCGGGTCAGATGTCCTTCCGGCGGTGCTCTTCGGCCTCGTCGGTTCGGTGGTCTGGCCCGCGGTCTGGCCGCTGGGCCTCGGTGCCGTCATCGGTGGGCTGCTCGGTCCGGCCGTGGCCCGGCGGATCCCGGCGAACCTGCTCCGAGCCCTCATCGCGCTCGGTGGTTTCGCCCTGGCCGGCTACCTGTACGCGGCCGCCTGAACACACCCCACTTGT
>CAZZZW010000294.1:0-5538 GCA_964658795.1 Phormidium nigroviride PCC 7112
CGTAGGGTTGAACCACGATGAGCGCTGAATCCACCACCCCTCTCGACCGCAGCCGTCCCGACACCCCACCCGATGTCGACTTCGATCCGGGCTCGATCCGTGCTGCCGGTCCGCCCAGATCCGACAGTCGCAGCGCGGACAACCTGCTGGTGGGGCTGAACCCGCAGCAACGTCAGGCGGTCACCCACCGCGGCGTTCCGTTGCTGATCGTGGCCGGTGCCGGATCGGGCAAGACCAAGGTGCTGACCCAGCGGATCGGCTATCTGATGGCCTTCGGGGACACCGGCCCCAATGACATCCTGGCCATCACGTTCACCAACAAGGCCGCGGCCGAGATGAAACAGCGGGTAGCCAACCTGATCGGCCGGCGGGCGTTCGCGATGTGGGTGTCGACGTTCCACTCGATGTGCGTCCGGATCCTGCGGGCTCAGGCCAAACACCTCGGTATGCGCACGTCGTTCTCGATCTATGACGCCGACGATTCACGCCGGCTGCTGACCTTGGTCACCCGTGAACTCAGTCTGGATCCCAAGCGGTACCCGGCGCGTTCGTTGTCGGTGCAGATCTCGAACCTGAAGAACGAGCTCATCGGGCCCGAGCAGTTCGCCGAGCAGGCCGTCAGCGCGACCGAGAAGGCGCTGGCCGAGGTCTACCAGCGCTACCAGCAACGCCTGACCGAATCGTCGGCGATGGACTTCGACGACCTGATCATGAACACCGTGCGGCTGTTGCAGACCGTGCCGGACGTCGCCGAACACTACCGCCGCCGGTTCAAACACGTGCTGGTGGACGAGTACCAGGACACCAACCACGCGCAGTACGTGCTGGTCCGCGAACTGACGAAAGCCCTACCGGAACTGAAGATTCCCGCTGCCGAACTCTGCGTGGTCGGCGATGCCGACCAGTCGATCTATGCCTTCCGCGGTGCGACCATCCGCAACATCGACGAGTTCGAACGCGATTACCCGGACGCCCGAACTGTCCTGCTGGAGCAGAACTACCGGTCGACGCAGACGATTCTCAACACCGCCAACGCGGTGATCTCCCGCAACCCGGATCGGCGGCCGAAGAACCTATGGTCCGACGCCGGAACCGGTGAGCAGATCGAAGGGTTCGTCGCCGAGAACGAGCACGACGAGGCCCGGTGGGTGGCGCAGCAGATCGACGCGCTCGGCGATGCCGGTCAGGCCAAGCCGTCGGATGTGGCGGTGTTCTACCGGACCAACGCCCAATCCCGGGTGTTCGAAGAGATCTTCATCCGGCTGGGGCTGCCGTACAAGGTCGTCGGCGGCGTGCGGTTCTACGAACGCAAAGAGGTTCGCGACATCCTGGCCTACCTGCGGGTGCTGGCCAACCCGGAGGATCTGGTCAGCCTGCGGCGCATCCTCAATACCCCTCGCCGCGGCATCGGGGACCGGGCCGAGGCCTTCGTCGAGGCCTATGCCGAACAGGAGCGGATCAGTTTCGGTGCTGCCCTGGACCGGGTCGATCACATCTCGGGGCTGGCGCCGCGATCGGCAAATGCAATCCGCGAGTTCGTCAAACTCCTTTTCGAACTAAGGGCAATCGCCAACAGCGAGGAACACGGCACGCCCAGCAACATCATCGAAGAAGTACTCGCCCAGACGGGCTACCTGACCGAGCTCGAGGCCAGCCACGATCCGCAGGACGGCACCCGGGTCGACAACCTTCGCGAGCTGGTGAGCGTGGCCGCCGAGTTCGAGGAACAGCGGGCCCAGATCGATGACCCGGCCGACCTGGACGCCTTCCTGGAACACGTTTCCCTCGTTGCCGATGCGGATTCGGTGCCAGACGCCGACGGTGGTGTGGTCACGCTGATGACACTGCACACCGCCAAGGGCTTGGAGTTTCCGGTGGTGTTCCTGACCGGCATGGAGGATGGCATCTTTCCGCACCAGCGGACCTTCGGGGAGCCGGGCGAGATGGCCGAGGAGCGTCGACTGGCCTACGTCGGAATCACCCGAGCCCGGCAGCGGCTCTACCTCAGTCGCGCAGTGGCCCGGTCGGCGTGGGGCAGCCCGAGCTTCGGGCCGCCGTCACGGTTCCTAGACGAGGTGCCGGCCGAGCACGTGCGCTGGACCGGCGCGGTGGACCGGCAGCCCTTCGTCGGTTACCCGGACGAGGGCGGTAGCTCCGGCCAGTACTCCGACCATGGCTACCGAGCCCGGCCACGGACGCAGCCCCGGGCGGGCAACCCGCCGCTCACCTTCGGTGCGAAGAAGCTCGAGAAAGCGATTCCCCAGTTGGAATTGGGTGATCGGGTAACCCATGACACCTTCGGGTTGGGCACGGTGGTGGCGTTGCGGGGGCAGGCGGAGAAGGCCCAGGCCGAGATCGACTTCGGCAGCGGCGGCACGAAATGGCTGGTGCTGCGGTTCGCACCGATCGACAAGCTGTAGCTCGGCGGCCGTCACGCCCGGAGTTCGACGACTTCGATGACTATAAGCGGAGGATGCCTCCGGTTAGTGCTATGGTCGAGCCATGACTAGTTCAGAACTGCACCCCGGGGGCGTCACCGACCTGGCCGGACAACCGGTCAGCCGGATCGGTTTCGGCGCCATGCAACTCGGTGAGCTGCGTGATCGTCCGGCCCCCGATCCGGCCACTGCGCACACCATCCTGCAGGCGGCCACCGCCCGCGGTGTGAACCACATCGACACGGCCGAGTTCTACGGCGACGGCACCGCCAACGCCCGGATCCGGGAAGCACTCGCCCCGTACGACGACGGGCTGAGGATCGTCAGCAAGGTGGGTGCCGAGCACGTCGACGGTGACCTGGTGCCGGCCCAACGACCGGAGCAGTTGCGGGCCGGCGTCGAGGCCAACCTGTCCACGTTGGGTGTGGACCAGCTGGCCGTGGTCAACCTTCGGCGTCTGGACCAGCGACCGGGGTTGGTGGCCGAGGGTGAGCAGCGAGTGGACCTCGATGCTCAACTGGCTGAGCTGATCTCATTGCGGGAGCAGGGCAAGATCGGCGGCATCGGACTGAGTGCGATCGACGCCGACACCCTGCAACAGGCCCTGCCCGCCGGGATCGTCTGCGTGCAGAACTCCTACAGCCTGCTCGACCGGTCGCATCGGCCGGTGCTCGATCTGTGCCGGCAGTACGGCATCGCCTGGGTGCCGTTCTTCCCGCTCGGCTCGGCGTTCCCGGGTTGGCCCAAGGTCAGCGAGAACCCGATCGTGCTCGAGATCGCCGCGGAACTCGACGTCACCCCGGCTCAGGTCGGGCTGGCCTGGTTGCTGGCCGACTACGAGAACACCCTGCTCATTCCCGGTACGTCGAACCTGCAGCATTTGCAGCAGAATCTCGAGGCGGGCGAGGTCGAGCTGACCGCGGACCAGCTCGACCGGCTGGCTACGGCGGCCGGCTGACGAGCGAGCTCAGCTCGCGTTGAGGCGGGTCTGGCGAAAGACCTGTCGAACCGCGAACCAGGTCAGCCACACCAGCAGGCAGTTGCGGATGACCAGGTCGAGCGTCACCGTCGACATGAACGAATGAGTCTTCAACAGCGCGTCATAGCCGATCGGGTAGGTCAGCTGGGTCGCGACCGAGGTCACCAGCAACACCCGGGCGAAGGTCCGTACCGCCTGGTTGTGCGGCGCTCGGACAGCCAGCGCCGCGATCGGGCCGCCGAGCCAGAGCAGGTACTGCGGGCTCAGGGTCTTGTTGGTGACGGTGACGATCAGTGCCGTGGCCAGGAACAGCCAGCCCAGGGTTTCCCCCGACGGGGTGGCCAGCTTCAGGCAGCGGTACCAGAGCGTCAGCAGCAACAGGCCGCCGAGCAGGGTCAGGATCGAGGAGATGGTGACCATCAGATTCCGGCCGGCACCGAAGATCTCGAACGCCTTGTACTGGGACAGCCGGATGGTCCAGACACCGACCGGGTGGAACGCTCGGGCAATCATCAGCGGCGTCGCCACGATCGACTCGATCTGCAGGCCCCGAGCCGATTGCCAGTGCAGCGGCGACACGGTGCGACGCCAGCCGGCGATCACCAGGGTCAGGCCGCCGATGAGCACGCCGGTGCTGAGGAAGCCGATCAGCACCGGTCGGCGATCGGCCTTTCGGATCAAGAAGGTCGGCACCATCACGATCGGCCACAGCTTCAGTGCAGCGCCCAGGGCCGTCAGCGCCCCGGCCAGCCGGGGCCGGGTGATCGCGGCCAGCACGGCCCCGCCGGCCAGCACGGCCGGGACCAGGTCGAACCGGAAGTAGGCCAGCGGACCCAGGGCCGGCACGAACCACAGCCAGAAATTGACCGCGTCACCGCGCCGGCGGTCGTCGGCGCGCCAGAGCAGGGCGGTGAAACCGGCGTCGACGGCCAGCATCGACAGCGCGAACAGCAGGACGAACGCGACCTGGTTCATGAAGCCGAGCAGGAACTGGGGCAGGATCACCAGGAACACCGGCAGCGGATATTCCTGCAGGGTGTTGCCCAGGCCGGCCCCGTTGAACATCTGGTGCAGGCTGGTCGAGTAGTACTGGACATCGCCGATCACGCCGTACTCCCGGGCGAAGACCAGAATGGCCAGCACCAGGGACCGGGACAGGATCCACCGCACGGTGATGGAGAACCGGCCGACGTCCACGATCGCGGCCGGCAACTCGAGCGCCGGCAGCCGTCGACGGGTCGGCGTTTCGCTCACCATGCTGGGTTCGTCAGCTCCGAAATCCGTGATTCAAGCCGGGCCGAAGGTCTCAGCCGAGCTCGCACAGTATGGCCGAAGCCGATGTGAGTGAGGAAATCCCTCAGGCGTTGGGGTCGTAGGGCCCGATGTTGATTCCGCGCGCCTTGAGCCACGGGATCGGGTCGATGTAGGGACCCATGAAACTGCCGTGCATGACACCGAAGTGCAGGTGCGGGCCGGTCGACTGGCCGTTCGCGCCGATGTCGGCGATGTGCTGACCGGCGACCACGTGCTGACCGACGGTCACGAAGTAGTGGTACATGTGGCCATAGACGCTGTAGTCACCGTTGTCGTGCCGGATCACGACCCAGAGCCCGAATCCTTCGGCCGGTCCGGCCGCGACCACGGTCCCGTCGCCCACCGCGACGATCGGCGAGCCCATCGGGCCGGCCAGGTCGATGCCGTCGTGCATGACGCCCCAGCGCATGCAGAAGCAGGACGATTCCTCGCCGGCGCTGGGCCGGACCCACGTCCCGTCCACGGTCTTGTCCGGGTTGATCGACGGCAGGCCGGGCCGGGCCTGGGAGGTGGTGTCGCTGTCGGTGCCGCCGGTCAGCGTCCGGCTGGACCGCGACACCCGGCCGGTGTTGGCCTGGCCGTTGGCGACCAGCTGCTTGGCCTGGGCGGCCGGGGCCAGCGCGGAGAGGTCGGTGCCCTGGACGTCGGCGGCGGATTTGTTGAGCGCGTCCGCGTGCCCGATGCCAGCGGTCAGGTGGACGGCGTCGGCGCCGATGATCATGGTGAGGACGATGGCCGCGCTGGGCACGACATGAGCTCGGCGCCAGGCCGGCTTCGGCGCGGCGTGCCGACGGCGTTGAGCTACCT
>CAZZZW010000295.1:0-5507 GCA_964658795.1 Phormidium nigroviride PCC 7112
CGGGCCTGTTCCGGGTGCCGCTCCCCGGGGGCGACGAACAGCTCGGGTACCGGGACGTCGACCCAGCGACCGGCCAGCTTGCTGAACAGCGGACCGGCGATGATCACGCACGGGATCGCGCACACCACACCGAAGGCCAGGGTCAGGCCGAGGTTCGCCTTCAAAGCACCCACCGCCGCGAGCGGCCCCGGGTGCGGGGGCACGAACCCGTGCATCGCCGACAGCCCGGCCAGGGTCGGGATCGCGATCCGCATCAGCGGCTGCCCGGAGCGGCGGGCCACCAGCAGGATCACCGGCATCAGCAGGACCAGACCGATTTCGAAGAACATCGGCAGCCCGATGACCATGCCGACCAGGGCCATCGCCCACGGCAGGGCTCGATCGCTGGCCTTGCTGACGATGGTGTCGACGATCTGATCCGCGCCGCCGGAGTCGGCCAGCAACTTGCCGAAGATCGAGCCCAGCGCGATCAGGGTGCCGACCGAGGCGACGGTGCTGCCGACGCCGTTGCCGTAGCTGGTCGTCGTCGCGTTCAGGCCCAGGCCGGACAGGCCGCCGACCAGCAGTGACCCGATGGTGAGGCTGAGGAACGGATTGAGCTTGGCGAAGGTGATCAGCGCGATGATCACCGCGATGCCGAACAGGGCGGCGCCGATCAGCCGGGTGTCATGTCCGCCGGAGGTTCCGGCCGCGAGTACGAACTGGGTCATCGGATTTCCTTCAGGAATTGTTGGACGATCTGCTCCGGGTCCTCGGTGAAGTCGATTGCCAGGCCGCGTTCGTCCGGTTCCAGCGGCTCGAGCGCGTCGTACTGCGACTGCACCAGCGAGGCCGGCATGTAATGACCCTGGCGGTGCGCGACCCGGCCGGTCACCACCGACGGATCACCGGCCAGGTGCAGGAACGCCAGATGCGCTGATCTGCTGCGCAGCACGTCCCGGTAACGGCGTTTGAGGGCGGAGCAGGCCAGCACGCAACCGTCGGGTTCGTCGGCCAGCCAATCCGCCAGCCGACGCAGCCACGGCGCTCGGTCCTGGTCGGTGAGCGGATGCCCGGCGTGCATCTTGGCCTTGGCCTCGGCGGAATGAAAGTCGTCGGCGTCGGCGAACGGCACCCCGAGCTGGTGGGCCAGGATCACGCCCACCGTCGTCTTGCCGCTGCCGGACACACCCATCACGACGACGGTGGGGTACAGCTCAACATCCATGCCCGGACCCTAGCCGGGTCGACCGACATTTCGTCGAGGCAGCGGACTGGAGTACGCCACCGAGGTGGTCACACTGCCGAGCCCACCGATCCGGCCGGACACCTCTTCCAGGTGCCGCATCGAGGTGGCGATCACCTTCAGGACGAAGCAATCCTCGCCGGTGACGTGATGGGCCTCGATGACCTCCGGGGTGGCATCGATCAGGTCGTGCAGTGGCCCGTACCGACTGGACGGATACTTCAACCGGAGCTGGGCCAGGATCGTGTAACCCAGCTTCTCCGGATCGACGATCGCGGTGTAGCCGGAGATCACGCCGGATTCCTCGAGCCGGCGCAGCCGCTCGGCAGTGGCCGATACCGACAGGCTGATCGACCGGGCCAGCTGGGTGACCGGGGCCCGGCCGTTCTGCTGCAGTTCGGTTAGCAGCGCCCAATCGGTGGCGTCCAATGATTGTTGCGGCATGAGCTGCATTCTGCCGTGGATCTTTCGGCTGTTGTCGATCAGCGCCGGTGATTGTCGGTTCCGGCTCGGCGCGGGGTTCCCTAGCGTTGTGCGGGTGAACGCCATCGACTTCTTCGCCGCCAAACTCGCCTTCGAGACCGATGTATCCGACGTCGCCGCCGCGCTGGCGTCGGGTCGGCCCGGCTTCCAGCTGATCGACTCGCGCTCGGTCGCCGCCTGGGACGCCGGCCATGTGCCCGGCGCCCTACACCTGCCGACGGCCCGGCTCGACGAGCTGATTTCCTCGTTGGACGAGGGCACTCCGGTCGTGACGTATTGCTGGGGACCGGGCTGCAACGGCGGCAGCCGCTCGGCCCTGGCCCTGGCCCGCCGCGGGTTCTCGGTACGCGAGATGATCGGCGGTTTCGAGTACTGGGTCCGCGAGGGCGGCACCGTCGAGACCGCGGCCGGCTTGGCCTGCGGGGTGGCCGACCGGCTCACCACCGTCGCGGCCATCGACTGTGGCTGTTGACGATGGTCCTTGGCCGCTGACCGGGTCCGCTCGGCTCAGCGGTAGGGCCAGTTCGCTTCGGCTCCGGCCGGCGGCTCGCCCAGAAGTTCGGCGAGGCGCCGCAGCCGCTTGGCCGACGTGACCCGCCAACCCGGACCGCCTCGGACACCCACATCGATCGCGGCCACCCCGAGCTTGGCCAGCTGACCGCCACCGGCCCGATGAACCGGTCCGTCCGCATCGTCCATGGCCAGCAGGTAACCGGCCTCGTCCACCCGCCCGGCCGCGATGGCCCAGAGCCGCAGGCCGGACGCGGTCAGGGCGAGGTCCTCCGGGACCCGCCGCGAAGCCCCACGGATCCAGCGCGCGGCGTGCGCCTGCAGCCCCGGGGTGATCTCGGTCCGGACGGCGATCAGCTGCCCCGGCGCGGTGGCGGTGTCCGAAGCCAGGGACCGGTCGAACAGCTCGGCCTGCAGCGCGTCGGCGCGCCATTGTTCGTCGACGAGCACCGAGAGCCGGGCCATCGAATCGCGATCGGTGCGGACCCAGTCACCGCCGGCCAGCAGCAGGCCGTCGAGGTCGGCCGGCTGGGGCTCGGCCGCTTCGGCGCCGAACAGCGAGAACTGCATCCGGTGATTGTGGCCTATCGACGACACAACCCCGGCACTCGGACGCGCCGAGTGCCGGGGTTGTCGAGGTCGAGCTCGGCTAGCCGATGGCCGCCGGATGGTTGGCGGTCTCCGGGTCGTCGTTCAATGAGGACGCCCGGCGCTTGGCGATCAGGACAGCGGCCACGATGATCGCCACCGCGACCAGCGCGATGATGACCCGGACCGGGGTGTTGGCATCCTTGCCGATGGACAGCTGGACCACGGCCGGTGCGATCAGCACCGACACCAGGTTCATCACCTTGATCAGCGGGTTGATGGCCGGGCCGGCGGTGTCCTTGAACGGGTCACCCACGGTGTCACCGATGACGGTGGCCTCGTGCGCCGGTGAACCCTTGCCGCCGTGGATGCCGTCCTCGACCAGCTTCTTCGCGTTGTCCCAGGCACCACCGGAGTTGGCCAGGAATACCGCCATCAGGGTGCCGGTGGCGATGGCACCGCCGAGGTAACCGGCCAGCGGGCCGACACCCAGACCGAAGCCGACCGCGATCGGCGCCATCACGGCCAGCAGACCGGGCGTGATCAGCTCACGCAGGGAGTCCCGGGTGCAGATGTCCACCACGCGGCCGTACTCGGGCCGTTCGGTGCCGTCCATGATGCCCGGGTGGTTGCGGAACTGGGCCCGCACTTCGTACACCACCGCGCCCGCGGCCCGCGACACCGCGTTCACCGCGAGGCCGGAGAACATGAACACCACGGCCGCACCGATGATCACGCCGACCAGCGTGTTCGGGCTGACGATCGTGTTGGCGAACGAGTTCTGGACGAAGGTCGAGACCTTGCTGCCGTCCGCGCCGTACTTGGTGACGGCCTGGGTGATCGCATCCTGGTAGGAACCGAACAGCGCGGTCGCGGCCAACACGGCCGTCGCGATCGCGATGCCCTTGGTGATGGCCTTGGTGGTGTTGCCGACCGCGTCGAGCTCGGTCAGGATCTGCGCGCCCTCGGGGCTGACGTCGCCGGACATCTCCGCGATGCCCTGGGCGTTGTCCGAGACCGGACCGAAGGTGTCCATCGCGACGATGACACCGACCGTCGTGAGCAGGCCGCAACCGGCCAGTGCCACCGCGAACAGCGCGACCGAGGCCGAGGCGCCACCGAGCAGGAAGGCACCGAACACCGCCGCCGAGATGACCAGCGCGGTGTAGACCGCCGACTCGAAGCCGACCGAGATGCCGGCCAGGATGACGGTGGCCGCGCCGGTCAGCGAGGAGGTGCCGACGTCCTGGACCGGCTTGTGCTCGGTACCGGTGTAGATGCCGGTCAGCCACAGGATGACCGCGGCCAGCACGATGCCGATGATGACCGCGATGATCGCGATCAGCGCCGGGTTACCGGACTGGCCGGCAATGTCCTCACCGACGCCGTGCAGCTTGGAGAACTTGGTCGGCAGGTAGACGAACGAGGCGACGGCACACAGCACGACCGAGATGCCGGCCGAGATGTAGAAGCTGCGGTTGATCGTCTTCAGACCGCCCTCGTTGGCTCGCGAGCGGGTGATGAACACACCGATGATCGCGGTCAGGACGCCGATGGCCGGCACGATGAGCGGGAACAGCAGGCCCTTGGTGCCGAAGGCGACCGAACCGAGGATGAGCGAGGCCACCAGCGTCACCGCGTAGGACTCGAACAGGTCAGCGGCCATGCCGGCACAGTCACCGACGTTGTCGCCGACGTTGTCGGCGATGGTGGCGGCGTTGCGCGGGTCGTCCTCGGGGATACCCGCCTCGACCTTGCCGACCAGGTCGGCACCGACGTCGGCGGCCTTGGTGAAGATGCCGCCGCCGACCCGCATGAACATGGCCAGCGTGGCCGCGCCGAACCCGAAGCCCTCGAGCACCTTCGGGGCGTGGTCGGTGAAGGCCAGCACGACGATGGAGGCACCGAGCAGGCCCAGCCCGACGGTGGCCATGCCGACCGCACCACCGGTGCGGAACGCGATCCGGGTGGCGCGCTCGCGGCCCTCGTTGTTGGCCGCCGCGGCGACCCGCAGATTCGCGCGGGTGGCCAGCCACATGCCGAAGTAGCCGATGGCGGCCGAGAAACCGGCACCGACCAGGAAGAAGATCGAGCGTCCGATCCGTTCACCGGTGTCGTCGGCGGGTAGGAAGAACAGCAGCACGAACACCACGACGACCACGACGCTGAGGGTGCGGAACTGACGCTTCAGGTAGGCCTGAGCACCTTCCTGCACGGCCTCGGCGATCCGGATCATGTTGGGGGTGCCCTGGTCGGCGGCGAGCACCTCTTTGAACAGGACGAACGAGAAGGCCAGCGCGATCAGGGCAACGATGCCGATCACGGTGACCAGTCCCTTGTCGCCCCCGGAGAAGGCCGCAGCGGTGACCTCTCGGGTCGGGGCGGCAAGCGCCTGGTGGGACAAAGCCATAACGCAGTACTCCTTCAGCCATCGTGATGGTGGGGCCAGATCGCCCGACAGTCTGCTCGCGGCGGAGTCCTGCAAGTCCTGAGGTTCAGGCGATTCGGCAGGCGCGGCGTTGGCTGTCGATAGCGGCTGCGGCGCAGTCTATGGGACGGATCACTCGATCGCTCATGGCGGGCGTCACTTTCCGACCCAAAACCTGTGCGGCCGGGCGGGGATTGACGGCAGCCATCAGCCCGGTTGTCGGCGGACGGGTGTCGGCGTGCGTGTGAATGTGCCCGTGGGTGTCGGTGTGTG
>CAZZZW010000296.1:0-5497 GCA_964658795.1 Phormidium nigroviride PCC 7112
AGGAACGGTTTTCCAGCCTGGGCGGCTACGCCGCCGAGGCCGAAGCGGCCCGGATCTGCTCGCATCTGGGCCTGCCCGACCGAGTATTGGCCCAGCCGCTGGGCACATTGTCCGGTGGCCAGCGGCGTCGGATCGAACTGGCTCGCATCCTGTTCGCCGATTCCGCCGGTGAGCCGACCACGATGCTGCTCGACGAGCCGACCAACCACCTGGACGCTGACTCGATCGGCTGGCTGCGCGACTTTCTCAAGGGCCACAAGGGCGGCCTGATCGTGATCAGCCACGATGTCGAACTGTTGGACGCCGTGGTCAACAAGGTCTGGTACCTGGACGCGAACCGCGCCAACATCGACATGTACAACGTCGGCTGGAAGACGTATCTGAAGCAGCGCGAGGCCGACGAGCGCCGGCGCCACCGGGAACGGGCCAACGCCGAACGCAAGATCGACCAGCTGCGCGGTCAGGCCGACAAGATGCGGGCCAAGGCGACCAAGGCCAGGGCGGCGCAGCAGATGTTGCGCCGGGCCGACGCGTTGACCGCCGGGATGGCCGACCTGCGGGTCAACGACAAGGTGGCTCGGCTGCGCTTCCCGGATCCGGCCCCGTGCGGCAAAACCCCCTTGACGGCCGAAGGATTGTCCAAGTCCTACGGGTCGCTGGAGGTGTTCACCGACGTCGATCTGGCCATCGACCGGGGGACCCGGGTGGTGGTGCTCGGCCTCAACGGTGCCGGCAAGACCACCCTGCTCCGATTGCTCGCCGGTCAGGAGAAGTCCGACACCGGTTCGGTGGTACCCGGCCACGGCCTGCGGCTCGGTTACTACGCCCAGGAACACGAGACGCTCGACACCGAACGGACCGTGCTGGAGAACATGCGGACGGCCGCACCCGACCCGGCCGACCTGCAGCTGCGCAGCACGTTGGGCGCGTTCCTGTTCTCCGGTGACGACGTCGACAAACCGGCCGGTGTGCTGTCCGGCGGCGAGAAGACCCGGCTGGCGCTGGCCATGCTGGTGACCAGCGCAGCGAATGTGCTGCTGCTGGACGAACCGACCAACAACCTGGATCCGGCCAGCCGGGAACAGGTATTGGACGCCCTGCATCGCTACAGCGGTGCCATCGTGCTGGTGACGCACGACGAGGGCGCGGTCGAGGCGCTCAACCCGGACAAGGTGATCCTGCTGCCCGACGGTGTGGAGGACTCGTGGAGTGCTGACCTGGCGGACCTCATCGCCCTGGCCTGACCCGGTTCTGGGGCCCGCCGAGCCGGTCGTGTCCAGCCAGGCTTGTCATCTGCATGAGTGATCTTCGGTTCTGCTACCGAAGTTCACGGATTGCCTATTGCGCTCAGGCACATTCAGCGATTAGGAATGGTCTCACCCCTTGGCTACGCCCCTGTGTCAGAAGGCCGGTCGGCTGCCCCACAGCCTCCCGGAGCACGACCGAATTCAGAAAAGCCTGCATTCGGCGAGAGCCCGCGACGCGTTGTCTGAGGAGGATCAAGTGGCCGATCTCAAAAAAGGTGCCCGCATCACCGGGCCCGAACGGAACAAGCTCGCAGTCGAGGTCAGGAAGCAGTACGAGAAGGGCCGGAGCATCCGCGAACTGGCCGACAGCCATAATCGTTCCTACGGCTTCATCCACCGGCTGCTGAGCGAGAACGAAGTGTCGTTGCGCGGACGCGGCGGTGCCACCCGCGGAAAGAGGAAATTGCTCTGAGCTCAGACACCAGCCCCGCCCCGTCGGCCATCAGCATTCCGGAGGCGGCGGGGTTCCACCTCGATGTGTCCCATGACGCCGAGGTCGCCACCATCACCCTCGACCAACCCAATATTCGTAACGCCCAGAATCCATTGACCTGGGCGGCGATCCTGACTACGGTCAATGCCCTGCCGGGCACGGTCCGGGTCTTGGTGGTGCGCGGCGAGGGGTCGTCCTTCTCCGCCGGCCTCGATCGCCGGATGCTCAGCCCGGACGGTATTCCTGGGGTCCGGAATTTGGCCGAGCTGGCCAGGGCGTCGCCGGACCAGGCCAGCGCGGAGATCGCCGCGTTTCAGCAGGCGTTCGGTGTTTTCGCCCGGCCCGGGCTGGTCAGCATCGCACTGGTGCAGGGCCACGCGGTCGGGGCCGGTTTCCAACTGGCACTGGCTTGCGACATCCGGATCGCGGCCGACGATGCGAAGTTCACGATGGCCGAGGTCAATCTCGGTCTGGTACCCGATCTGGGCGGTACCAAGCGTCTGATCGAACTGGTGGGCTACAGCCGTGCAGCCGCGATCTGCCTGACCGGAGTGCCGGTGACGGCGAGCGAGGCCGAGCGGATGGGGCTGGTGTCCGCGGTGACTCCTGCTGATCAACTCGAGGCGGCCGGGCAGCAGTTCGTCGATCGGATCCGGTCGTTGTCCCGCACCGCGGTGACCGAGATCAAGGCGTTGCTGCTGCAGGCCGCCGACCGGACCCAGTCCGAGCAGGAGCGCGCCGAGCGCGAGGCCCAGCATCGGCAGCTGCGACTGATCACGGGCTACGACGCTGAGGACGGCGACGATCGCAACGCTCCGGCCGGCCGTCCGGAAACGCCAGTGGGCCGCGAAGTCGGGGACTGATGCGTCCCGGTGGCCAGATGGCTGTCATGCGCTCGATGCGCCGCGAAGCGCCGACTCAGGGCTTGCGTCCAGGCACCGGCCGACGCGTATTGGGCTTCGCCTGGCCGTACCGCTTCGTCCTGTTGCTGTTCCTGATCGTGGTCATCGCCGACGCCTTGATCGGGGTGGCCACGCCGGTGCTGGCCGGACGGGTGGTCAACCAGATCACCTCGCACGGACGGTTGCACACGGTCGTGGTGATCGCAGTGGTGATCGCGGTGCTGGCCGTGATCGACGCCGGACTGTCACTGGCACAGCGGTGGTATTCGGCCCGGATCGGCGAGGGCCTCATCTATGACCTGCGCACCAGCGTGTTCGATCACGTGCAGACGATGCCGCTGGCGTTCTTCACCCGGACCCAGACCGGGGCCCTGGTCAGCCGGCTGAACTCCGACGTGCTCGGGGCCCAGCAGGCCTTCACCAGCACCCTGTCCGGTCTGGTCAGCAATGTGGTCAGCCTGGTGCTCACGGCCGCGGTGATGTTCACGCTCTCCTGGCAGATCACCCTGCTTGCCCTGATCATGCTGCCCGTCTTCGTGATTCCGGCCCGGCGGATCGGCACCCAGCTGCAGACCATCACCCGAGAGGCGTACTCCCTGAACGCCTCGATGAACGCGACCATGACCGAACGGTTCAACGTCTCCGGCGCGCTGCTGGTCAAGCTGTTCGGCAAGGCCCCGGCCGAGTCGGTGTCCTTCTCCGGCCGGGCCGGTCGGGTGCGAGACATCGGGATCCGGTCGGCGATGTACGGCCGGGTGCTGTTCGCGGCCCTGACGCTGGTGGCCGCTCTGGCCCAGGCGCTGGTCTACGGACTGGGCGGTTACTACGCCTTGAACGGCACGTTGTCGCCCGGCACCGTGGTGACGCTCGCGCTGCTGTTGTCGCGGCTGTACGGCCCGCTGACCGCCCTGTCCAACGCCCGGGTCGATGTGATGAGCGCGCTGGTCAGCTTCGACCGGGTGTTCGAGGTGCTCGACCTGCAGCCCTTGATCGCCGACGATCCGGACGCGATCACCCTTGACCCGACAGCCGTTTCGGCCACGATCGCCTTCGACGACGTGTGGTTCTCCTATCCGTCCGCCGGTGAGGTCTCCTTGGCATCGCTCGAGGACGTGGCGGTGCTGGACACCACCGCGAACCAGGACGTCCTGCGCGGCATCAGCTTCACCGCCCAGGCCGGTCAACTGGTCGCTCTGGTCGGGCCGTCCGGGGCCGGCAAGACCACGATCAGCCAACTGGTGCCGCGCATCTATGACGTCCGGGCCGGTGCCGTCCGCGTCGGTGGCCATGACGTGCGCGCGGTGACCCAGCAGTCGCTGCGCGATGTGATCGGCGTCGTCAGCCAGGACGCACACCTGTTCCACGACACGATCGCGGCCAACCTGCGCTACGCCCGGCCGGAGGCGGCCGACGACGAGCTGTGGCAGGCGCTGGAATCGGCCGACATCGCCGGGAAGATCCTGTCGCTGCCGGATCGGCTGGACACCGTGGTGGGGGACCGGGGCTATCGGCTCTCCGGGGGCGAGAAGCAGCGCATCGCGATCGCCCGACTGCTGCTGAAGGCGCCCCCGATAGTCATCCTGGACGAGGCCACCGCGCACCTCGACTCCGAAAGCGAGCGCGCCGTGCAGAACGCGCTTTCGGTTGCACTACAAGGGCGAACCTCGTTGGTGATCGCGCACCGACTGTCCACCATCCGGTCGGCCGACCTGGTGCTCGTGATCGACGACGGCCAGGTGGTGCAGAGCGGAACCCATGCCTCGCTGCTGGCCGCCGGCGGTCTCTACGCCGAGCTCTACCGCACCCAGTTCGCCGAACCCGGCATCATCTGACGTTCTCTCAGTTGGCCATCGAGACGACCATCGAATCGGGCGCGTCGAGCAGCGAGCCGAACGCCAGCTCGGCCGCCCCGATCAGGGTCGACTCCTGACCGAGCCCCGGCAGCAGCAGCTTGACCCCGGCCCGGGAGGCCGCCATCGCCCGTCGGTCCAGCTCGGTCTCCACGGTCAACCGCTCCAGCCGGACCACCTCGGCCAGTGATCCGCCGACCACGATGGCCTGTGGATTGAAGACATTGACGATGTTGGCCAGGCTGCGACCGAGCCAGAGCGCGACCGTGCGCACCGCCTGCCCGGCCCGCGGGTCGCCGGAGGCGGCGTCGATGAACAGCGCATCGACCGCCCGAGGGCCGTGCCGATCGGTGACACCGGCCGCCCGGAGCAGGGCGTGCTCGCCGATGTAGGTCTCGATGCAGCCGGTACTGCCGCAGTGGCACGGCGGCCCGTCCGGATTGATCGTCATGTGCCCGATCTCGCCGGCGTAACCACCGATGCCGTGCAGCTGGATGCCTTCGCTGATGATGCCGCTGCCGACCCCGACGCTGCCGTTCAGATAGACCAGGTGGTCATAGCCGACCGCGGCGCCGCGCTGGTGCTCGGCGACCGCGCCCAGGTCGGCGTCGTTGCCGATCACGACGTCGGGATCGCCCGGCATCGCATCGCGCAACAGCTGGGCGAACGGCACCGCCCGCCAGTTGAGGTTGGGCGCGTGCTCGACGAACCCGTCCCGTTCCCGCACGGTGCCCGGGATGGACACCCCGACCCCGACCGGTCCGGACCCGCCCGGTCGGCGCTGACCCAACCACTCGGAGTCGGCCACGATCCGGGCGATGACCGCCTCCGGTCGCCGTTCGGCACCGTCGATGGCCACGAGCCGACGTTCGTGCACCACGCCGCCGAGTCCGACGGTTGCGGTGATAATCCGTTCCACCGCCACATCCACCGCCAGCACGATGCCCTGCTGCACCACGCAGCCCTGCCCCACCTGCGGCGGCTACGGCACCGTGATCCCGAACC
>CAZZZW010000297.1:0-5496 GCA_964658795.1 Phormidium nigroviride PCC 7112
GGCCGGCCGCCGCCTCAGCGACGGCCGGCTTCCGGACGCGGTGGTGACCTACAACGACCGGTGCGCGGTCGGACTGCTGGATCAGTTCGCGCGGCTCGGTATCGCGGTGCCGCAGCAGTTGTCGGTTGTGGGTTACGACGACAGCCAGGTGGCCCGGCTGCCCTATCTGCAGATCACCACGATCAGTCAGGACGCCGCGGCGCTGGCCGGCGAGGCGGTGCGACGCGCGGTGGACCGGCTGGCTGGCTCCGCCGACCCGTCAGAGCTGGTCGTCACTCCGCGGTTGATCGTGCGCGACACGACGGCGAGACGGACTGGTGCACCCCGGGGCTGATCGTGCGGCTGCCCGCTCGCGCAACCGCCGAGACCTCATTACCGGTATTGGCCGGTGTTGCTGACCGCTGGGACCTCACTACAGGTATTGGCCGGTGTTACTGATCGTGTCGATCGCGCGGCCGGCGTCCGAACCCTTGGCCCCGGAGACGAGCGTGCGGATGTAGACGATCCGCTCCCCCTTCTTACCGGAGATCCGCGCCCAGTCGTCCGGGTTGGTGGTGTTGGGCAGGTCCTCGTTCTCGCGGAACTCGTCCACGCAGGCCGCCAGCAGGTGTGAGACCCGCAGCCCGCGTTGGCCGGTGGTGAGCAGATCCTTGATCGCCATCTTCTTGCCGCGATCGACGATGTTCTGGATCATCGCACCGGAGTTGAAGTCCTTGAAGTACAGGGTCTCCTTGTCGCCGTTGGCGTAGGTGACCTCGAGGAACCGGTTCTCCTCGCTCTCGGTGTACATCCGCTCGACCACGTGCTGGATCATCGCGTTGACCGTGGCGTCCGGCGATCCGCCGTGCTCGGCCAGGTCGTCGGCGTGGATCGGCAGTCCGGCCAGGATGTACTTGCCGAAGATGTCCCGGGCCGCCTCGGCGTCCGGCCGCTCGATCTTGATCTTGACGTCCAGCCGGCCTGGACGCAGGATCGCCGGGTCGATCATGTCCTCCCGGTTGGACGCGCCGATGACGATCACGTTCTCCAGGCCCTCGACGCCGTCGATCTCCGAGAGCAGCTGCGGAACGATCGTGTTCTCGACGTCGGAGGAAACACCCGAACCACGGGTGCGGAAGATCGAGTCCATCTCGTCGAAGAACACGATCACCGGGGTGCCTTCGGATGCCTTTTCCCGAGCCCGTTGGAAGACCAGGCGAATGTGCCGTTCGGTCTCGCCGACGTACTTGTTGAGCAGCTCCGGACCCTTGATGTTCAGGAAGTAGGAACGCCCCTGCTCGCTGTCACCGCGGACCTTGGCCACCTGCTTGGCCAGGGAGTTGGCCACCGCCTTGGCGATGAGGGTCTTACCGCAGCCGGGCGGTCCGTACAGCAGGATGCCTTTCGGCGGCCGCAACTGGTGCTCGACGAACAGGTCGGCGTGCAGGAAGGGAAGCTCGACGGCGTCGCGGATCTGCTCGATCTGGGAGGAAAGCCCACCGATATCGGTGTAGTCGATGTCGGGAACCTCTTCCAGGACCAGTTCTTCGACCTCGCTCTTGGGGATCCGCTCGTAGACGTAGCCCGAACGCGATTCCAGCAGCAGCGAGTCCCCCACCCGGATCGGCATGCCGCGCAGCGTCTCGGCGATGTGCACGATCCGCTCTTCGTCGGTGTGGCCGATGACCAGTGCGCGGTCGCCACCCTCGAGGATCTCCTTGAGCATGACCACGTCACCGACCCGCTCGAAGCCACGAGCCTCGACGATGTTCATCGCCTCGTTGAGCATGACCTCCTGGCCGTGCTGGAGGTTGTCGATGCCGACCTCCGGCGAGACTGCGACCCGTAGCTTGCGGCCACCGGTGAAGATGTCGACCGAGTGCTCGTCGACCTTGTCCAGGAAGATGCCGTAGCCCGACGGCGGCTGGGCCAGCCGATCGATCTCTTCCTTCAACGCCACGAGCTGGTCGCGGGCGTCCCGCAAGGTGTCGGCCAACCGCTCGTTGCGGTCCGACAACGACGCAACCCGGGCCTGCGCCTCGAGCAACCGGTCCTCGAGCGCGCGAAGTTGACGGGGCGATTCGGACAGCCGCGCCCGCAGGATCTGTAGCTCGTCGGCCAGCTCGGCCGCTGTGGGCGTGCCGGCGGTCCGCTTGTCGCTGAAGTCTTCCGCCATCGCGTGCTCCTAGCTCGTCGGCTTGCTGCTTTCGCTCGATTTTCACCCTACACACGCGGCATGAAATCGCGAGGCACTTACTCTCAACTGTGGTTACGCGTTCATTACGACAGCGCCGAGCCGACCCCACTGATACCGCCCTGAAGGTGGTGCCAGCACAATCGGTGGGGCAGGACGAAATACGAGGGAAGGTACGCAGGTGACCGAGAGCACTACCGGCGTCGAGGCCGATCTGACCGTCTGGATCGATCAGGAGCTGTGCACCGGCGACGGCCTCTGCGTGCAGTACGCCCCGGAGGTCTTCGAGTTCGACGTCGACGGCCTGGCCTACGTCAAGGACGAGGCCGGTGACCTGAAGCTGGCCGCCGGCGAACGGGTCGCTGTGCCGGCCAACCTCCGGCTCGATGTGATCGATTCGGCCAAGGAATGCCCCGGCAACTGCATCCATGTGGCCAAGTCGGCCGACGGTGCCCCGGTGGCCGGCCCGGACGCCTGAGCCCGCGGACCGGGGGTAGCTACGGCAGCGGTTGGCGGGGCTTGACCTCGCTGGGCGGCGCAGCCGGCTCGGGGTTCACGACGCCGAAGGCTTCGTCGAGCTCGACCGCCTTGGCCGGACGACGCTGCCGGGTCGGGGCGACCACACCGGGCGCGAGCCGGCGGGCGGTGACCAGGAACGCGGTGTGACCCTGCATCCGATGGTCCGGCCGGACGGCCAGCCCGACCACGTGCCAGTTGCGCACCATGGATTCCCAGGCATGCGGCTCGGTCCAGTCTCCGCTGTCCCGCAACGCCTCGACCAGCCGGGAAAGCTGCGTGGTGGTCGCGACGTAGCCCAGCAGCACCCCGCCCGGACGCAGGCAGGCCGCGACCGTGGGCAGCATCTCCCAGGGCGCCAGCATGTCGAGGATGACGCGATCGGCGACCTCGTCGGCCGGGTGTTCGGCCAGGTCGGCCAGCCGGAGCTGCCAGTTGTCCGGATGCCCGCCGAAGAACGTCCGGACGTTGCGCTCGGCGTGGACCAGGTGATCCTCGCGGCGCTCGTAGGAGATCACCGAACCCGTCGGTCCGACGGCCCGCAGCAGCGAACAGGTCAGCGCCCCGGACCCGGCGCCGGCCTCGATCACCCGAGCGCCGGGATGGATGTCGGCCTGGGCGACGATCTGGGCCGAGTCCTTCGGATAGATCACCGCCGCGCCCCGCGGCATCGACAGCACGTAGTCGGTCAGCAACGGTCGCAGGGCCAGGTAACCGGTACCGGAGGTGGAATGGACCACCGATCCTTCCGGCGCGCCGATCAACTCGTCGTGCTTGATCGCGCCCCGGTGCGTGTGGAACTCCTTACCGGCCTCCAGCGTGACCGTGTGCAGCCGACCCTTGGGGTCGGTCAACTGGACACGATCGCCGATCTGGAAACGGGGGTCTGCAGGCATGGGGGGTAACCCTAGTCGGCGGGCTGGTGAGCGGCACCCATCGGCTCACCCCGCCGCCCGGTCAGTCGTGGCGGTAGCGCAGCCGCAGCGCCCGGGCCAGATCGCTGGTGGCCAACACCCCCCGGCTCACCCCGTCGGCGCCGATGATCAGGTATTCGGTGGCCGGCGCCGTCCGCACCGCGGCCAGCAATGCCTCGCCGGTCAGGTCGTCGCGCAGGATCAGTCCGTTCTGCAATGGCCGGGCGACGTCGGCCAGGCTGATCCACGGCCGCCGGGTCTGCTCGATCCGGGCCACCTCGGCCTCGTCCACGATGGCCCGGCTGCGGCCGTCACCGTCCACCACCACGATGCCGCCGGCCCGAGCGCCGGCGGCGAACCGCAACGCCTCGGACAGCGGAGTTGCCGCGGGCAGGTAGACCGAGGGTCGGATGAGCTGACCGAGCCGTAATCGGCCGGTCCGATCGGTCAATTCGGCCGCGCGCAAGGTCTGCCCGGCCCCGAACCAGAGGAAGCCGGCCACGCCCAGTCCGATCACCGCGAGCGTGATCGCATCCACCCCGGTGTTGCGCAGTGCCGCGTTGGCCGCGAACACCCCACCGGCCAGCAACACCGCCAGACCGCGGCCGCTGTAGGCCGCGATCCGGACCCCGGTGCTGCGTGACCGGCTCAGCGTCCACACGGCCGCCTGCAGCAACCGGCCGCCGTCCAGCGGCAGGCCGGGCAGCACGTTGAAGACCGCGATGATGAGGTTGCTCCACGCCGCCAGGACCAGCATGACGTTCGGCGCCGAGCCGCCGGCCGGCAGCCAACTGGCCAGCCAGCAGAGACCGGCCAGCAGGAACGACACCGCCGGACCTGCGGCCGCGATCGCGAACTCATCCCGGGGCCGACGGGCCTCGCCCTCCAGTTCGGAGACGCCACCGAGCAGGAACACCACGATCCGGCTGACCTTCAACCCCAGCAGCAGGCTGACCACGGTGTGCCCGATCTCGTGCAGTACCACCGACACCCCGACGATGACGGCGAAGCCGAAGGCCAGCGCATAACCGCTGGCGGTGGACGTGCCGGGGATGACCTGCCGCAGGAAGTCGCCGTAGCTCAACGTGATCAACGCGGCGATGAGCAACCAGCTCGGCGCGATGAAGACGCCGACACCGAGCACCGAACCGAGCCGGATCAGCCGGGGACCGGCGGAGCCGGACTCCGGCGGTGCTGGCGGCGGCTGTGTCATGGGTCAAGGTTACGGACGGCAGCGCTGAGCCGGTGCGGCCGACGCCGCCGTTCGGCTGGAGCAGAGTGACGTGAGACTCGTGTGCGGTCTGCCGGCTCCTCGGCGGCAACCATCGACCGCGCGGAGGTCCACCATGAAGAGGTGCAATTGAAGGCCACCCCGCCGCCCCTGGGCCGACCCGTCGTGTTCGAACAGCTCTGGTGCGACCTGGCCTTCCTGCACTGGCCGGTGGATCCGGCCGACATCGCCCGGTTCTTGCCCCGCGGTGCCCGTCCCGACACGTTCGAGGGCGTGAGTTATGTGGGCCTCGTTCCGTTCCGGATGCGTCGGGCGGGGCTCCTCCGGAACCGGCCGATCCCGTACCTGGGCGATTTCCTCGAGGTCAACGTCCGGCTCTACTCGGTGGACGAGGCCGGGCGGCACGGTGTGGTCTTCCGTTCCCTGGACTGCAACCGGACCCTGGTGGTGTACGCGGCGCGGGCGCTCGGAGTCCCCTACGTCCGAGCCTGCATCTCGGCCGCCGAGTACCCCAGGCTGGCCGGATACGCCATTGCCGAGCAGCCGCCCGATCCGCACCGGTGGTGGACGGTGGCCCGTCCCGGTGGCGCCGGGAGCCGGATCGCCTTGGAGATCGGCGAACCGGTGGCGCCGACGCCGCTCGAGATCTTTCTGACCGCTCG
>CAZZZW010000298.1:0-5494 GCA_964658795.1 Phormidium nigroviride PCC 7112
GGTGCTAGTGACGGTGCTAGTCACCGGGTACCGCGCTACTGCCGACCGGCTCAGCCAGAGGTCATCACGAACTCCTGGTAAGGCACGTCCAGGATCTGCTTCGGGTAGTCCTCCTGCAGCTTCTTCAACAGCACGGCCTGGTACTTCTTGCGGTTCGGCGAGCCGGTCAGCTGGGTCACGTTCAGGTTCGAGAAGGTGTCGATCACGTCCTGCGCCGCGGCTGCGGTGTCCAGTTCCTCGCTGGTCCCCTTGGTCGTCTGCAGCGAGATCTTGAGCCGCAGGTAGGCACCGTTGGCCAGGTTCAGGGTCATGTCGTCCATCGGGATGACCGGACCCTTGGCCGGCTTCTTCTTGGCCGCGGTCTCCGCCCCGGCCTTGGCCGGTGGTGCCAGCACCGTGAACTTCGCGACGGCACCACCGGCCAGCAACACGGCCAGGACTATGGCGATCAGCTTCACCTTAGACTTCTTCGCCTTGCCGGCCTGCTTCTCATCGCCCGAGCCCCCCGTTGAAGCGCCGGGAGATGATGAAGATCTGGACATGTTGGCTGCTATCCGTTCTGGTCGTTTCTGGTCAGACATGTAGGTGGCTCCTGCCTCGAATCGAGATCGCGGCTGCTCATCCGGCCGCGTTCGCGCCGAGGGCAGCGAGTGATCCGCGAGCGGTGGCGGGCAGTTTCGAGAGGACGACGATGTCCACGCGGCGGTTACGGGTGATCGAGGTCGGGTCGCTCGGCGGCACCAGCGGACGCTGGTCGGAGTACCCGGCCGCGCTCAACCGGCCGGCCGACAGGCCACCCTTCTCGATCAGGTACTCGACCACCGAAGACGCCCGGGCCGAGGACAGTTCCCACCCGGACGGGTAGGGCGCGGTCGAGACGTTCGCCTGGTTGGTGTGTCCGTCGACCTGGATCTGGTTGTCGATCTTGGCCAGCGCCGGGTCGACCGCGTTCAGGATCGTCGCGCCCTCCGGCTCCAGCACCGCGCTGTTGCCGGTGAACACCAGTTCGTTCGTGACCAGGGTGACGACCAGGCCGCGCTCGTCGATGTTGAACGAGGCCGTGCCGTCCAGTCCCTTGGCGTGCAACGAGGCCTTGATCGCCCTCTCGATCTGGGTGAACTCGTCCACCTCGCGCTGGGCCGCGGTGGCGTCGGAGGCACTGGCCGTCTGCAACGACTGCTTCTGGTTGACGTTCGGGATCTTGGTGTCGGTGATGCTCTTGGTCGAGGAGTCGATGTTGCCGTCGATCGGTCCCTGTCCCCCGTTCAGGATCGGCGACTGGCCGTTGCCGAACGCGTTGGACAGGCTGGACTTGAGCTCGGCGAACTTCGACGTGTTCACCTGCGAGATCGCATACAGCACGATGAACAGCACCAGCAGAAGGGTGAGCATGTCCGCGTAGGTGACCATCCACCGTTCGTGGTTCTCGTGCTCCTCCTCGATCACCTTGCGCTTGCGGCCCCGGCCGGTCGAGCCACCGTGGCCACCGCCGCCGCTCATGCTCCATCTCCGGCATTCGCACCGGAACCGCTGGCGCTCACGCGGCTTCACCCTCGCTGGACTCCGCCCGCTTCGTGCCCGGCGGCAACAGGCTGAGCAGCTTCTGCTCGATCAGTCGCGGGTTCGAGCCGGCCTGGATCGCGAGGATGCCCTCGATCACCAGCTCCATCTGCTCGCACTCGGCCTCGCTGACCCGCTTGAGCCGGTTACCCATCGGCAGCCAGAACACGTTGGCCGTCATGACGCCCCACAGCGTCGCGACGAACGCGCTGGCGATCTCGGCACCGAGCTTGGACGGTGCGGAGAGGTGCCCCAACACCTTCACCAGTCCAAGCACGGTGCCGATGATCCCGATGGTGGGCGCGAAGCCGCCCATGTCGGTGAAGATCTTGGCCGCGGCCTTGTCGGCCGCCCGCTTGGAGTCGACCTCGGCCCCGAGGATGATCGCGACCTCTTCGGAGTCGGTGCCGTCGATGGCCAACTGCAGGCCCCGGCGCAGGAACTCGTCCTCGATGTCGGCCGCTTCGGACTCCAGTGCGAGCAAACCCTCGCGCCGAGCCTTGGCCGCCAACCGGACGAGAATCTCGACCGAGCCGTCGGGCTTGGGCACCTTGGCCGTGAACCCCCGGATCAGCTGCTTGGGCAACGTCTTGGCGTCCCGCATGACCGAACCGGCCACGGCCGCTCCGATCGTGCCGAGGAAGACCAGCACCATCGGGGCGGGCAGGAAGATGCCCATGATGTTGCCGCCCTCCATGGTCACCGAGCCGACAATGGCGACCAGGGCGAGCACGACACCGATGATCAGCGCGGGATCCATCAGGAATCACCTCGCCGCAACGGCACGACGGGCTGACCCGGCGAGACCGCCGACAGGACCCGCATTCGAGGCTGGCCGGCCGGGCCGGACAACATCGACGAACTGTCACCGTCAGCAACCATGGATTCGGCGGTGGCGATGATCCGGGCGCGGTAGTTCAGAATCAGCTCGACCAGCTCGTCCAGCGTCTCGCAGACGACGTACTTGGTCCCGCTGAGCAGGGTGATGACCGTGTCGGGCGTGGCTTCAGCCCGTTCGATCAGATCTGGGTTGAGAGTGAACAGAGGTCCACCCAACCGGCGCAGCACAATCATCGGATCCATCCAAGGTTTGTCGCAGAACCCGTCCGTGGGTTCTCCTTCGGTTGTCTAATCGGCAGCGGGCCGGATTTACTGAGCCCGGCCCGCTACCGTCGGTGATCAGTTCTTGAGGCTGATCAGTGACTGCAGCACCTCGTCGGAGGTGGTGATCACGCGGCTGTTGGCCTGGAATCCTCGCTCGGAGATGATCAGGTTGGTCAGCTCGGCCGCCAGGTCGACGTTCGACATCTCCAGGTAACCGGCGGTCAGCTTGCCCCGGCTGCCCGAACCGGCGGTGCCGATCGAGGGCGCGCCCGAGTTCGCGGTGACCTGGAACTGCGAGTCACCGATCCGGGTGAGCCCGGCCGGGTTGGCGAAGGTGGCCGTCGCGAGCGTGTCGAGTTTGGTGGTCGCACCGGTCGCGTCCACGGCATTGACGTCGCCGGCCGGCGAGATGCTCCACGACACGTAGGCGCCGGTGGTCAGGCCGGACAGGTTCAGGTCACCGCCGGCCGCTGACTGCACGATCGCGCCGTCCGGTGTCACCAGGTGACCGACCGAGTCGAGGCTGAACGAGCCTGCGCGGGAGAAGGTCTGCTGACCCTGGTTGCTGAGTACGAAGAAGCCGTCGCCGTTGATCAGCAGGTCGCTGCCCCGGCCGGTGTACTGGCTCGAGCCCTGGGTGAAGTTGGTTTCGGTTGCGCCGAGCTGGACGCCGAGACCGATCTGGATCGGGTTGGTGCCACCGCCACCGGCGGTGGCCACGCCCGCACCGGTCAGGCTCTGGCTCAGGGTGTCCTCGAAGACGGTCGAGGCCGACTTGTAGCCGACGGTGTTGACGTTGGCGATGTTGCTCGAGGTCACGTCCAGCATCTGCTGGTGGGCCCGCAGGCCCGAGATGCCGGTGAAGAGGGAACGCAACATGGGGGTTTTCTCCTTGGTCTTGCGGGGTGTTGTGGGGTTGTGGATGTGCTTGTTCAGGCGAGCTGTGGGGCTCGTCAGCTAGCGGCGGCCAGCACCTGCTGGACCTGGTCGAGGCCGACCGAGGTGTTGCCGATCTTCAGCAACGGGTTCGCGGCCGAGATGGTCGCGGAACTGACCAGGCCGGTCTTGGTCGTGCCGTCGGTGTCCTGATAGGTCACGGTGTGCCCGACCAGGCTGGCCGCGGTCTGAGCCTTCTGGGCGGCCAGCATGTCGGTGCTGTTCTGCGAGTTCTGCTCCATGGTCTGCACCTGGGTCAGGGTCGCGGTCTCGTTCATGAAGGACGCGGTGTCGACCGGCTTGCTCGGGTCCTGGTATTGCAGTTGGGCGACCAACAACTGCAGGAACGCCTTCGAGTCCAGCGAGCCGTTGTCGGTGGTGCCGGTCGCCGCGGTGCTCATACCCGCGATCGGGTTGACCGAGTTTCCGGTCGACGAAATGGGACTGGTCATCTCATCCTCGCTCTCTACAGCCACCGGTCGAGGCCACTGGACGAGGCCCTCGATCGAGTTTCTGTATGTTTCTTCGGCAGGTCTGACGGATAACTGACCGACTGCTGCCCTTCGTTCTGCTGTTTGTGCTGTGAGTTTTCCGACGATGACTGGGAACTCACGTCCAACGACAGGTTCAGATCGCTGGACAGACCGGCATTCTGCAGTTCTGACCGGAGCTGTGGCAGCGCATCATGCAGCGCGGCATGCGCACTTTCGTTCGTGCTGGCCAACTGAATCGTCATTTCCGAGCCGGTCAGCCGCACGTGCACGTTGACGGGACCGAGATCGGCCGGATGCAAGGCGAGCGTCATCTCATGATCGCCGTCGCCCCGGCTGCGCAGCTTGATGATCGGGGCCGCCAGCTCGTGCGGAGCCACCGGTGCGGCCGCCGTCGGCGGCGACGATGCGGACGTCACCGCGCTGGTCCCGGAACCGGCAACCGGTGCCAGCGGTGGCAATGGCGTCGATGCCGAATCGGTCGATGAAACCGAGTTGATCTCTCGTTTCCGCTTGTCCGCCGCCGAGCCCTGGCCGGTATCGGACTGCGGGTTGGACCGGGCGTTCACCTGGGTGGCCGCGCTGATCGCGGCCGCCGTCGGCGCACCACCCGGAGCACTGTCGCTCGCCGCCTTCGTAGCCGGCGCGGCGCCGACCGTCTTACCGACCGGTGCCGTGGCCCCAACCCCTGACGCCGCAGCTATCGATCCGGATAACGCCGATGCAGTCGGGGTGTTCTCGATCGCAACCGGGGTCAGCGTCAGCCCGGCGTCAGCCAGTACCGAGGTGAGACCGGCCCCCGGAACGGTCGGGGAAGATGCGGCTTGACCGACCCCGGTGACCGATGGTTGCGGCTGGGCGTCACCGGCCGGGCTGACCTGAGCTGGGGCGTTCTGAGCCAGGGTGTTCTGCGTCGGCGAGGTGGCCTTGGTCGGCGTCGACGCGACCGGCGTGCGCTGAGCCGGCGCGGTCGTGGCCGCGATGTCGGCGGCCCCTGGCCCGCTCGCCGTCAGGATGGCGGAAAACGCGGCCGGCTCCGTAGGCGTTTCGCTCGACGACGAAGGGGCATCCGGCATGGACGGGGGCGCGGGCTGCGCCGCCGCGGGTTGCACCGGGCCGGCCCCGGGCCCGGGGCTGGTCCCGGCCGACGAACCGCCGGGCTGCGCCGTCGGTCCGACGGGGGGCGTGGTCAGGCCGGACACCGACTCGGGCGCGGTCGACACCGACCCCGAGGCCACCGACATCGGAGCCACCGACTGCACGAAGTGGCCCAGCAGCTGGTCCAGCACCCTCGCCATCGAAGGATCGAGCACCTGGCCGGATTCCGTCGTGCCGGTTCCCTTGGCGCGGGAATCGTTGGCGCTGGAATCCTCGGCGTGGGAAGCCCTGGCGCGGGTCTGCTT
>CAZZZW010000299.1:0-5488 GCA_964658795.1 Phormidium nigroviride PCC 7112
CGGTTGCCGGCTGCGCAGACGGCTCGCTACGGCCGGGTGCTGGCCGTGGACCTGCGCCGGTTCCGGCGGATCAACGAGGTCGGCGGTCGCGCCGTCGGCGATGCCTGCCTGGTCGAGACCGCGCGTTGGCTGGCCTCGATCAGCGCTCCCGACGACCTGCTGATTCGATTGGGCGATGCCGAATTCTTCGTCCTGCTCGGGCCGAACTCGAACGCCGATGCCGCGCTGGGCGAACAGTCGCAACGTAGCGTGTGGATCGGTCAACGATCGCTGCAACTCTCGCTCCAGTCCGGTCTGGCGACCGGATCGGACTTGAGTGATGCCGCCGCCCGGGCCGAGGTCGCACTGGCCGAGGCCAAGCGGGGTAGTTGGCGTGGCGTCGTGCCCTGGACCGACGCGATCGGCGCCCAGGCCGCCAGAGTCGCAGGCAGCGAGGAGGCGGTGCAGCAGGCGTTGGCCGCCGGCGACGAAGCCGTGTACTTTCAACCGATCGTCAATGTCGTCACCGGCCGGGTGACCGGGGTGGAGGGGCTGGTCCGCCTCGGCGGAGCGGCGACGGACCTGCCTACGGACCAGGTCCTGGAGGCCAGCCACCGGCTCGGGCTGACCCCGACATTCGCCGCGCGCATCTACGACCTGGCCTTCAGCGACGGCCGGCGGCTGCGCCGGTTGTTCCCGAACTGCCTGCTCGGTATCAATGTGTCGCGGGAGTTCCTCTCGACCGGGCTGGCGATCGACACCGTGCTGGCCTCGGCCCACCGTTGTGGGGTCGAGCCGGACGAGATCACGCTGGAGCTGACCGAGGACGTGGCCGCCGGCCTGTCGCCGGAGCTCCTGCTGGCCGAGCTCCGGCGCGGGGCCGAGGCCGGGCTGCAGATCGTCATCGATGACTTCGGCCGGGGCGAGACGTCGTTGTCCCTGCTAAGAAAACTGCCGCTGAGCGCGATCAAGGTCGATCGTTCGTTGCTGCCCGTACTGGCCGCCGATGAGCGGGGCTGGGAGTTCGTCGAGGGCGTGGTGTCGTTGCTGTCCAAGATCACCGGGCGGTTGGTGGTCGAGGGGGTGGAGACCCAGGAACAGTCACTTCGGCTACGTCAGCTTGGGCTCTACCTGCAACAGGGATACCTGTTCGGCGAACCGAAGTCGGCCGACAGCTGGCTGACCGACGGCTTCCGGCTGCCGACCGGGCAGCCGGTCCGACCCGGCTAGCTCAGCGCGGCGTGCAGCCGCTGGGCCGCAGTCGTCAGGATCGGTGCCAGCCGCTGCCCGGGGGAGCGGCCCAGCCGCTCGATCGGGCCGCTGACCGATACCGCGGCCAGCACGCGCCGCCCCTGGCCGCCGACGGCGCGGCCGCCGAACACCGGAGCTGAGACCGAGGCGACGCCGGCCTCGCGCTGTCCCACCGATTGGGCCCAGCCCCGGCGCCGGACCTCGGCCAGAGCCCGGTCCGAGAACGCAGCCGACTGCACCAGGCCGGCCACGGTGTCCGGGGCCTCCCACGCCAACAGCACCTGAGCGCCGGAGCCCGCCGTCAACGGCAATCGGCTGCCGACCGGGACGGTGGTGCGCAGTCCGGTGCTGCGCTCGGCGGCGGCCACGCACACCCGCTCCCGGCCGTCGCGGCGGTACAGCTGGGCACTCTCACCGCTGGTGTCGCGGACCCAGGCCAGCACCTCGGCGGCGCGCTCGATCATGGGATCGGCTGTGTTGGCCGCCAGTTCGGTGACCCGGGGACCCAGCTGGAAGCGACCTTCGGCATCGCGCACCAGCAGCCGATGTACCTCCAACGCCACCGCCAGCCGGTGCGCCGTCGCGCGCGGGATGCCGGTGCGGGCAACGAGTTCGGTCAGCCCGGCCGGTCCGGCGGCGACCGCACCGAGGATGCTGACGGTCTTGTCGACGACGCCGATGCCGCTGCTCTGTCCCATGCTGCGATACTACGATCTCAACATGCGGTCACTGTGAGCCGGCCGGTCGTCAGGCGTTGGGGTGCGGGTAGTAGTCGCCGGCCAGCACCCGACCGGCCAGCAGCGAGAGTACCCAGACCGAGCCCTTACGAGCCGAGTATCCCTCCTCACGGGGCCGGTGCGGTACCGCCAGATCGGCCAGCAGCGCTGGAATTGCACCGCCCTGGCTGCAGATCACCGACGTGCCGGGCTCGGCGGCCAGGCGTTCCACCGAGGCGATCGTCCGGTCGGGCGAGTCCGCCTGCGCCTCGTCAGAGAACTCCGGGGCCGTTTGCACCGGCAATGAAAGGGCATCGGCCAACGGTCCAACCGTCTGCTGGCAGCGGACCCGGTCGGCCGCCAGCACTCGCCGGGGGTGGAAAGCCGCTAGCACCGGAACCACCTCCCGAGCGTGCCGGCGGCCGATCTTGTCCAGCGGGCGAAGCCGATCGTCACCCTTCCACTCCGACCGCTTGCCCGCCTTGGCGTGCCGCATCAGCACCACGGTGGCCGTCGTGGCCGGCACCCGGGCGAAGTCGGCCAGCACCGCTCGGTCGATCGGGTAGGTCAGCCGCTGCGTAGCTTCGGCCACGGTCAGCCAACAGACCCGGTCCACCTCGTTGCCGGGTACGTGCTCACCGTCGAGGTAGCGCATGCTCCAGTGCGACACCCGTTTGATCGCGCCGTTGGCCAGCGGATATTCGACCGGTGTCAGCCGTCGTCCGACCTCGACCGAAGCCCCGGTCTCCTCGGCGATCTCGCGGACGGCGGCCACCAGCAGTTGCTCGTCCGTCCGGGTCTTGCCTTTGGGCAGCGTCCAATCCTCATACCGCGGCCGGTGCACCAGCGCGACCAGCAGGTCGTTGCCGTCCTGGCGCCAGACCACCCCACCGGCCGCCTGGACCGGCGTCGTACGCGCGGTCACTCGCCGCGCGCGGTGAGCTGGCGGAGCATGACGTCCTGGTAGTCCACCGGGTGAGGTCCACCGCCCCGGACCCAGCGGTCGTCAGGCTGTAGCTCCCAGACCCCGGTGTCGGGCGCGAAGGCCAGATCGAGGGTGAAACGCAGGTGTTCGGTGTTCGGTCCGGTGACCTGGGTCAGCACCTCGACCCGGCGATCGAGGTTGCGGTGCATCATGTCGGCCGAGCCGATCCAGTACTCCGGCTCGCCGTCGTTGGCGAAGTAGAAGATCCGGGAGTGTTCCAGGAACCGGCCGAGGATGGAGCGGACGGTGATGTTCTCACTCAGCCCCGGGATGCCGGCGCGGATGGTGCAGAACGTCCGGACCATCAGCTCGACCTTCACCCCGGCCTGCGAGGCCCGGTAGAGCGCGTCGATGATGGCCTCGTCGACCAGGTGGTTGATCTTGATCTGGATGTGTGCGGTTTTCCCTTGCCGGGCATGGCTGATCTCGCGCTCGATACGCTCCACCAGCCCGGGTCGCAGGCCCTGGGGCGCGACCAGCAACGTGCGGTATTCGGTCTGGCGGGAGTAGCCGGTGAGCACGTTGAACAGGTCGGTCAGGTCGGCACAGATGCGTTCGTCGGCGGTGAACAGTCCCAGATCCTCATACAGCCGGGCCGTCTTCGGGTGGTAATTGCCGGTTCCGATATGGGCATACCGGCGCAGCGAGCCCCCCTCCTGGCGCACCACGAGCGAGGTCTTGCAGTGTGTCTTCAACCCGACCAGGCCGTACACGACGTGACAGCCGGCCCGCTCCAGCGCCCGGGCCCACTTGATGTTGGCCTGCTCGTCGAAGCGGGCCTTGATCTCGACCAGCACCATGACCTGCTTGCCGGCCTCGGCCGCGTCGATCAGCGCATCGACGATGGGGGAGTCACCCGAGGTTCGGTAGAGGGTCTGCTTGATCGCCAGCACATTCGGGTCCGCGGCGGCCTGCTCGATGAACCGCTGCACGCTGGTCGCGAACGACTCGTACGGGTGGTGCACGAGCACGTCGCCCTCGCGCAGCGTGGCGAACACCGACTTCGGGGTCTCACCCTCGACGAAGCGGGGATGCGTGGCCGGGACGAAGGGTTTCTCCTTCAGGGCCGGACGATCGACGTCGTAGACCTGCCACAGCGAGGTCAGATCGAGCAGCCCCGGCACCCGGATGACCTCTTCGGCCGCGACGTCGATCTCACTGGTCAGCAGGTCGAGGACGGCGTCGTCGATGTCCTCGGCCACCTCGAGCCGGACGGCCGGCCCGAAGCGCCGGCGGACGAGCTCACGTTCCAGTGCTTGCAGCAGATCCTCGTCCCGGTCCTCGTCGACCTCGAAGTCGGTGTTACGGGTGACCCGGAACAGGTGATGCTCCATCACCCGCATCCCGGGGAACAGCGCGGCCAGGTGGGCGGCGATGAGTTCCTCGATCGGCAGGTACTCGGCCAGCTCGGCGGTCTGGGTGACGACCACGAACCGGGGCACGTTGTTGGGGACCTTGACCCGGGCGAACCGATCGATCTCGGAGTCCGGTTCGCGCACCAGCACGGCCAGGTTCAGCGACAGCCCGGAGATGTAGGGGAACGGGTGGGCCGGGTCGACCGCCAGCGGGGTGAGTACCGGGAAGATCTTGGAGTGGAAGTACTCGGTCAGCTCGAGCTGCTGGTCGGAATCGAGATTGCCCCACGTGGCGATGCGGATTCCCTCATCGGCCAGGGCCGGTTGGACGTCGGAGAGGAAGCACTGGGCGTGCCGTGACATCAGTTCCCGGGACCGTTCGTTGACCCGGACCAGGTTCTCGCGGGTGGACAGGCCGTCGGCCGATCGAACCCCGAGCCCCATCTCCAGCCGCCGCTTCAGCCCGGCCACCCGCACCATGTAGAACTCGTCGAGGTTGCTCGCGAAGATCGACAGGAACTTCATCCGTTCCAGCAGGGGCTGCCGGCGGTCCTCGGCCAGGGCCAGCACCCGGCCGTTGAAGTTCAGCCAGGACAGTTCCCGGTTGGAGAACCGGTCGTCAGGAAGGTCGGGAAGTTCGGCGGACTCGTCCGGCTGCCCGGACTCGGCGGTGTCGGCAATCGTCTCGCTCATGCCGACATCATGCCCGCATGAGATGAACACCGGAGCAGCCGCCTTCGAGCGGCTAGGTGTGATGCCCAGGCAGGTTGGTCAGCTCCGGTTCCATCTGGGCGGTCAGCAGGCCGGCGCCGAGGGCAAGCACCTGACGCAGATCCTCCGGGGTGTCCACGTCGGATCGCAGCGAGATGGCCACCTCCAGTTCGACCGCGCCGGAATCGGCGTGCGCCTGGGCCGAGCCTTCGCCGAACCGCGGATCCAACTCGACGCCGGCCGCTGCGGCCAGCAAGGTGGTGCCGGTGCCGGCCCGGTCCCGGACGAAACTCCGGTCGTGGCCGCTGGCCCGGCTCAGGGCCTGCAGCAGATCGGCCGGGCGCAGCGCCGGCAGGTCACCGACCAGCGCGACCACGCCGTCCTCGGGATGCCGGCGGGTCAGATCGGCCGCCGCGGCCGCCAGCGCCGGGTTGAGACCGCCGCCGATGTCGGGGAGTCGTTCGATCGCGGCCGGCAGCGTGACGCTCACC
>CAZZZW010000300.1:0-5487 GCA_964658795.1 Phormidium nigroviride PCC 7112
CGCACCCTCCTCGGTCATGGCATTGGCCGCGATCATGGTGCCGTCCGCCAGGCCGGGCAGCAGTTCGGCCTGCGTCGACGTCTGGGCGTGCTCGGCCAGCACGATGCCGCAAGCCAGCAGATGCGCAGCGACGCCGAAGGCGAAGCCGGCATCTCCGCCACCGTCGCAGAAGGCCTCGAGCGCGAGCGCCGTGTCCAGCGCACCGAGCCCACCGCCACCGTGCTCGACCGGCAGGCAGAGGCCGGTCAGGCCCTGTGTGCCGGCCCGGGCCCAGTCCACGCGGGTGGCGGCCTCCTCGCGCGAGGGCAGCTCGCGGCCGAGCAGCCGCATCCGGTCGGTCAGCCGGTGCTGGTCAGCGGTCAGGTCGAAATGCATCCAGCCCTCCTCTGCCGGCGAGCGGCTGAACCGTCAGAACGTCGGCTCCAGGGACGGCGCTCGCAGGCTGCCCAGATAGGGATGCCACAGGTGCGAGGGGTCGTTCTCGACCGCGGTGACCGTCTCGCGCATCTGCCGGAGCACCTCGGGTTCCTCGGCCGACCAGACATCGCCCTGCAGCAGACGGATGACGTCGAGGCGATAGCGAGGGTCCTGGATGAACGTGGTGAAAAGGATATTCAGCCGATAATACAAGGTGATGAAGTTGTACCAGTTCCGTCCGCCGTTACGCATGGCCGCCTCGTAGGACCGGAAGCTGTCGTGCCCGAAGTCGCCGGCGGAGAACGCGGCGATGATGTCGTAGCTGGCGAACCGCGCGCTGTTGAGCGCGATGCTGACGCCGCTGGAGAAGATCGGGTCGACGAACCGCGCCGCGTCCCCGATCATGACGAAGCGGTCCCCGCAGATCTGGCGCATCGCGTAGCTGTAGTCCGCCTCGACCTTGAACGGGCGGACCTGCTCGGTCTGCAGCAGCGCCTCCCGCAGATCGGGCCGGCATTCGAGCATGTCCCAGAAGAACTTGTCCCGATCGATGTTGGCCTCGGCGAACCGGTGCTTCTGGGTCACGACGCCGACGCTGGTGATGGTGTCGGTGATGGGGATCTGCCACACCCAGGTGTCGTTCACCGGCAGGAAGTGCACGTAGATGTAGTCGGTCTTCTCCGGGCTGGAGGCCAGGGCGGTGCGGTCCAGCCCGTCGAACCAGGCGTGCACGACGTACTGGTCGAAGACCGGGTCCGGATCCTTCAACCGCAGCTGCCGGCCGAGCAGCGTCTGCCGGCCGGAGGCATCGACGAACATCGCCGCGGAGAACGTGACCTCGCCATCGGCCACCCGGCAGTTGACCGACACCTGGGAGGGGTCGTCGAAGTCGACGTTCAGGACCCGGCCGCCCATCACGACCTGGGCCCCACAGCGCTTGGCGTTCGCCAGCAGCAGGTCGTCGAACTTGGCCCGGTCGACGTGGTAGGTGTGATCGCGGTCGACGCCTTCCTGATCCCGCTCGCTGAACAGCACGTCGGCCTCGCCCAGCCAGGTGGTGCCGGCCGCCCCGCCGATCGTCGGACCCTGGTGCACCGAGGTCCAGGCCGCACCGTACTTCTTGGGAAAGCCGGCGGTCTCGACGCTGGCCATGGCCCCGGTCTCGAGCAACACCCGCGTGGTCGAGGGCACCAGTGACTCGCCGACGTGCGGGCGCGGAAAGTGCTCGCCCTCGACGACCAGCACGGACAGGTCGGCCTTGGCCAGATAGGCCGCCAAGGTCGAACCGGCCGGGCCGCCGCCGGCGATGATGACGTCATAGTCGGGTTTCATGTGCTCTCCTTCGTCGGTCGTGGATCAGTGCCGAGGTTTCCGGTCACGGAGGTAGGGGTGTGGTCGAGCGGCTGTGCCAGGAGGCCCACAGCCGGGCGTACGCGCCGTCGGCGGCGATCAGGTCCTCGTGCGAGCCGATCTCGGTGATCCGGCCCTCCTCGACCACGGCCACCCGGTCGGCGTCATGGGCGGTGTGTAGCCGGTGCGCGATCGCGATGACGGTCCGTCCGGCCAGTACCGCATTGAGCGAGCGTTCGAGCTCGCGGGCCGACCCGGGGTCGAGCAGCGAGGTCGCCTCGTCCAGCACGACCACGTTCGGGTCGGCGACGAGCAGCCGGGCCAGGGCCAGCTGCTGCGCCTGGGTCGGATCCAATCGGGTGTGGCCGGAGCCGATCAGGGTGTCGAGCCCAGCCTGGAGTTGGTCGACCCAGCCCGCGGCACCGACGGCGGCGATGGCCGCCAGCAGCGTCCGGTCGTCCGGCTCCCGGCCCTGGCGGGCGCCCAGCTCCAGGTTCTGTCGCAGCGTGCCCGAGAACACGTGCTGATCCTGGGTCACCAGGGCGACCTCGGCCCGCAGCCGTTCCAGCGGTAGGCCGGTCAGCGACGCGCCGCCCAGGCAGACCGTGCCGGAACTGGGCGCGTGGATGCCGGCCAGCAGCCGACCGAGGGTCGATTTACCCGCCCCGGACGGTCCGACGATGGCCAGCCGCTCGCCCGGGACGACCGCGAGGTCGATGCCGTGCAGCACCTCGCGGCCACCGGCGGCGTAGGCGAAGCTGACCCGGTCGACCTCGAGCCGGCGCGGTGATTGCACGGTCGTGGTGGTGGTTTCTCGATCGGAAGGCACCTCGGCGACGCCGAGCAGCCGGGCCAGGGCGGCCATGCTGGTCTGGACGGTGGTCAGATAGTCCCGGGCCGAGGCGATCGGGTTCACCACCTGCTGGGTGTAGAGCACCACGGCCGTCGCCGCGCTCAGGCTCACCCAGCCCTGGTCGTAGAAGTAGCCGCCCAGCAGCAGGGCCGTGATCATCGGAAGCAGCCGGTAGCCCAGTTCGGTGCTGGGGATGTACACCGTTCGCAGCCGTAGGGTGCCGAGGTCGGCGGCGAACGTGGCCCCGACCGATTCGTCACCGGCCTCGATCCGTCGTTCCTGCAGCCGGTAGGCCTCGATGGTGGCCGCGCCGGCGATCGAGGCGTTCAACTCCTCGGTGACCTCGGCCCGGGCGGCGCTGTAGGCGAGGTAGGCCGACTCCGACCGGCGCAGGTACCAGCGGGTAGCCAGCACGACCGGGGGGATCCCGACCACGACGACGACCGACAGGGCCGGGCTGGTGACGACGATGCCGATGGCGGTCAGGACCACGGTGAAGGTTGCGGTCAGGATGGCCGGCATCGCATATTGGGCAGTGCGGGCCAGGGAATCGACGTCGCGGGAGGCCCGGGCGATCAGGTCGCCCGAGCCGGATTCCTCGGCCGTGGACAGCGGCAGATCCAGGACCCGGCCGACGAACTCCTGCCGGATCTCGCTGAGCAGCGTCTGGTTCAGGACGCCACCCTGCAGCGTGGCGCCGCTGATCAGCACGGCCTGGAGCAGGACGAAACCGAGCAGCGTGCCGGCCAGGGTGGCGATGTGACCGGTCGTGGTGCCGGTGACCACGTCCTGCACGATGTCGCCCAGCAGCCGGGGCGCGGCCAGTCCCACCGCCGCGGCCAGCGTGTACAGCCCGATGGTGCGCAGCACCGGCCAGGGGTGCCGGCGCAGCAACGTGATTGCGTAGCGTCGCACCGCCGCCCGATCGGCGATGGGTAATGGCCGGACGGTCATGCCTCACCCCGATCCACGACCGCGCGGTAGACCGGCGATTCGGCCTGCAGGTGGCGATGGCTGCCCAGCGCGGTGACCCGGCCGTCGACCACCAGGGCCACGCAATCGGCCCGGTCCAGCAACACCGAGCTGGCCGCGAACAGCACGCTCGACCGGCCGGCCCGATGTGCGACCAGCCGCTCGGCCACCAGCGCCTCGGTGTGCGCGTCGAGCAGATTGGTGGGTTCGATCAGGATCATCCGCTCCGGTTCCGCGGCCAGCGCCCGGGCCAGTCGCAGCCGCTGTTGCTGGCCGCTGGAGAGGTTCCTCGCCCCGTCCGGCAGCACCTCGTCCAGGCCGTCGGGCAGCTGGTCCACGATGTCCTCGGCCGCGGCGGTATGGATGGCCCGGGCCAGCACGTCGGGGCGCGCCTCCGCTCCGGGCGGGGTCAACACGGTCCGAAGCCGGCCACGAAACAGGCGATCCTCGTTGCGCACGAGCAGTATCCGGCGGCGCAGCTCGAACCGGGGCAGCTCGGACAGCGGGACTCCGCCCAGGCTCGGCCGGCCGGTGTCGGCGAAGCGGGCCAGCCGTTCGCCGAGTCGCTCGGCATCGCCGGCCCGGGTACACACCACGGCCAGCAGTCCGGACGGCGGGACGACCAGGCCGGACTCGTCGTCGGCCAACACTGGTGCTGTGGCTGGTGCAGCGGCCGAGTCGAGCGCGGCCGGGGTACCGGCCCGTCGGTCGTCGATCACCGGTTCGAGTCGCAGGAAGCCGGCGATCCGGCCGGCTGAGACGTGGGCCCCGGTCATCACGTTCACCACTTGGACCAGGATCGACAGCGGCAAGGTGAGAAAGGTGGCGTAGCCGTAGAACGCGACCATCGCGCCCACCGAGATCTGGTGCCGAACCGCGAACGTGGCCGCCAGCCAGGTCACCCCGACTGCGAGCAGCCCTGGTGCGAACACCTGCCCGGCGTCGAAGCCGGCCTCGATGCGCGCGATGCGGTTCCCGGTCAGGCGGACGTCCTGCGACAGCCGGCGGTACCGGTCGGCGAAGACCTGCTCACCGCCGATCCCACGCAGCACGCGCAGGCCGGTGGCGATGTCGGTGGCCTGGGTGGTCAGATCGGCCTGCAGGTTGCGGTACCGGGTCTGTTGGATCTTCAGCGCCCGGGTCAGGACCGCGGTGCCGGCCATGAGCAGGGGAACCCCGATCACGACCACCAGACCCAACGGGATCGAGGCGGTGAACATGATCGCTGCGACCACGATGACGGCCGCCACCGCACCGGCCGCGATCGGAAGGTTCTGGAACCCGGCGGTGATCGAATCGATGTCGGCCGCACCGATCGTGACCACCTCACCGCCCGAGGTCAGTAACGGCAAGGACGCCCCGAGCCGGGGGATCTGCCGGGTGACGACCTGGATGGTGCGAAAGTCCGCGGCATAGATGTTGGCCATCGAGTTGCGGTGACGGAAGACGCCGGCGACGGTCACCGACAACGACAGCAGCAAGGCGATCAGGCTCCATCGCAGGAGCGCGGCGCTGTCGTGGGTGGCGATCCCGGATCCGACGGCCCGGCCGATGACGGCCGGCAACAGCGACAGGCACACCATCCAGATCACGCCCCACCCGGCACCGAGGGCGACCGAGGGCCACTGCCGCCCGGCGAGCCAGAGCAGGTATCGGTTGGCTGATCGGCAATCTGGTTCACCGGGATCGGCCAGAGGAAATCGCTTCATCGCACCTAGTCAGAGGTTGTCGGCGAGCTGCCCGCAAGCAGGCCGGACGACGATCTCTTGCGCTCCTTCCAGTCGCGCGGAACTTCGGGCGGAGGGCCGCCGTAACCGGGAAAATGGTGCTGATGACGCTAACCCGACCATAGCCGCTTCGTCGGTCTATGTGTATGTATGCCCCGGGTATGTATG
>CAZZZW010000301.1:0-5483 GCA_964658795.1 Phormidium nigroviride PCC 7112
GACCACGGGGTTCGTGACCACGGGCGCGACCGGCTGCGGAACGGTTTTCGGCACCATCGCCGATACCGCCGGACGAGGGGCCGGGGCTGCTCCGGGCGACAGCGGATCGGCCTGAGCCTGGGCGCCGTGACCGAGCAGTCCGATCAGCCAGAGTGCGCCGACGCCCAGGGCAAGCAGCAGCAACCGGCGTTCCCACCGGACCTGCGTCACCGCCTCGGGCATGGCATCTCTCCGTAGTCGGGATTGCTACTGAGCGTGACAACGAGCGGGATGGGCTCGGGCGATCACCGGCGGCGAAAAATAGACGATCGTCCAGGAAACTAGACGAACTGACCGGGTTCATGGCCCACTACAGTGGCCAGCATGATCGAGCTCGACCTGGCCCGTCAGCAGCTGCTCGCGGCCTGTCCCGTGGTGGAGCCGGTCGAAGTGCACAGCTTCGACGCCCTCGACTGTGTGCTGGCCGACGACGTCGTGGCGGCCACCGACGTGCCCCCGTTCGACAACAGCAGCCTGGACGGCTACGCCGTGCGGTGGCACGAGCTGACCGGAGCCGATCGCGACCGTCCGGCCCGATTCGAGGTGCTCGGATCGGTGCTGGCCGGCCAGGTCGCCGACCGGCCGATCGGACCCGGCCAAGCCTGGAAGGTGATGACCGGCGCCCCGTTGCCGGCCGGTGCCGATGTCGTGGTCATGGTCGAGAACAGCTCGGCCACGCAACAGGATTCTCAAGCGATGGCCGGCGACGAGATCGAGTTGTACACCCAGCCGCGGCTCGGCGCCGGGGTTCGCCGCGCGGCCGGCGATGTGGCTCGCGGCCAGCTGGTCTTCGCCGCCGGTACCGTCCTCGGGGCCGCGCACCTGGGCGTGCTGGCCAGTATCGGCGTCCACCGGGCCCGGGTCTTTCCCCGGCTACGGGTCGGCGTGCTGGTGACCGGTGACGAGCTGGTCACCGAGGACCGGCCGTTGCGGCCGGGGGAGATCTATGAGTCCAATCGCGCGATGCTGATGTCCTTGGTTCGCAAGCTGAATTGCCAACCGATCGACCTCGGCGTGGCCGGTGACGACCTGGCCGCCCTGCAGTCCCGGCTGGGCCGAGCGGTCGGCGAATGCGACGTGATCATCACCTCGGGCGGTGTCTCGATGGGCGATGCCGATCCGATCAAGGCGGTGCTGGACCGACTGGGCCGGCTGAACTGGCTGCAGCTGGCGATCCGGCCGGCCAAGCCGTTCGCCTACGGCGTGCTGGACGGGCCGACGATGCTGCTCGGCCTACCCGGCAACCCGGTGTCGTCGCTGGTCAGTTTCACCCTGGTGGCCGCGCCGGTGTTGCGGCGCATGCTGGGTCACGTGCAGGTTCTACCCGAAGAGATAAGGGCAATCGCCGACGTCGACTTCGAGCCGTCGCACCGTGACGGGCGTACCGCCTACCTTCGTGCCGACGCCCGGTTCGGCGCCGACGGCCGATTGCACGTGCGCCCGGTTGCTCGCCAGGACTCGCATCAGCTGTCGGCCACGGCCAACGCGAACGCACTGGTCCGGGTGCCCGACGGTGCGCAGCCGATGGCGGGCGAGGACGTCGACGTCATCCTGCTGAGCTGACACTGAGGCGCCGGTCACGCAGACTTACGCGTCGTTTGCGTATCGAAAAGCGGGCTGCTTGACTGGCGGTTGCGCTACGCGCTCGTAGCGGAAAATGTCGTTCGATCGGGGAACAGCCTTCATGGACACCGAAACCATCCAGCGCCGGCGATGGGCCATCCTCGGCGTACTCGTCGTCTGCCTGCTGGTCGTCATCCTGGACAACACGATCCTCAACGTCGCGTTGAAGACGATCCAGCAGGACCTCGCCGCCTCCCAGAGCCAGATGCAGTGGGCCGTCGACTCCTATTCCTTGGTCTTCGCCGGGCTGTTGATCCCGTTCGGCGTGCTCGGTGACCGACTCGGCCGGAAGCGACTGCTGGTCGGTGGCCTGCTGATGTTCGGGGCGATGTCGGCGCTGACCGCGTTCGCCCAGAACCCGACCGAGCTGATCATCTTCCGCGGCCTGATGGGTATCGGTGCGGCCGCGGTCCAACCACAGACCCTGTCGATCATCCAGAACGTATTCGAACCCGAGGAACGCGGTAAGGCCATCGGCATCTGGGCCGGCGCGGCCGGACTCGGCATCGCGATCGGCCCCCTGGCCGGCGGCGCACTGCTGAAGTACTTCTGGTGGGGCTCGGTCTTCCTGGTCAACGTCCCGCTCGTCGTGGTCGGCGTGCTCGCCATCATCATGGTCGTCCCGGATTCCAAGGATCCTCGCCCCGGGCACCTGGATCCGACCGGCATCGTGCTGTCGATGATCGGCCTGGGGGTACTCGTCTACGGGATCATCGAGGGCGGCAACAGCAACGACTGGCTGGCGTGGAACAGTCTCGGTGCAATCGTGCTCGGCGTCGTGCTGATGGTCGTGTTCGTCGTGCTGGAACGACGCAGCAGCCATCCGACGATCGACATGAGCCTGTTCAAGAACCGGCAGTTCGCCTCGGGTGGATTGGTCATCGCGCTGGCCTTCTTCGCCTTGCAGGGGGCGACCTTCTACTTGGCGTACTTCCTGCAGGCGATCCGTGGTTACACCCCGCTGGCCGCCGGTGTCGCGCTGATCGCGGTCGCGGCCGGGCAGATGATCGGTGCGCCGCAGTCCTCCCGGCTGACCGGTCGTTTCGGCACCCGCTCGGTCACCGGGGTCGGACTGCTGCTGGTCACGGCCAGCATGTCCGGTTATGGCTTCGCCAAGCAGTCCACCCCGCAGTGGATGATCGAGGTGCTGATGTTCTTCCTCGGCTTCGGCCTGGGGATCACGATGGCCCCGGCCACCACCGCGATCATGAGCGCGGTGCCGCGAGAGAAGGCGGGCGCCGGTTCGGCAGTGAACAACACCGTGCGGCAGGTGGCCGGTGCCCTGGGCGTCGCGGTGCTCGGCTCCATCCTGGCGGTGGTGTTCCGCAGCCACCTGGGCGAGAGCACGCCGGCCCAGCTGGCACAGAAGCTCGACCAGCCGGCCGCCGTGGTGCAGAAGCTGCCGGCCGCGCAGCAGGTCGCCCCGCTGGTGCACAAGGACACATCGGAATCGATCGGTGCCGCTCTGGAATACATCGGCTCGATCAACAAGGTCATCGGCGACCGGATCGCTGCCACCCCGGCTTCCCAGCAGCCGACCGCGCAGCAACAGGCCCAGGGCAAGGCCGCCGTCCTCGACTTCCTGCAGCAGTCCAAGGACTCGTTCGTGAAGGCGATGAACCTGACCTCCTTCTTCGCGGCCGGATTCGCGCTGCTCGGTTCGATCATCGCGTTCAGCTTCCTGCCCGGCCGGGAGCGAAAGCCGCTCGGCCACCACGAGGCCGGTACGCACGACAGCGGTGAGATCCCGGCGACCGAACTGGTCGGTGGCGAGTCCGCGTGACCCGGCTCGGCCGCCCGCGCAGTGAGCAGGTGGAGCGGGCGATCATCGACGCCACCATCGACCTGCTGGCCGACCACGGCTACCTCGGGTTGTCGATCGAGGCGATCGCGTCCCAGGCCGGCGTCGCCAAGACCACGGTCTATCGACGCTGGCCGGGCAAGGACGAACTGGTACTCGATGCGTTGTCCCGGCTCAAGGGGCCACTCGCCGAGCCACCGGGCCGGGACGTACGGACAGATCTGATCTACCTGCTCGATCACGTCCGGGCCCAGTGGGTCAACGGCGTCCACGGGCGGCTGATGCATCGCGTCTCGGTCGACGGCTGGGATCGGCCGGAGCTGTATCACCAGTTCCGAGAGCGGTTGATCGCGCCGCGGACCCGGGTGATGCTCGACGTGCTGCAGCGTGGCGTGGACGAGGGCCTGATCCGGGCCGATGTCGAACTGCGCGCGGTGCACGAGATGTTGGTGTCGCCGATCCTGGCTGCCGCCTTCACGCACCAGCCACTGCCGACCCACGAACGGCTGGAATTCTGCGTGGACACGGTGCTGGCCGGGCTTCGTCCCTGATCCCTACGTCTCGCGGCTGATCCGCCGACCGGCCCATGCTGACCGGGTTGCGGCCGTAACTGCTGAGTGTGGCCGCGGCTACGGCAGTCGCAATGGCTACAACGCCGCGATTGCGGATACGCTGCCGGTATGCCGTCCTACCGAATTCGCGAGGCGGCCCAGCTGCTCGGCGTCAGTGACGACACCGTGCGCCGCTGGGCCGAGGCCGGCCGACTGGCGACGGCCACCGAGAACGGTCGGCAGGTGATCGACGGGGCGGTCCTGGCCGAGTTCGCTTCTGCACAAGCCGGGGCACCGTCCGCACCAGCCATCGGGGGAACCTCGGCCCGCAACCACCTGGTCGGCCTGGTCACGCGGGTCGTTCGCGACACCGTGATGGCTCAGGTCGATCTGCAATGCGGACCGTTCCGAGTGGTGTCACTGATGAGCCGGGAGGCCGCCGATGACCTCGGCCTGCAGCCCGGCAGCCTGGCCGTGGCCACGGTCAAAGCCACCAACGTCGTGATCGACGTTCCCTGAGCGGATTGCGTCCTGTCCACTCCTGACCCCGGAGCCGTGTCTTGAAGAAACACCTCGTTGTCATTGCCGTCGGCCTGGCCTCGATGGCTTCGCTCACGGCCGGCTGCAGTTCGTCGAAGGCCAAGACCGGTGCCGGCGCGTCCGTCAGCACGAGCCCGAGTACGTCCGCCTCGCCGACGCCGTCCGGGGTCAGTGGCAGCATCACCGTGCTCGCCGCGGCATCGCTGACCGAGGCGTTCAACACGCTGATCACGCAGTTCGAGCAGGCCAACCCGGACGTGACGGTCAAGGTCAGCTACGGGGCCAGTTCGGCTCTGGCCACCCAGATCAACGGTGGCGCGCCGGTCGATGTGTTCGCCTCGGCCTCGACCAAGAACCTGCAGCAGGTGATCGACCAGGGCGGAGCCACGGCCGGCGCCACCTTCGCGACCAACATGATGGAGATCGCGGTGCCGCCGAGCAACCCGGCCGGCATCACGCAGGTGTCCGACCTGGCCAGGTCGAGCGTCAAGGTCGCGCTCTGCCAGTCCCAGGTGCCCTGCGGTTCGACGGCCCTGAAGGTGTTCAGCAACGCCAAGATCACCGTCAAGCCGGTGACCGAGGAGGCCGACGTCAAGTCCACCCTGACCAAGGTCGAGACCGACGCGGTGGACGCCGGCGTGGTCTATGTGACCGACGTGCGGGCGGCCGGCAGCAGGGTCAAGGGCATCGCCATTCCCGCCGATGTCAACGCTTCGACCGAATACCCGATCGCCGCCCTGACCAAGGCGCCGAATCCGATGGCGGCCAAGGCGTTCGTCGACTTCATCCTTTCCGGCGCGGGGCAAACCGTGCTGACCGCCGACGGGTTCGCAAAGCCCTGAGAGCGCCGAGCCGTTCCGAGCGTCCGGTCGGTGGCCGGGGCGCGCCGTTGTTGATCGGTGCGCCGGCTGTGCTCTGCCTGGCTTTTC